>JANYLP010000064.1 GCA_025361445.1 Coriobacteriia bacterium
GAGCGTATCAGTGGCGATCACGGTCCTAGTGGTCAGGATCCGCGAGGTCGCGTCGGGCGCAGCCGGGCGAGCCCAACCCGCGAAGTAGAAGCCACCCGCGAAGATGGCCCCACCGACCACAGCGCCGAGAAGCGCGACGGCGATCGTGCGCCCGCCCCCGCGCTTGCGAACTTGCGGCGCCGGCTGCGGCACAGCCGGGTGCTGCTGATACGGATAGGCCGCCTGCGGGTATCCCGGCGGGTAGGCCGGCTGGCTGACCACCGGGGCCGTGTCACCAGACAGAGGCGCCCCCGGCACAGGAACGCCGTACCGGCCGGGATCCTGCCCACCGATGTCGCTCATGATGCCTCCCGCTCGATCCGTGGACTCACTGAGGAGAGCGTACCCCCAGCGGTGCCCGGCGGCGCGCGTCCACACAGGAATCGCATGGGCCTATCGCAGCGATGTACGCGCCGGGGGCGACTATTTGGCGGTGAACGAGATCGCGCTCAGCAACGGACCCGCTGCGACGCCGATGCCGATCACCGCCGCGCAGCACAGCGCCACCACGGCTGCAGCGCCCGCGGGGACGCGCGGTGCCTGCAGGTCCTGCGCCGCCGAGTCGAAGAACATGGCGCGGACGATCCGGAAGTAGAAGCCCGCGGACACCGCACTCATCACCACCGCGAACACCGAGAGCGGCACGAGGCCGCCGCCCATCGCAGCGGTGAACAGGAACAACTTGCCGGTGAAGCCCGCGAGCGGCGGGATACCGATGAGCGATATCAGCATCAGTACGGTTGCCCAAGCGAGGAACGGACGGCGCGCGGCAAGGCCGCGGAACTCACCGAGCGTGTTGCCCACGGTCGCTGCCACGAGCATCACCCCGAGCGACGGCACCGCATACGCGATCCCGTAGAAGAGCGCGGCCCGAGCACCGGCCTCCCCTCCCGCGGCCAGACCCACGAGCAGGTACCCGGCGTGCGCGACGCCTGAGTACGCCATCAAGCGTCGGACGTCGGTCTGCGGATACGCCGCAAGGTTCCCGATGATCATCGAGAGCACCGCGGCGCCGATGAGCAGCAGCGGAAGCGACGGCGCCTGGGGTGCGAGTACCAGCACGACCCGCGCGAACGCGACGACGCCCGCAACCTTCGGCACGGCGGACACGAAGGCGACCGACGCGGCGGGAGCACCCGCATACGCATCCGGCGCCCACCACTGGAACGGCGCAGCCGACAGCTTGGCCAGCATCCCCGCGGTCAGGAACGCCGCCGCCAGCGCGCCGACGAGGCCGGGCTGAAGCTTCGTGGCGCCCATCGCGGTCGCCCCGGACATGCCGATGACGAACGACAGACCGTAGAGGAACAGCAGGCTCGCGACCATCGAGAGGAGGAAGTACTTGAGCGCGCCCTCGAGCCCTCTCACGTCCGAGCGGTCGAAGCCCATGAGTACGTAGGCGGGCATCGTCGCGACCTCGAGCGCGAGCATCATGACGACCCAGTCGCGGGCCGCGGCCATGAGCATCGCGCCGAGCGCCGAGAACAGGACGAGTGCCGTGAAGTCCCGCACGCTGCCCCGCTGCAGTCCCACAACGGCCAACCACACCAGGAACGCAGCCGTCAGAAGCCCTGTGGCCACGCGGGCGACCTGGGCCGCACCGTCCACCGCGAACTGCCCGACGAACAGCGCTGGCGCACCCTGACCCGCCCACAGCGCGGCGGCCGTCGCAAGAATGGCGGCCACGGCCCCGATCCACGCGCCCGCCCGTGCGTGCCCGCGTGCGAGCACGTCCGCGAACAGCGCGACGAGCGCGCCGAGTAGCAGGAACGCCTCGGGGACTATGAGGACGAGATCGGACATCGGTCACACGGCTTTCGTGATGACGGCGACGAGCGCTCTTACTGCGGGGTCCACAAAGGCGAGCAGAGAGGACCACCAGACGCCGACGATGACCGTCAGCGCGATGAGCGGAACGAGCATACCGATCTCACGCGGCGTGGCATCGGGAAGTCCCGTGACCGTCTCGGTCGGCTTCCCCAGCACGACGCGCAGAACCATCCACAACGTGTAGGCCGCCGCCAGCAGGACGCCGATCGCGGCGACGATCGTGACCCACTGCGGAATGACGGCTGACTGCCAGGAACCGACAAGCGACAGGAACTCGCCGACGAAGCCGGAGAGTCCCGGAAGCCCGAGCGAGGCGAAGGCGGCGAAGGCGAGTAGGCCTCCCGTGACCGGCATCGCCTGGGACAGTCCGCCGATCTTGGCGATCTCTCGCGTG
This sequence comes from Coriobacteriia bacterium, assembly GCA_025361445.1. Lineage (GTDB taxonomy): Bacteria > Actinomycetota > Coriobacteriia > Anaerosomatales > PALSA-660 > PALSA-660. Next base: position 2,264 of record JANYLP010000064.1, read on the forward strand.
TGCGCCCGGTCGTACACGATGCCGACGATGAGGAACAGCATGCCGGTGACCACGCCGTGGCTGAACATGACCGCCACAGCGCCGTTGAGGCCGGCCGCGGTGAGCGAGAAGATCCCCAGCATCACGAAGCCCATGTGGGAGACGGAGGAGTACGCGACGAGCTTCTTCAAGTCGGTCTGGGCGAACGCGACAGCAGCCCCGTAGACGATCGAGATCGCCGCCAGCACCGAGATCCACGGCGCCCAGGCGGCCGCCGCCTGCGGCAGCATCGGGAGCGATACGCGGATGAACCCGTAGGTGCCCATCTTGAGCAGGATGCCGGCCAGCAGCACGGACGCCGCGGTCGGCGCCTCGACGTGCGCATCGGGCAACCACGTGTGCAGCGGCCAGACCGGCACCTTCACGGCGAAGCCGAGGAAGAACGCGAGGAACACCCAGTTCTGGAACCCGATGCCGAAGGCGCCGGAGGCGCCCTTCGCCGCGAGCTCCACCATGTCGAACGTGCCGGCGGAGAGGTACAGCGCGATGATCCCGATGAGCATGAACACCGAACCGGCGAGCGTGTAGATGAAGAACTTCACGCTCGCGTAGTCGCGCCGGGCGCCGCCCCACATCCCGATGAGGAAGAACATCGGGACGAGCACGAGTTCCCAGAACACGTAGAAGAGCACGAAGTCGAGCGCCACGAAGACGCCGTTCATGCCCACCTGGAGCAGGAGCAACATCGCGAAGTAGGCCGGCGCCCGCTCGGTGATCTTCCACGAGGCGATGACGGCGATCAGGCCGAGCAGCGACGACAGCGCGAGCATCGCGAGCGAGATGCCGTCGACGCCGAGGTGATAGCGGATTCCCGCCTGCTCCACCCACGAGACGTTCGTCACGGCCTGCATGCCGGCCGCGGATACGTCGAAGCCCGCCACCAGGACGACGGTCATGGCGAGACCGACTGCTGCGACCGCCAGCGCGATCCACTTCGCGGCGCCCGGAGCCAACCGCGCGGCAATGGGCACGATGACGGCCCCCGCGAGCGGGAGGAACACGATGGCCGACAGAAGACCCGGGATAAGCGACATCTACGCCCCTCTAACGACGAGAACACCCATGAGCAGCAACGCGACAGCGCCGCCAGCGAGCGCGACCGTCGTTCCAACGAAGGGCACCAGCAGCGAGGCGCCCAGGAGCACGAGCAACGCACCGTACGCGAGGCGCTGATACCCCTGCACCGCGCCTGCCTGAAGCGTCCGCATTCGCCCGCCCGCGCGAGTGACCGCGCCAGCGAGGCCATTCACGGCGCCGTCGATCAGACGGACGTCGGCGCTCCATGCCACCGACGACACCTTCGACCACGCGCTCGCGATGCCGTTGACCGCGCCGTCGATCAGCGACACGTCGAAGCGCGCCAGCCAACCGGACAGGTGCGCGTAGGCGCCCACGAAGACGATCCCGTAGACGGTGTCGAAGTAGAACTTGTTCACGAAGGCGGCGTAGACGCGGGGAAGGCGTCGCTTCAGCACAGCGGTGTCGACCTTCCCGAGACCGAACACCCACACGCCCGCCCCGATGCCCGCGAGCGCCGCCAGAGTGCCAACGGCCGCCATGCCGAGATCCGGCCAGCCCTTCGCCTCGCCGAGGAACCCGGCGAACGCGGGGGACGTGAAGCCCACCACGACGGTGATGGCCGCAAGAAGCGCCATGGGAACGAGCATCGCCGGGTGTGCCTCGTGGGCGTGCGCCTTCTCGCTTCCGCCGAAGACCCGCACGCACACGCGCGTCATGTAGAAGGCCGTGAGGCCGGCGACCGCGAGCGCGGCAACGAGCGCATACCAGTGCCCGCCGGTGTAGAGCACCATCAGGATGTCGTCTTTGCTCCAGAAGCCGGAGAAGGGGAAGACGCCGGAAAGCGCGAGGGCACCTGCGACGAAGACCGTGGTCGTCCACGGCATCGAGCGGCGCAGGCCGCCCATCTCGCGCATGTCCTGGGTGTGGGTGGCGTGGATGATCGCGCCGGCGCCGAGGAATAGAAGCGACTTGAAGAAGGCGTGAGTCGTCAGGTGGAAGAGCGCAGCGATCTCGCTTCCCGCCCCGAGCGCTATGAACATGTAGCCGAGCTGGCTGATCGTGGAGTACGCGAGCACCTTCTTGATGTCGTGCTGCACCACGGCGAGCAGCGCGCCGAGCAACGCGGTGGTCACCCCGATCGCCATGACCAGCTGCAGCACCCAGGGCGCCGCCTCATGGAAGATCGGCAGCGCGCGGGCTACGAGGTAGACACCGGCGGCGACCATCGTCGCGGCGTGGATGAGCGCGGAGGCAGGTGTCGGACCTGCCATCGCATCCGGGAGCCAGACGTGGAGCGGCACCTGCGCCGACTTCCCCATCGCTCCGAAGAGCAGTCCGAGCGCGACCACCGTCGCCGCGGGAACGGTCCACTCGAAACCGTGCAGCACGACGGCAAAGTCGAACGACTTCGCCGAGGCCCACATCGCCGCGAGCCCGATGGCGAAGCCGACATCGCCCACGCGAGTCGTCAGGAACGCCTTGATGGAAGCGGAGCGGGGCGCGTCCTGCTCGTGCCAGAAGCCGATGAGCAGATAGCTGCACAGACCCATGACCTCCCACGACATGTAGAGAAGCAGGAAGTCGCCCGCGAGCACGAGCAGCAGCATCGCGGCGGTGAAGAGCGAGAGCACGGCGAAATACCAACCGCGGCGGTCCTCCGAGCGCATGTAGTCGAGCGAGTAGATCTGCACGCAGGCCGCGACGATCGTGACGACGAGCAGCATGATCGCGGAGACAGCATCGAGGCGCAGGCCCACCGCGAGCGGCGCGCCACCGAGCTCGGCAAGCGTGAACGAAGCGCGGAAGACCGGCTCCTCGCCGCCGACCGCGAGGACCGCGAAGAACGCAGCCACCGAGAGTCCGAGCGCCGCGATGGTAGCGGCGGCGGGCAGCCAGCGGACGGCGTTCCGGGCGCGCCGCGACATCGGAAGCATCACCACGAAGGCGAGCGCCGGAAGCAGCGGTATGAGTGCGACCCAGGCCACCACTATCCCTTCAGCTCGTCGATGTGGTCGAGCTCCACGGTGCGGCGCTTCCGGTACAGCGCTAGCACGAGCGCGAGGCCGAGGCCGATCTCAGCTGCGGCGACGACCATGACGAAGGCGGCCGTGAACTGACCCGCCATCGATTCGGGAGTGACGAAGCGCGACACCGCGACCAGGTTGAGGTTGACGGCGTTCGTCATGAGCTCGAGCGACATGAGCACCATGACCGCGCTCTTCTTCGAGAGGGCGCCGAATAGCCCGATCGCGAACAGGATTGCGGCAAGAGCCATGAACGGCACGGGTCCGACGGTCACTTCTCACCACCCCCCGCCCACCACACGGCGCCGACGAGCGCCACGAGCAGGATGACGGACGAGATCTCGAACGGCAGCGCCCACGAGGTGAAGAGCGCACGTCCGAACGCCTCGACGCCGGGGGTCACGACAGGAGCAGCGGGCAGGGTCGGCGTGAACGACGCGATCGCTGCTGCGGCCGCGACGAGCACGGCAAGAGCGATACCGGCGGCGCTCCATGAAAGGTCCAGGGAGCGGATGGCGTCCTCGCGCCGCCGCAGGGTGAGCATCACGGTGAACAGCACCAGGACCGAGACGGCGCCCGCGTAGACCATGACCTGCACGAGTGCCAGGAACCCTGCGGAAAGCAGCATGAACAGTCCGGCCACCGCCATCATGACCTCGAGCAGCCAGAACGCCGCGTGCACGACATTGCGCGACAGCACGACCATGACTCCGCCGCCGAGCGTGGCGATCGCCAGGATGAGGAACGGCACGAGGGCTACCTGCTCAGGCATCGGCCGCCTCCGTCCCGGTCGGGGCCGGCGCGGCATCCTCGCGCGGCGTGCGGCGCGGCGAGGCCGCGTCGACGTCGAAGAGCAGCATGCGCGTGAGGTCCGAGTGATCGCGCGTCGCGAGTTCGTACTCGTGGCTCATCTCGATCGCATCGTACGGACACGCAGTCACGCAGAGGCCACACATCATGCACGCGCCGAGCTCGTAGACGTAGGTATCTATGTGCTTGCCACCCTCGGGCCTCGTGGAGCTCTCCACCCGCAGGACGTGGTCGGGGCACTCTTTGACGCAGATGAGGCACGCAGTGCACTTCGGCGTCCCGTCCTCGTTGAAGACGGCGTGGACGGCCCAGCGCGCGCGCTCGGGGATCGGGAGGCGCTGCTCCGGGTACTGCACGGTGATCACCGGGCGGAACATGTTCTTGATCGTGATGCCGAATCCCTTGAGAACGCCGAGGCCCCACATCAGCGGATCGCCGCCTCGAACGCAAGGCGCTGGATGCACGCCCACACGACCACCCACGTCAGCGAGATAGGGATCAGACGCTTCCAGCAGAAGGCGAGCATCTGGTCGACGCGGAAGCGGGGCAGCGAGCCGCGTGCCCACATCATCGTGAAGATCCCGATGTAGGTCTTGAGTATGAAGACGAAGGGCGCAGCCCAGCCGGGGGTCTCGATCCACGGGAGCTGCCAGCCGCCGAAGAAGAGCATCGTCCCGACAGCGGCCACGATGAACATGTTGGAGAACTCCGCGAGGTACAGGAAGCCGAACCGCATCCCGCCGTACTCGTTCGCGAAGCCGGTGATGAGCTCGGACTCGGCCTCGGACATGTCGAACGGCGTCTGCTGCGTCTCCGCCTGCGCAGAGATCGCGTAGACGACGAAGCCGATGATCTGCGGGAGTACGAACCATCGCGGGATGAATCCGAACCACGTGCCGGACTGTGCCGCAACGATCGCGGACGGGTCCATCGAGCCGGCCATCATGACCGGTCCGAGCACGGAGAGCAGGAGCGGGATCTCGTAGGCGATCTGCTGGCCCGCGGCACGCATGCCACCGATGAGCGACCACTTCGAGTTCGACGCCCATCCGGCCATCATGATGCCGATCGGTACCAGCGAGAGCACGGCGAAGATGACGAGGATCCCCGTGTCGAGCCGCGTGACCGCCAGCTCCGGGCCGAACACGAGCGGGATATAGGCCATGAACGACGGCACGAACACAAGGAACGGCGCGATGTTGAACAGCCATGCGTCGGCGGCCGCGGGGCGCAGGTCCTCCTTGGTCAGCAGCTTGATGACGTCGTTGGTCGTCTGAAGCAGCCCGAACGGCCCCACGCGGTTCGGCCCGATGCGCAGGTGAAGGTGCCCGAGCACCTTGCGCAACATATAGATGAGCACGACGCCGTTGACGAGCAGCAGCGCCACCATCGCGAGGAACCGCACCAGGATCTCGATGGCGATGTTCATCGGTCGATCTCCCCGAGCACGATGTCGAGACTGCCGAGCGTGACGATCGCGTCGGCCACCAGCCCGCCGGCGAGAGCCTCGTCGACGATGGCGAGGTTGAAGTAGGCGGGCGAACGCAGGCGCATACGGTACGGCGTGAGGCCGCCGTCGGAGACGATGTGGATGCCGAGCTCGCCGCGCGGTGACTCGACCGCAGCGTAGCTCTCTCCCGCGGGAGGCCTGAACACTTTCGGTACCTTCGCGGTGAAATCGCCCTCGGGAACACCGTCGACGAGCTGCCGGATGAGCCGGAGGCACTGCCGCATCTCACCGACACGCACCGTGTAGCGATCGAGGTTGTCGCCGTTGACGCCCAGCGGGACCTCGAAGTCGAGCTCTCCGTACGCGCAGTACGGCACGTCGCGGCGCAGGTCGTAGTCGACGCCGGATGCTCGCAGGCAACCGCCGGTCATCCCGAAGGCGAGCGCGGTCGCCGCGTCGATCAGCCCGGTTCCCCGGATGCGCGCCTGGAAGATCTCGTTGCCGCCGAGCAGCGCATCGTTGTCGTCGAGGTAGCTGTCCGCGACGCGCAGCCACGCCCGGATCTTCGCGTCAAGCCCCGCAGGGATGTCGGCGAAGACCCCACCCGGGCGCACGTAGTTGAACATCATCCGCGAGCCGCACCACTCCTCGAGGATGTCGAGGATCATCTCGCGGTCGCGCATGATGTAGAGGAACGGCGCCATCGCTCCGGCGTCCATCCCGAAGGTGCCGAGCCACACGAGGTGGCTCGCGTACCGGTTCAGCTCCATCGCGAGCGACCGCAGCCACGACGCTCGCCACGGCACCTCGATGCCGGCGAGCTTCTCGGTCGCCAGCGCGAACGCGGTCTCGGTGTGAAGGCCGGAGACGTAGTCGGCGCGATCGAGCAGCGTCGCCACCTGGTGGTAGCGGCGCGACTCGGCAAGCTTCTCGATTCCGCGGTGCAGATACCCCAGCGATGCCTCCGCCGAGATGACCTCTTCGCCGTCAAGCTCGATCAGCACGTGGAGAACGCCGTGTGTCGAGGGATGCTGCGGGCCCATGTTGAGCACGAGGTGCTCGGTGGCAAGCTCGTCCACGCCGCGGGGCACACGCTTCAGTCCGCGGGGCAGGTACGCGGGGCGGCCTTCCTCGAGCGCGACGTCGGAGTGCCAGGAGTGCCCGTCACTCATAGGGAAGCTGCACCTCCCCCGCTTCGCGGATGAGCTCGGCTTTCCGCAGCATCGGGGGAAGATCGTCGGTCGTGAGCAGGCGCTTCGGGTTCGGGTGCCCCGGGAACGACATCCCGAGCAACTCCGCCGCCTCGCGCTCCGGGTACAGCGCCGCCGGGTGGACGTGCCACACGCTCGCTGCCTCGCCGTCGTAGTCCACGAGCACCTTCAGGTAGATGTCCTCGTGCGTGGCGAACGCGCGCAGGTGGTAGGTGAGCTCGATCCGCTCGCCGGTATCGGTGCCGAACAGATCGACGAGGAAGTCATAGCCGACGGTCTGGAGAGCCGCGAGCGCGTCGAGGATCCGGTCGGCGTCAAGGCGAACGACGGATCCCAGACCCTCCTCGGCCGCGGTGCATGCGATCCCGGCGATGCCGAGGACGTCAGCGGGCTGATGCGCGGGCATCGAGCCGCTCCTGTGTCTTGTCGCGGATCTTGCGCTGGAGCTCCATGAAGGCGAACTGCATCGACTCGGGCCGCGGCGGACAGCCGGGAACGAAGATGTCGACGGGAACGATCTTGTCGACGCCGAGCACAGTGTTCGGATACTCGCGGAACGGTCCACCGGTGCACGCGCACGCGCCCATGGCGATGACCCACTTCGGCTCGGGCATCTGGTCGTAGAGGCGGCGCAGCACGGGCGCCATCTTCTTGTTCACCGTGCCCGCGACCATCATGACGTCGACCTGCCGCGGACTCCCGCGATGGAAGATGCCAAAACGGTCGTAGTCGAAGCGCGGTCCGCCGGCGCTCATCAGGCCCTCGATAGCGCAGCAAGCGATGCCATAGCTCAGGTAGAAGAGCGAATTGGAGCGTGCGAGGTCGAACAGCTGCTCGCTGCGGATGAACGCGATGGAATGCTCGCCGGCGATGCGGTCTAGCGCCACGAGAGCGCCCCTTCCTTCCACGCGTACACGAGCCCGAGAGCCAGTATCGCGAGGAAGACGACCATCTCGGCCAGCACGTAGAGCGGAAGCGCGTTCAAGGTGACCGCCCACGGGAACAGGAACGCCGTCTCGACCTCGAACAGCACGAAGAGCAGCGCGTAGACGTAGTAGCCGATCTTGAGCTGCACCCAGGGAGGTCCGACCGGCTCGACGCCGCACTCGTAGATCTCGGACTTCACCGTGCCGGGCTTGCGGTGTTGCAGCAGCCGCGACATCCCGAGCGTCATGGACACGAAGGCGACGCCTCCGATGAGGAACCACGCGATGACGCTGTAGTCGAACGCGTACGTCGGCTCCATCGCCCCTGATCCCGTGCTGGTGTCCCGGCCCGCTTAGGATATGCCCTCGTGCCCGTGAGGGTACACGATGGCGCCCGGTTTGAAGCAAGTTCGCAAGCGCACCGGGCGCCTAGGTCGGGAGACTGTAGCACTTGGTCCGAATCCGCGGCAATAGAGAGTAAACGCGCGGCTCGATACGCTTTCACGCGACTCGGGTGGCCGCGGTTCGGACGGCGCAGCCTCGACGTGCGCTACAACGAGAGGAGCTTGCCGAACATCCTCCGGCAGTACGACAGGTAGCCGCGCATCCGGGTCCGGTCGTAGGAGCTCGTGTGTGAGTCGGGAGCCGTGAGCATGCGCCCTATATCGACCACGCGATACGTGGACCTGCCCGCTCCGTATGTCCGGTCCCGGAATACGGGGACGACCTTGAGCGAGGCGACCTTCGTCCCTGTCTCGCGCCGCACGATCGTGGCTTCGATCATGATCCCGAGATCGGTGTACGTGTCCGACATGCCGCTGATGAAGTTCCCCATGGAGTAGACGATGAAGCGGCCGTGGTAGGACTCGACCGGGCGCACGACGTGCGGGTGCGAGCCGAGCACCAGGTCCGCGCCTGCGTCGATGAGCGCACGGGCCAGCGTGCGCGTCGCGGCCTCGGGAGTGGCGCGGTATTCGGAACCCCAGTGCGGCACGACGATCACGAGATCGGCCCGCTTGCGCGCCGATGCGATGTTGGTCTTCATCCGCGCGAGACTGATCCGGTTCACCGCTCCCGGGAACGGGCTGTGGATCCCGTTGGTAGCGTAGGTGTAGGCGAGGAAGGCGATCTTCACGCCGTCGTGCTCGACGATCGCCGGACCGTCGTTGTCCGTGCCCGTGTGCGCGATGCCCAACTTGTCGAGGTAGGCGGCTGTAGCGCGCACGCCGGTCGCTCCGCCGTCAAGGGCGTGGTTGTTCGCCGTGGTGAGCACGTCGAAACCCGCCTTCTTGAGGCCGTCGGCGTAGGAACGCGGCGTCCTGAAGGCGGGGTAGCCGCTGTAGGGGCCGTACGCTCGCAGTGTGGTCTCCAGATTCCCGGCGGCTATGTCCGCAGCCGTGATCCGCGCGGCGACGGGCCGAAACGCCGGGTAGAAGTCGTAGATCGAGCCGTAGTGAGCCGCTCTGAACTGCTGGGAGTGGCACATCAGGTCGCCGACGGCGATGAGCGTGACGGTGGCGTCGACGGAGGGCGTCGGCGTCGGATCGGTCGACGGCGTCGTCTCGAGGGTCGGGACGGCAGCAGGCGCCGCTGTCGTGGCGGGAGCAGACACGGACGCCTCGGCCCGTGCCGGCGAGTTCATCGCCGTCGGCACGAATGCGGACCCCACGAGAATGGCCAGCGCTGCGATCAGCGACCCCGCGCGTACCCGCGTGCCCACGAATGCCCCCCGACCTCCGATGGCCGAACCGTGCCCCTCGAACAGTATGGCACCGCCCCAGGCACAACACACGCGCCATGCCCCGACGGGAGGGCTAGGGCCGTCGCTTGCGGACCACCGCGAGGACACCTATCGCGGCAGCTGCCCCGGCGGTATCCATCGCCCAGTCGATCGGATCCGGCGTGCGCCCGGGAACGAAGGACTGATGGAACTCGTCGGTCACCCCGTAGAGCGAGCACGCAAGCAGCAGCGCGAGCGCAAGCGCGATCGTTACGCGGCGGCCACCCACGGCGAAGACCAGCAGCGTCGCGAGGATGGCGTACTCCGCGACGTGGGCCACAGACGTCAGGTCGATCGTCGTGCTGGGGAGCGAGTCGCCCGGGATCGAGCTGAACGCGAAGATGACCGCCAACCACGCGACAGCGGGCAGCCAGCGCATGAGCGTGTACCCACGGATAGTAGTGCGCATAGGTGATCCCTCACGATGATCCCGGCCGAACGACATAGTCCATCTTGCCCGACCAGGACAGGAAACGCGAAGGCGGGGACCGAAGTCCCCGCCTTGCTGAGTGCGTATGGAGCCGACGCGGGGATTCGAACCCCGGACCCCCGCATTACGAGTGCGGTGCTCTGGCCAGCTGAGCTACGTCGGCGCGCAAGACGGCAGTATACCTAGCGCGCCGTCGGGCGAACAAGAGCGTTCTTCGCGTTCGGGACCTACTCGGCCGGAGCCGCGCCCGCGTCGCCCGTGCCGCCGCTGCGGCGACGACGCCTGCGGCGACTCGGTGCGGAAGCGGTATCGGAACCCGCCGGTGCTCCCGGAGCCTGCTTGGGAGCGGTGCCCTTGGGCTGCTGGCGCCTGGCCGGCTTCGGCTGGGCCGCGGCCTTCTCGCCCGTCGCGGGTGCAGCAGGCGCGCCCTCTCCGCCTCCTCCGCCACGGCGACGACGCTTGCGGCGACTCGGGGAACCGGCGTCCGACTCGGCCGCGGCCTTGGGAGCATTGGTCGCGCTCGGTGCCACGACGGCCTCACGGACCGGAGATTCCGTCAGAGTGCGCGTGCGGGTGCGCATGCCGGCGGACGGGGCCTCGAGTTGCGACGCCATCTGACGCTCGAGCGCCTCTGCCTTGACCGAGCATGGGCAGCCGGCGCCCTTGCAGCACTCCATATCGGCCAGCGCCACGGTCACGCGCGAGCCGTCCTCCTTGCGCATCGTGATCCGCTCGCGCGGTGTGTCCAGCTCCACGACCTTCGCCTGCAAGTCCCCGACCTGGACGATCGCGCCCTTCTTCGGAGCGCGGCCCTTGAAGTCCTTGTAGGCGTCGTACTCGTAGCGCAGGCAGCACATGAGCCGGCCGCACAGACCCGAGATCTTGAGCGGGTTGAGTGGAAGGTCCTGCTCTTTGGCCATGCGGATCGAGACGGGCTGGAATTCGCCGCCGAACCGCACACAGCACAGCTGCTCGCCGCAGTGGCCGAGTCCGCCGATCATGCGCGCCTCGTCACGGACGCCGATCTGCCGCATGTCGATGCGCAGGTGGAACTCGGCCGCAAGGTCGCGAACCAGCTCGCGGAAATCGACACGATCCTCGGCGACGAAATAGAAGACGGCCCGCTGGCCGTCGAAGAGGAACTCGACGTCGGTGGGCTTCATGTCCAGCTTGTGCTTGGCGACGAGGCGGCGGTAGACGGGCATGGCCGCGCGCTCACGTGCGTGCAGCTCGGCCGCGATCTTGACGTCCTCTTCTCCGCCCACGCGCACGACGGTGAACGAAGAGTCGATTCGATGCGTATGAGACTCGTCGACCATTTCGACGACTCGTCCCAGTTCCGTGCCGCGCTCGCTCTCTATGACCAGGACATCGCCGTCGGCGACCTCCACGTCGGCAGTGTCGATATAGACCGCCGGCGGTGTGTTCCTTAGGGTGACTCCCACGATCGTGGGCATGTACGCGCCTCCTGTATCTCGAACAGCATGACCTCGACGGCCAGCTGGGGGCTCACATTATACGAGACGCGGCGCCTTGCACGGGCGACCCCGGCAAGACCCGCTTGGATCGCCGCCTGGGACATGCATCCGGCGGCGGTGGATATGTCGTCCGCGGCGTCGCGGTTGGCCACTCCGTGCGCGCCAGCTGAAGCGGCGAGCACGTCACGCATCCAGCTCTCCACGACCGCGACGATCTCGAGCACGGCCTCACGCTCGCGGGCGGTGAGCTCACGCTTGTGCCGCTGCTCCACGTCACGCGTCTGTGCCGCCTTGCCCATGAACTCGACACGCTCACGCAGTTCGGCGACCTGACGTTCCTTCAGCTCGTCGAGCGGGGCCTTCACTTCACGAAGCAGGTCGCGTGCCGAGACGAGGATGTCGCGACCGTCCATCACCGGAAGGTCGCGCAGAACCGCGAGCACGTGATCGCGCGCTTCGCGACGCGCGGGGCTGCGTAGGAACTCGAGAGCCCGCGGGAGGACGCCGGAGGACGCCGCCAGAGCGGCGAGCGCTTCGTCCTCGCCAGCGCCCGTATGTTCGGCGAGCAGCGCGACCGCCCGCTGTGGCGGGACCGGTGAGAAGCGCACGACCTGGCAGCGCGACGTGATCGTCGGGATCACGGAATCGTAGTCGTCAGTGAGCAGGATGTTCGTGACGCGCGGGGGCGGCTCCTCGAGCGTCTTGAGGAACGCGTTGGCTGCGGCGTCGCCGAGGGATTCGGCCCGCTCGAGGATGTAGATCTTCGCATGGCCGTCGGCGGGGGCGAGCCACATGTCGGGAACGAGCTCGTCTCTGACCTGCTCGACCAGGTAGCCCTTGGCGCCGGCGGGCGATACCACGCGCACGTCCGGGTGCGCACCCCTGCGCACGCGCGCACACGCGGCACACGTCCCGCAGCCGCCGTCGTCGCAGACGAGCGCACACGCCAGCAGGAGCGCTGCGCTGCGCTTGCCGGAACCCGAGGGCCCGACGAAGAGATACGCGTGACTGGTGGACCCGCTCTCGACCGCTGTGCGCAGGAAGCCGGCAACGCGCTCCTGGCCGACCAGGTCGTCGAATACGCTGGCGGGCATGGCGGCTAGCGTCTTCCGGCGATGGCCGCAAGCGCAGGGTGCGCAGCCACAGCCGCCCACACGCGCTCGGCGACCTCGGCGACGGTGCCGTGCGCGCCTACACGCAGGACCCGATCGGGCTCGGCCGCTGCGATCTGCTCGAACCCCTCGATGACCTTGCGGTGGAACGCGGTGGACTCCGCTTCGATGCGGTCGGCGCCGCCGTGCGTGGCGCGCGGCATCGCTTCCTCAAGGGGAAGCGCGAGATAGACCGTGACGTCAGGGCGAAGCGCGCCGGTCGCTGTGGCGTTGAGCGCACAGATCAGGTCGACGTCCAACCCGCGGCCGTACGCCTGATACGCGGTGGTGGAATCGTAGAAACGGTCACAAAGCACGACCTCGCCGCGTGACAGCGCCGGCTCGATGACGGCGCTCACGAGTTCGGCCCGGCTGGCTTCGTAGAGCAGCAGTTCCGTCGCAGGAGACATGTGCGCGGTGGGGTCGAGAAGCAGCCCGCGGATCCGGTCGCCGACGGGCGTACCGCCGGGTTCCCGTGCCTCCAGCACCGTCGCTCCCAGGCAGCGAAGGCGATCAGCAAGTACGCGGACCTGCGTCGACTTCCCGACGCCCTCCCCGCCCTCCATCGTGATGAAGACCCCGCGCATCTCTCACGACCTCCATTCGCGGCGTGCCGCGGCGTAGAGGTCCTCGCCGCGTGCGTCGATCGCGACGAACGCCGGCAGCCGGTCGAGCGTGACCAGGAAGAGAGCCTCCGCGCCGAGCTCCGGCCATGCGACGGGTTCCATCGAGGTCACGTGCCGCGCCAGCAGCGCCGCAGCACCGCCGACCGCGGCGAAGTACACCGAGCCGGTCGCGGCGCAGGCGTCAGCGACGTCCTGCGATCGGGCGCCCTTTCCGATCATCGCGACGATCCCCGCGGAGAGCAGCTGAGGCGTCCATGCGTCCATGCGCTTCGCCGTCGTGGGGCCGATCGCACCCGCGGGCCTGCCGGCGCGCGGCGGTGTCGGTCCCGCGTAGAACAGCGTGGCTCCCGCAAGATCGAACGGCAGGACGCCGTCTCGTTCAAGCAGCTCGGTCAGGCGCGCGTGGGTCGCATCGCGAGCGGTGTAGAACTCGCCGCTCAGCGTGACCTCGTCGCCCACGGCCAGCGCTGCGAGTTCCGCGCGGGATGCGGGAAACCGCACGTCACACATCGGAGTGCACCCGATCCGGGTGACTTGCGCGCCAATTGACCCGGAACGCGGCGTAGGCGGCCGCGGCGAGCACGATGAAGGACGCGAAGATGAGGGTGACACGCGGGCCCGGAAGCGAGAAGCGGGCGGGGTCGCCTCCGGAATCGATGACGGCTCTCGTCAGGATGCCGCCGATGGCGTCTCCCACAGGAGCCGTGACTATGACCGATGCGAGGAAGCCGACCCGGATGATCGATTCGAGTGCCGCGAACACCCTGCCGCGTACGTTGTCGGCGACGGTCTCGACGATGTAGGTGTTGCTGGCCACGCTGCCCTGCGCCATCAGGTAGCCGGCCGCCATGGCGAAGAAGGCGGCAAGCTCGTAGGAGTCGACCAGCGAGAACGCCATGAGCCCGACGCCGAAACCCCCGATACCGGTCACGAAGAGCCTCTCGAGAGAGACCTTCGATGCGACCCACGGTGTGATCACGGCGCCGGCGAACGTTCCGATGGCGAGGAACACCAGCATGAATATCCCGCGCGACTGCTCGGCGATCTTCTGGAGCGAGTCCACAAGGCCGACGACGGGGACGTTGCCCGTCAGCCGCTGAACGTAGAACAGGCCGACCGAGGTGAGCGCCCCGCCGCCAAGGATCGCGAGACCGAGAGAGATCAGTATCCCGCGCAGCTCCCTGGCTTCCCTAAGGACCTTGAACGACTCGACGATGTCGCGGCCGACAAGTCGCAGGTTCAGCTTCTCCTCGTGCCGCGGCGTGCGCTGCACCTTGATCGTCCAGATGAGCGCAGCAGAGAGCAGGAACGAGAAGGAGTCGACCACGATGCCGCCCTGCGGCCCGATCAGCCCGGGCTGTGCGGCGACGATCTCTTTCACGAACGGGACGTTCGCCCCGATCAGGAACATCAAGAACGATCCGAACACGGCGATGATGGCGCTCGATGCGACCAGTCCGATGACCATGCTGACCTGCTGCGTCGTGTACGAGAGCCCGTTCGCGGAAGCGAGGTCGCGCTCGTCGACGATCATCGGGATCAGAGCATTCTTCGCCGGAACGAACATCAGGCTGAAGATCTCCATGATGAACAGCGTGCCGTAGATCATCGCCAGCCGGCCGACCGGCGGGATGATGCTGGCCGCACTCGCGAAGACGAGGCCGAGGCACAGGATGCCGTTGATCACATCGCAAGCGATCATGAGTCGGCGGCGATCCCAACGGTCCACCAGCACCCCAAGCAGCGGCCCCATGAGCAGCGACGGGATGATCTTCGCGATCATGATCCCGGCGACCGCGATCGACGACCCCGGTGCAAGGTTCATGACGACCGGGAGCAGCAGGCCGAAGACGAGCCAGTCGCCGACTCCCGAGATCGTCTGGCCGATCCACATGTTGCGGAAGCCGGAGTTGCGCATGAGACGCCAGTACGCGCCGCGCGCCTTCCATGCGTCGACGGGCGTCACGGATGACACATCGTGCACCGGTGTGAGTTCTGCGGTTGTGAGTTCGTCGTCGCTCATGCGATCTCCACAATGGCGGAACGGACCGCGCAGCAGCCGAGGTTGACGGCGACGGGCAGCGCGGCGATATGGCAGGGAGCCGTGACGAGGTGTACCGCGAGTGCCGTCGTGCGGCCGCCGAGTCCGGCGGGTCCGATGCCCGTGGCGTTGATCGCCTCGAGCAAGTCGCTCTCGATACCGGCTGCGGTTGGGTTCTCGGCTTCGGTGCCGATACGCCGCAGCAGCGCTTTCTTGGCGAGCCCGGCGACCGTGTCGAACGTGCCGCCGACCGCGACGCCGACAAGCAGCGGCGGGCAGGCCCCGGTCGCCTTCGCTTCGACGGTGCGCATCACGAACTCCCGAACACCTTCGATGCCGGCGGAGGGGGGCAGCATCTCGAGCGCGCTCGCGTTGTCGCTGCCGCCACCCTTGAGCATGACCTCGACACGAGCACCGCGGCCGGGCCGCAGCTCGATGGAGACGAATGCCGGCGTGTTGTCGCCGGCGTTCGTGCGGTCGAGCAGTGCGTCTTGGACCGTCGACATCCGCAGGCCGAAGTCGGCGTACGCGCGAGCGACCGCCTCGTCCGCAAGGTGCTGGATGTCGCCCGGGATGCGCTCGTCAACGCCCAGGGTCAGGCGCACCCATGCGGTGCCGGTGTCCTGGCACAGCGGAACGTCGTCGGCAGCAGCGATGTCGGCGTTCTCGAGAAGCTGTCGCATGATGGAGCACCCGCGCTCCGACGGTTCGGTCTCCAGCGCGGATGCGAGCGCGATCCGGACGTCCGGGCGCAGCGTCACGGCGGCCTCGCCGACTGCCCGGTAGATCGCCTCAGTGAGCGCGGTGCGGTCGAGCATCACGCCCGCGCCGCTTCGAGAGCCGCGATCTGCTCGGCGACCTGCGTCGCGGACGCCCGCAGCGCGGCGAGCTCGTCCGCGTCGAGAGCCAGCTCGGGTACGCCCAGCACCCCGCCGCGGCCAAGGAGCGCAGGAACGGACATGTGGACTCCGTCGATGCCGTACTCGCCTGTGAGACGGACGCAGCTCGGAAGGATCGCGCCGGTGTCGCCGAGGATAGCCTCGACCATCGCGGCCACCGACACGCCCGGCGCGTAGAACGCACTTCCGGTCTTGAGCAGCCCGACCACTTCGGCGCCGCAGAAGACGGTGCGCCGAACAACTTCTGCGACTTCCTCGGTGGGCAGAAGGTCGGTGAACGGACGACCGGCAACCGTGGACATCCGCGGCAGCGGCACCATCGCATCACCGTGAGCACCCACCACGAGCGCCTCCACGTCGCCGATCGCGGCTCCGGTCGCCTCGGCGATGAAGTAGGCGAACCGTGCTGAATCGAGTACGCCGCCCATCCCGAATACGCGGCTCGCCGGCAGACCGGAGAGCTTCCAGGCGAGGTCGGTCATCACGTCGAGCGGATTGGTGACGCAGATGAAGACCGCGTCGGGAGAGGCGGCGACCGCTCGCTCTATGACCGAGCTGACGATGCCGGCGTTGATGGCGAGCAGTTCATCGCGCGTCATCCCGGGCCTGCGCGGGACGCCCGCGGTGATGACGACCACGTCCGAGCCGGCGGTGTCGGCATAGTCGTTCGTTCCGGCCGCCCTGGGTCCGAACTTGAGCACCGAGCGAGCATGCATCATGTCGAGCGCCTTGCCTTGCGGCAGGCCCTCGGCGACGTCGATGAGCATGACGTCGCCGACGTCACGGGTGATGAGCGTGAATGCTGCCGTCGCGCCGACCTGTCCGGCGCCGACGACGGTCACTTTCGGATACGACACGGATGGTCTCCTCGTGCCGGAATGGGCTGTGGAGCACACGACCTGTGCGGCGAGCCGGGTCCCCCGCGGGTGCGCGCACCGCGTCGCGGCGCAGCGGATTGTAACACGCACGAAGACAACTGACGCCTCGACGGAGCGACGTGGATGCGTCGCTCGATCCTCGAGGGATCTGCTACCGCATGCCCGCGGCGTGGTGCGCGGCCAGGCGCTGCAAGAGGATCGGCGCCGGATCGGGTAGCCTCCGCGGCGGCGCGGCGAACCCGGCCGGTGACGGGACGTCGGCCACGACCAGCTCCTCGCCCTCCCCGCCTTCAGAGCGGATCTCCCCGAGATGGACGATGACTGCGATGCCTGAGGCGAGCACGCCACGAGCGTGTCCTGTCACCGTCGCGATGACGACGAGCGGAGCCAGGTGCAGGCTCGCGTCGAGCGCGAGTTCTATCGCGGCCTCCGCCTGAAGAGGGTCCTCAGCGTTGAAGAGCCAGACGAGCGAATCGCACGCCGCCTCCTGAACCGACTGGAAGAGAGCAGGGTCGATGCAATCGTCGCCGTCGAGGATGAGCGTCCGGCCAAGAGCGGTCGCCTGAGGCTGAAGCGGACCGTCGCCCGGGTGTCGTAGGCTCGGGCGGATGAGCCCGACTCCGGGCGCGCGCTCCTCGACGTTGCGCCCGAATGCGTCGATCAGTCCGCGATGGACAGCGAGGCCGGGAACGCGCGGAATGACGAGTACTTGCACGCCCTCTTCGGCCGCGTGCTCCGACTGCGCGAGCATGGCGGCGAGATCCATCCGCTCGTGCGTTCGAAGCCGATGCTGCAACGCGGCTATCCTCAACGCCGTCCTCCTCGAACCGTTCTCAGTGCGCCGTGTCGAAGATACACGCTAGGAGTCCGCGGGCTTCTTCTTGGCAGCAGGTTTCTTCTTCGCGGTGGGCTTCTTGGCAGCGGGCTTCTTCGCGGCTGCTTTCGCCGGCGCCTTCTTGCTGCCCGTCTTGCCCCATGCCTTCTTCGGAGGATTGCTCGGGCACTCGGGACTGATGCACCGCGTCCACGGGCCCTTCTTTGTGATGGTCGTGATCCGCGGCGCCCCGCACTGCGGGCAGAGTTCTTCGAGGAAGTCGACGTCGCCCGACTGCGGCAGCGGATACATGATCTTGCACTCGCCGGTGACGACCTTCTCGCAGCGCACGTAGCGCTTCCCGAATTGGGAGTACCTCTGCCAGAGGTCCGACGCGCAGACCGGGCAGATGCCCACGACCATCTCGGGCCCCTTCTTGGTGGTGCAATCCGGATTGAGGCACATGTTCGAGGGACGCTGCTTGAACTTGATCAGCTTCACCTGCGGCGACCCGCACTCGGGGCACATCTCCTCGACCGCCTCGAACTTCGTGTTCTTGGGCAGCGGGTACGTGCGGCTGCACTCCGGGTACCCCGAGCAACCGACGAACGAGCTTTGGTTCTTCGGCGAGAACTTGAACATCAGTGTCTCGCCACAGTCCGGGCACGGGCCGACCTTCGCGTCGTCGTCGACGGCGCTCATCAGCTTCTCGGAAACGTCATCGACGTGCTCGAGGAGCGTGGCGATTACGTCGGAGAGAAGCTTGCGGGAGTGCTCGACGACGCGCTCGCGGCTGTCGTTGCCGTCCGCGATCGCGTCCATCTCGGCGTCGAGCTCGCTGGTCATGTCCGGAGTCGTGATCCGGGCCGCGTGCTGGGTGAGCGCCGTGATGACGCTGACACCCTTGTTCGTCGGCTCGATCGGCTCGTTGCGAACGTACTTGCGGTCCGCCAGCGTCTGGATGATGTCGTGCCGGGTGGCCTTCGTGCCGAGCCCCAGACGCTCCATCTCCTGGATCAACTTGCCCGCGCTGTAGCGCGCCGGCGGCTGGGTCTGCTTCGCTTCGATCGTGGCGCCGAGGAAGTCGATCTCGTCGCCCTCGGCCATCGCCGGGAGATGCTCGTCCTTCTTGAGGCCGTAGTGGTAGATGGCCCGGAACCCGGGCTCGACCACGATGTCGCCCTTGGCGACGAAACGCTGTCCGGCGACGTCCAGGTCCACGCGCGTGGCCTCGACGAACGCGGGACCCATGAGCGTGGCCATGAATCGTCGGGAGACGAGGTTGTAGATCTTCCAGGCCTGACCGTCGAGCCTGTCGGGGTCGCCCGCGCCAGTGGGATGGATCGGCGGGTGGTCCGTCGTCTCCTTCGGGCCCCTGGTCGGCGTGAGTTTGCCGGCAAGGATCCGCTTCGCGTGCTCCGCATAGACAGGTACCTCGGCGAGTGTGTGGAGAATGGCGCCCAGATCCAGACTCGGCGGGTAGACCGTGTTGTCGACGCGCGGATACGAGATGTAGCCGCTCATGTAGAGGGATTCCGCCACCTGCATCGTCCGTGCGGGCGAAAGGCCCTCGTTGGCCGCGGCGGCCATGAGCGACGTGGTGTTGAACGGCACAGGCGGATCGACCTTGCGGCGCGTCCGCTTCGTTTCCGTGACCGTGCCGCTGGTAGCGCCCTCGACCGCCGTAAGGACCGCGAGTGCGTCGGCCTCCGACTTGAAGCGATCGGTGGCGTGCCCGGCCATGACCGGAGTGCCACCAGCCTCGAAGGCCCCCTTGACCGTCCAGTAATCCTCGGAAACGAACGCATCGCGCTCGGCCTCGCGGTCGACGATCAGCTTGAGCGTCGGTGTCTGCACACGGCCGGCGGAGAGCACCACGCCGAACTGCTTGTTCTTCTTCTGGAGCGCCAGCGTCAGGAAGCGCGTCAGCACCGCTCCCCAGACCAGGTCGATGTCCTGGCGCGACTCGCCGGCCTGCGCGAGCGATTCGGAGATCTCGCCCGGCTCGGCGAAGGCGCGGGCGATCTCGTCGCGGGTGATCGCCGAGAAGCGGACGCGGGAAACCGGGACCGTCTTGTTGACGGTACGCACGATGTCGCGCGCATCGGCGCCGATGAGCTCACCCTCGCGGTCGTAGTCGGTCGCGATGATGACGTCGTCCGCCTTCTTCGCAAGCGACTTCAGCGACTGGATGATGCCCTTCTCCGCCGGGAACTTGAGGATCGGGGCGTTGACGAGGACCGCAAGCGCCCCGAGCGCCCATTTCTTCAGCGTGACGCCTTCGAATTCCTCTGCGAAGTCGTTGGCCAGGATGTGACCCTTGAGCCCGATCGAGACCCAGTCCTCTCCGTCGCGCCCCTTGAACAGGTAGACGGGGGTCGTGTAGACCTTCTCGGTCTTGGGCGAACCGACCGACAGGATCTCGGCGATGCGCTTGGCCGCGATGTTCTTCTCTGAGACGACAAGCCGCACGGTGTGCGTCCTTTCATGGCCCGTCGGACGGGGCGACGGAGCGAAGTCGTGGGTGCCTAAAGGCCGATCGCGGACGCGGAGGCCTGCATGGCGGCCAATGATAGCGTCAGGAACTCATCTCGCGTCAAACCGATCTCCGAGCAGGTGTCCATCTGTTCGCGGTTCGCACCGCGAGCGAACGCCTTCTCTTTCCACCGCTTGAGCAGGCTTCGGACCTCCACGGCCGCCAAATCGCGGTCGGGTCTCACGAGCGCCGCTGCCACGATGAATCCGGTGGTCGGATCGGCCGCGTAGAGCGCCTTGTCCATCAGCGACTCGCGCGGCGCCTTGTCGGCGTGCCCCAGGATCGCGCGAACGATCTCCGCGTCGACAACACCCGCGAGCTCCTCCGCGGTGATGAGGCCGTGCTTCTCGGGATGCTCCGCCGTCTCGGCGTAGTCGAGGTCATGGAGCAGCCCCGCAAGCTCCCAGCGCGCGACGTCGGCGTCGGTCAGAGCGAAGTGCCGCGCCAGCGCGCCCATGATGCATTCCACCGCGACGCAGTGGTTCACCAGGTTGCGGGAAGGGATGCGTGCGCTGACGAGTTCGAAAGCTGCGGATCGGTCCACGGCGGACTCCTCGTCCCCAAGGCGGGCCGCCCCAAGGGGGGCGATTGGCTTCCATACTATGGCCCGTGTCAAGCGACGGCCCGGGTGGCGCCCGCGCGCATACGCGAGCGCGCGGGCGCGTGCGTTTGAGCGCGAGCCGCGGCGCCCGGGCGATGGGACAGGGTCAGTGAGCGACGTGCGACTCCGCAACGCGCGCCTCGAGCCACGCGGCCCACTCGCCCACTCCTTCGCCCGTCTTCGCCGACATCCGGAAGATCGGCGCGGCGCCGTTGAGGCGGCGCACGGAATCAACGAAGGCGGTCTCGTCGAAGTCGAAGAACGAGGCTGCGTCGACCTTGTTGAGCAACACGGCGTCGGCCTGCGCGAAGATGCCCGGGTACTTGAGCGGCTTGTCGTCGCCCTCCGGCACCGAGAGGATGACGATGCGGGCGCCCTGGCCCAGATCGAACTCGGTGGGGCACACCAGGTTGCCGACGTTCTCCACAATCACCAGGTCCAGGTCATCGAGCGGGAGCGCGTCGAGCGCGCGCGAGATCATGTCGGCCTCGAGGTGACAGGCGCCGCCTGTATTGATCTGAACGGCGGGGATCCCGTGCGCCTTGACCTTCTCGGCGTCCACCTTGCTTGCGATGTCACCCTCGATGACCGCGATGCGCAGCTTCTCGCGCAGCAGACCGATCGTCGCGAGGATCGTCGTCGTCTTGCCTGCGCCGGGTGAGGCGAGCACGTCGAGAGCGAAGACGCCCGAGGTCGCGAGGCGCGCCCGGTTCTTGTCGGCGAGCGCCTCGTTGCGGGCGAGTATCGGACGGGAGAGGTCGATTTCCACGCGATGCCCCACTTCTTTATGTTGCGTCCGTGCTCGCGTCGGTCTCGGGAAGGTCCACGTCGACGTCGTCGACCCGCAGCTCGTTGCCCTGGATCACGCTCGACATGAACGAGCCGCACTCCGGTACCGGACAGCGGCGGTCGAACTTGTCGTGGTCGAACTCCGTGCCGCATTCGAGGCAGACCGACCGCCCTGCCGTCTCGCGGATCTCGAGCACGGCACCTTCGGCGGGAGTCCCGGGCGTGAGGCACTCCCAGGCGAACTGGAGCGAATCGGGGACCACATCGGTGAGTCCGCCGACGGTCAGCCGGACGCGATTGATCCTCGTGGCACCGGCGCGCTGGCTCGCCTCGAGGACGGAGGTCAGGACTTCCTGAGTGATGCCCATCTCATGCACGGCGTCAGGCCTGCACTGCGTCGACCGCGAGGGAGTCGTCTTCCGGAGGCGCGTTCTGAGCTTTGATCTTACGCGCGAGAACGACACGGCACGTGAGCATGCTCGCCTCGTACAGGATCACCATCGCGATGGCCAGCGCGCCCATGCTGACTGGCGACCAGTCGGGCGTGATCATCGCGGCAGCGATCGTGATCCCGACGTAGACGAACCGCCAGCTCTCGCGCAGCTTCTTGTACTTGATCACGCCGAAGAACACGAGGTAGAAGACGATGATCGGGGTCTGGAACGCCACGCCGAATCCGAGCAGGAAGAACTCGACCACCGTGATCGTCGACTCGGCGCGCAAGATCGTCCGCATCGATGTCCCGGCCTGCTGGATGAGCCAATCGAAGCTCGCAGGCAGGATCATGTAGTAGGCGAACACCGCACCTCCGACGAACAGGACTGTCGCGGCGATGAAGGTCGGAATGAGCCAACGGCGCTCTTTCTGCTTGAGCGCGGGCAGCAGGAACGCCATGGACTGCCAGATGATGACGGGGCTGCAGACCACGAGCGCGGTCCAGAACGACAGGACGAAGCGAAGCGTCATCGCCTCGAGCGGGTCGAAGACCGCCGGGGGAAGTCCTCCCATCGAGCCTTTCACCGGCTCGAGAAGGAAGGACATGATCTGATCGGTGAAGAAGTAGGCGCCGATCGTCACGACCGTAAGGACACCGATCACGAGGAAGATGCGCTTGCGCAACTCGTCCAGGTGCTTCAGAAACGGCATGCGCGCGGGACCGATAGGCATGGTGTGTCAGGTAGGGCCTGGTCGGCCTATCCCTGGTCCTCCTCGTCCGATTCATCGGCAGAGGGTCGCGCTACGGGGCGTGCAGCTTGTGCCGTGTCGGCGCCCGATGTGGCCGCTTCCGCCTCCGCTTTGTTTCGCTCGATGAGCGCCGTGGACGCGTCGCCCGCCTTGGCGATCCGCTCCTCGACCGTCGGTTCGTCCTTGTCGGGCTCATCCGCACGGGAGACTTCCATGCGGATCGTGGACTCCATGATGTCCTTGTATTTGTTGAATTCCCTCGTGAAGCGGCCGATGGTCTTAGCCAGCTGCGGGATCTTGTCCGGCCCGAAGAGCAGCAGGGCGATCACGACCACGATGAGTATCTCGGAACCGCCGAGGCTGAACACGGCGGGTCTAGCCTCCCAGTGCTTCGTCGAGCGTGGGGTGGACCGCGAATACCCTGTCGAGGCCGGTGATGCGCAGTATCCGGGCGATGCTCTCCTGGACGGATACGATGCGCAGGTCGCCGCCCGCCTCGCGAGCGCGGCGCAGCGCCCCTACCAGGACGCCCAGTCCTGATGAGTCGATGAAGCCGACCCCGTTGAGGTCGACCACGATCACCGAGCAGCCGTCGACCGCCGCAGCGACCAGCGCGCTCTTGAGCGCGGGAGATGTGTAGATGTCGACCTCGCCCGTCAGCGTGAGAACGCCGATCTCTCCCACGCGCGTGCTATCGATCTGGAGTTCCATGCCGCTCACCTGCCGTCTCGCCCGGCCGACCTTCGATGCCTCGTGACATTGTAACCGTCCCGGCGCTCGTCCGAGGAGCGGGAATATGGTCGATTCATGGGCATATACCGAGCAGGTCATCGGCGGGCCTCTTCGGAGGGAACGCGCATGTCGGCACAGCTGGAGATGGACGAGCGACCCGGCGTTTGGGTGCTACATGCTCGCGGCGAACTGGACTACGCGGACTGCGATACGTTCCGCCACCACGTCGAGCGCATCCTGGCCGAGATGCCGCCCGGCTGCATCGTCGACCTCTCCGGGATCGACTACCTCGACAGCTCCGGTCTGGGTCTGCTGCTCCGCCTTTACCGCGAGTACTCCGGCGGCGGCGGGCGTCTGGTCTTGGTCGCGAGCCCGACCGTGAAGGGGATCCTCGAGATCACGCGACTCGGCGACCTGTTCACTACCGCCGCAGACCTCGCGACCGCTCTCGAGGTAGCGAACGCCGACGGCTCCACGACCGCCTAGCGTGACGCTGACTCCGAATCGCGTGCTACCGGCTCATTTGCTGCCGAGCTGTGAGATGGCCTGCTGGGCAGCGGCCGCCTGCTCGGCGGTCGGGTTGGCCGCAAGGACCGCCTTGTACGCTTCAAGCGCCTTGACCGTGTCGCCGGCCTGCGCGTAGTAGTTGCCGAGGTTGAAGATGTTCTGGATACCCGCGGGATCGACGGTCCGGGCCTGCACGGCCGCGGCGATGGCCGCCGTGGTATCGCCCGAGTAGTACAGCGCCAGCGCGTAGTTGCCGATCACGGGGCCGTCGGTCGCTTTGATGGCCAGCGCGCGCTTGAACAGCGAGACCGCGGACGAGACGGTCGTGGTCGTATCCGGCAGCGTCTTCGTCAGCGCAACGTAATCGATCGCCCAGCTCAGGTACGCATCACCTTGGGCGACGAGCAGGTCGTAGTTCTTGGGATTTGCCTGGAGCGTTGCCTCGATCGAAGCGATCTGCTGGCCATACCGCGCCGCGAGCGCGGCCGTGGTGTCGGTCGAGGCCGTGTTGTCGACGCCGGCGTTCGGCTGCGGCAGGAGCGGGCCCGCGCTGCAGCCGGGGATCGTCGAGAGTCCGGCGAAGCCGATGGACAGGACGAACGTCCCCGCGAGCGCGACGATCATCGTCTTCATGAGCGGGGATGTGCGGGCCTTGTTGATCGCCATGTGTGATCCTCCGGAAGGGGCCTCGGCGTCTGCTCTACTTGGTGGGGGTCGCTACTGCGGAGCCGGTCGTGGGCGTGCTCACGACGGGATGCCCCGGGGGCAGGGTCGTCTGGTCGCTGCTCAGGGGGCCGGCCACTCCTGAGGTCGAGCCCGTTGCGGCCGGCGTCTGTGTCTGCGTCGTCGACTTGGGTGCCGCGGCGGACGACTTTGCGATCGCGCCGCCAAGAAGGAATCCGAGGATCGCCCCCAGCAGAAGTCCGACCACGCCGACGAGCGCGGCGATCGCGAGCGCAGTCGAGTCGAGTCCTCTTACCTCTTCGGCGGTCTCGACAGGTGCGACGGTCTTGGGCGCTGCGGCCTTCGGCGCAGCGGACGACGCGCGCTTCGCCGGAGCGGCCGAGGTCGATGCGACGTCCTTGGAAGCGGGCTTGGTCGGCTTCTTGTTCTCGGGCACTTCGTCGAAGAAGAAGTCCTGATCGCTCACGTGGATTCCCTACCTTCTTGTTCGGGCCTTGGCCACTGTATCTCGGACCCGCCCGGCGGTGCGCCGGACGAGGGGGCAGACAGGTCGGAATCATAGCATGCGACCCAAAAGACCCGAGATGCCTGGCGACACACGGGCGACGGATGGACGTCGCCGGATGAGAGCGGGGCGTCAGGCGCGCAGCTTGAGGCGCGACTCGCGCGCACGAGCCAGAGCGCGTTCCTTGTCGACCGTGGTGTACTCGCCGCCATCGAACAGGATCCGGCCCGCCACCATCGTCATCACAACGTCCTTCTGGTTGGCGGTGTGCACGAGTGCGCTGTACGGATCGGCGGTCGGCACCATGTGAGGGCTCGACGAGAGGTCGACCGCGATGATGTCCGCCCTCTTGCCCGCCTCGAGTGAGCCGATCTCGTCTGCGAGACCGAGCGCCCGGGCGCCCCAGATCGTGGCGAGGCGAAGCATCGTCCGGGCGGTGAAGTATCGATAGAAGTCGCGTTCGTTGGACTCGCCGCGCTGGATGAGTAGTCCGATGCGCATCTCATCGAACGGGTCGAGCGTGTTGTTCGAGGCCGGCGAGTCGGTACCGATCCCGACGGTGATCCCGTGCTCGAAGAACTGCGTCAGCGGAGCGATGCCCATTCCGAGCTTCGCGTTGCACCGTGGGCAGTGAGCGATGGACACGTTGTTCTCCGCCAAAACGGCGATGTCGTCCTCGTCGACGTGCACGCAGTGGACGGCAAGCAGGCGCGGTACCTCGAACAGGCCCCACTGCAGCACGTAGCGGACCGGGCTCACGCCCGTCGGCATCCAGCCGACGTCGCGCCAGCCGGACTGCTCGTTGGACAGCACTGCCTCCGTGCCGAAAATGCGCGCCGCCAGCGCCAGAGCGGCCACGGCATAGACGAGCGTTGTCAGCACCACAATGCCGGCGATGGCGAAGCTGGCCGTCCCCTCGAACAGGTCGCGCGATAGCAGCACGATGTTGATCAGCGGCACCACGGCCAGTGGGCCGTGCAGCGTCA
>JANYLP010000114.1 GCA_025361445.1 Coriobacteriia bacterium
GCGAGCCGTCGCAGAACGGCGGAGTGCCGGTGAGCCCGCAGTTGCAGATCGCCACGGTCTTGGCCTCGTCGATGACGAACTCCAGCGGCGTGATGTCGCCGCCCCCATGTGAGCCGTCGCAGTACGGCGGCGTCATGGTCTTGCCGCATCGGCACCAGTTATAGGTGCCCGGCTCCAGCTCCACGATCAACGGGTGGGTCTTCGCTTTGTCGTTCTCGAATCGCATAGCGGCCTCCTCGAGTCTGTACGTGTTCCTCCGTGGTGGCACATACCCCATACGCGCACGGGCGAGCGCGGGTGCAGAGGACGGTTCGGCGATGCAGCGGTACACTCCAAGTGGTATCCGGCACTGCGCAGGAGACGGGTGGACCATGCCGAGCGTTCTCGTCATCGACGATGCCGCCAACGTCCGCGAGCTGGTGACGATCTACTTCACTGCAGCCGGGTTCGAGGTGCGTCAGGCATCGGACGGGGTCTCAGGCCTTGCCGCCGCCCTTGAGGACCCTCCCGACCTCGTGCTTCTCGACATCATGCTTCCCGGGATGGACGGCGCGGAGGTCTGCCGGCGCATCCGCGAGGTGTCCGACGTGCCCGTCATCATGCTTTCGGCCCGCGCAGCCGACCTCGACAAGGTCTCGCTCCTGGAAGCGGGCGCCGACGACTACGTCGTGAAGCCGTTCAGCCCGCCGGAACTCGTCGCCCGCGGCCGCGCCGTACTGCGACGCGGCAGGAGTGACGCGGAGACGAACGTAGCGGCTGCGGCGGCCATCGATATCGGCGGCCTGGTCATCGACACGTCCACACGCGAGGTGCGCGTCGACGGCACCCCGATCGAGTTGACCGCCAAGGAGTTCGACTTGCTCGCGACGATGGCCGCCGAGCCCGGGGTGGTCTTCTCGCGTGAGCGGTTGTTGGAGCGCGTCTGGGGCTTCTCCGAGTTCGTCGAGGAGCGGGGAGTCGACGTACACGTCCGCCACCTGCGTGAGAAGCTTGGGGACGACGCCGCGGCCCCGCGGTTCATAGAGACCGTGCGCGGGGTGGGCTACCGCGTTCGGAAGGCCGGCGCGTGAGATCCCGACGCCCGCGCAGCAGCCCGCTGTCGCGCAGGGTCGGCATCGCCCTGTTCGCCACGGGTGCGGTCTGTATCGCCGTCACCGCGGCTGTCTTCTACGCGTTGTGGGCGGATCAGACCGTGTCGCTGAGGATCAGCGAGCTGTCTCGGCAGACCGGGGTCGTAGCGGCCGGCGTGGCCGTCAGCGGTGCTCTGCCCGGGAGCGTCGTCGATACCGATCAGGCGCGGGCACGCCTCCTCAAGGTGGAAGCGGGGCTCATCGGCGCGCGGATCGCAGTCACGGACGCCAGTGGGACGGTGCTGTACAGCACCGCGGGCGCCGCCTCGGTCGCAGCCTACGACCTGAGCGCCCTGACGGCGCCGGACTCGGACGTCGGTGCGCGCAGCGGCATCGTCCAGACACCCGCGGTGGGCCGCATCGCGGTCGTGGCCGTCCCCGTCGCGTTCGAAGGTGAGGGACAGCCGAGCCGATATCTCATCGGCGCGCGGCCGCTGAGCGACATGGGCTCCGCCGACCGATGGATCGTGACCGCCAGCGGGGCCGCAGTCCTTGTCGGACTTCTCGCGGCGTGGGTGCTCGGGGCGCTTCTCACCCGGCGCATCACGTCGCCGCTGGTACGCCTCACCGAAGGAGCGCGCGGCGTCGCGGCCGGACAGTGGGGGCGGCAGGTCCCGGTGGAGGGCGACGACGAAGTCAGCGACCTGGCCCGCGCATTCAACGAGATGTCGACGCGGGTGGCCGACGCGCACATCGCGCAGAGGGAGTTCGTCGGCGACGTGAGCCATGAGTTGCGGACCCCGGTCACCTCGATCCGGGGCTTCGCCGACGCGATCGCTGACGGAACGGTCCACGGCGAGGCGGGCGTGCAGAGGGCGGCGGGGATTATCTCCGCCGAGGCACAGAGGCTCGCCGAACTCACCGGTACCCTGCTCGCTCTGTCGGACCTGGATTCGGGGACCGTCGACATCGTCTCGGCACCGGTCGTCGCCGCCTCTCTCGGGGACGCGATCTCGGAACGGTTCGCCAAGGTCGCGAGCGAAGCCGGGCTCACGCTCGAGGTCGACCTGAGCGGAACCCCGCTCGCCGATCCTGAGCGGCTGCTGCAGGCACTCTCGGCGCTGGTGGACAACGCGCTGAAGCACGCACGCGAGCACGTGCTCGTGCAGGGGCAGGCGCGTACCGGCGTCTGGATCGCCGAGATCGACGACGACGGTCCGGGTGTCCCGCCGGAGGACCGCGAGCGCATCTTCGGGCGCTTCACGCGTCTGGACACCGCGCGTGCGGAGGGCGGGTCTGGGCTCGGGCTCGCCATCTGCCGGCGCCTCGTCGAACTCATGGGAGGGACGGTCCACGCCGAGTCTTCACCGGAGTCCGGAGGTGCCCGATTCGTGGTCGAACTCCCCGACGGTGCTCGGTCCGGATCAGGCGGCTCAGCCGGAACTCAACACACCACCAACACGCACGCAACGCGTGGCACCGATACTGCGGGGGCGGGACAGACGTGAAGACGGCCCGCAGACCGAACGGAAGGAGACACAACGATGAAGATGGACTCTAAGCTGGTGCGAGGTCTCGCGGCCTTCGCGCTCGTGGCACTGGTCGCAGCGCCGCTGTCGGCGTCAGCAGTACCCGGAATGGGCGGCAACAGGCCCCCGAAGGCCAACGCGGCCCCGAACGTCAAGGCCAAGGGGCACACGCCGGCGTTCATGGCCGCCAAGCAGAAGGCCCTGCACGACCGGATCGCGATGGTGCTTGAGAAGCGTGGGCACGGCTTCGATGCCGCAGCCTCGCGGATCGGGTCGAAGATCGAGCGGGTCGCCGCTCACGCGGCCACAGTAGCCACCGCCGGCGGGGATGTCAGCGCTGTCCTGACGCAGCTTGAGGCCGCTCGCACCTCACTCGCCGCAGCAAGGGCTGCCGAAGCCACGGCCGTCGAGCTGTTCAAGGCCGTTCCCACGGCCACCGACAAGAGGGCTGCGTTCAACGCTGCCAAGGCGCAGGCACGGACCGCGCGTGTCGAGCTGACCAACGCCCGCACCCAGCTCCGCAACGCGATCCTCGCGCTCAAGGTCGTCATCAACGGGCTCGAGCCGGTCACTCCGTGATCGTTCGACGCATCGGCGCGGCAGCTG
>JANYLP010000028.1 GCA_025361445.1 Coriobacteriia bacterium
GATGCCGAGTACTGCTGCGAGCTTGCCTACGATGCCTCGACCATCGGCCCGCAGGTCGCGAAGCCGCACAGCGTCGACAACGTGTCTCCGATCGAGGAGGTCGCCGGCACCCCGATCGCGCAGGGCTTCCTCGGGACGTGCACGAACGGCCGCCTCGAGGATCTGGGCATCGCCGCCGGCATCTTCGCCGGGCGCAAAGTGCATCCGGACGTGCGATTCATCGTCGCCCCGGCTTCGAAGCAGATCCTTCTCGACGCCATCGCGGCCGGCTACATCCAGACGCTCGTGGCGGCGGGAGCGATCCTGGTAACGCCGGGCTGCGGGCCCTGCGTCGGCACGCACAATGGCGTGCCTTCCGACGGCGAGAACGTCATCTCCACCGCCAACCGCAACTTCAAGGGCCGCATGGGCAACTCCAACGCGTTCGTCTACCTGGGAAGCCCCGCCACGGTGGCGGCGAGCGTCATCACCGGCGTCATCACCGACCCGCGCCCATATCTGGAAGGCGGTACGCCGTGACGATCGACGCACGCGCGATCAAGTTCGGCGACGACATCAACACCGACTACATCATCTCGGGCAAGCACAAGTTCAAGTCGACCGACATGGAGGCCATGGCCGTTCACGCCATGGAGGACGTCGACCCGCACTACTACGAGAAGGCGAAGCCGGAAGGCGCGTTCCTCGTGGCGGGCAGCAACTTCGGGATGGGGTCGAGCCGGGAGCAGGCGCCGCTCGTGCTCATTCACAGCAACACGAAGGCCGTGCTCGCGAAGAGCTTCGCGCGCATCTTCTACCGCAACGCGATCAACACCGGGCTGCCGGTGGTGGAGTGCGACACGGATCTCATCGACGACGGCGACAAGCTGTCGCTCGACCTCGAGGGCGGAGTGCTCGTGAACGTCACCAAGGGCGTGACGATCCCGTTCCCGCCGCTGCCGCCGGTCATGGCGCAGCTTCTGGCGGACGGCGGCCTCGTCGAGCACTTCAAGAAGCACGGCGGGTTCGCTCTGGGGTAGCGAGCGGCCGTGGCGCTAGGACGAGGCGACTGGTCGCACCTGGTCCAACAGGCCGGCGACCCCGAGCCGCGCGGCCCATTCGTCGAGATAGCGTTCATCCAGGGCACCCGACTGGAGCTCGTACACCCCGGCCGCGTCATTGACGTGACGCGCGCTTCCGCCGCAGGCGGCGGCCCAACGGAGCTTCTGAAGAATCGTGTCCTCGGGAGCCGACACGCAGATATCGAGTCCGAACGCGCTCGCGTGGATCCTCCGGGCGTAACGGCTGACGTCGAACGGGTCGTCGGTTAGGGGCCAGAAGTCGATCTTGTCGCCGCTGCGGGTGTCGATCAGGTTGAACATGAGCCGGCTGCCCAGCGCCTGTTCTGCGGCGACCTCGTCGAAGAAGTACGGATCGGCGCCGAACGCTCTGGCGAGCGCCTCGACGATCCTTACATCGACGTCGATGACGAGGTCGATGTCGTGCGATGCGCGGGGTTCACCCTGCAGGCTCGAGGCGAGTGACCCGCTGAGCAGGTAGCCGACGCCCGCCTCGTCGAGCGCGCGGACGGCTTCGATCAGGAGTTGCGTCTGCGACATCGCTCGAGCCTCTCCAAGTACAGTACACGAAGCTCCTCGGCGTTCGCCTCCGGATGGCGGGTCGCCACCGCCACGCGCAGCGCCTCTCGGGTCATCTCCGAGAGTTCGAGCGCCTTGGCGAGCCGCTGCTCGGGCGTCATGCGGCGAAGCGTCTCGACGTACACGCGTCGGTTCGGTTGCTGTTTGAGAGTCTCGCGCATGGTCCCTAGCCTCCGCCGCAAGTGTACCAGCCGCTTCCGACATCACTGCAGGTACCCGACGCCCCGGTACGCGCCGCCGCGCTCAGGCCAAGGACTCGAGGACAACGTCGAGGGCGGCATAGCTCGGCCCGAGTCGCGCTGCAGTAAGACCCCGGTAAGGCACCCGGCGCACGCTTGGCAGCGTGAAGACCGAGCCCCGCCTCATGGACCAGATGCGCGACGCGCTGCGGTCCCGCCACTACAGCCGCCGCACCGAACAGGCGTACACCCTGTGGGTGCGGCGCTACATCCGATTCAACCATCTGCGGCACCCCGGGGAGATGGGGGAGCGCGAGATCAACGCCTTCCTGACCGATCTCGCGGTGGAGAAGCGCGTCAGCGCGTCGACTCAGAACCAGGCGCTCGCGGGGCTGCTGTTCCTGTATCGCAACGTGCTGGGGCGCGAAGTGGGAGACCTCGGCGGCGTCATCCGAGCGCGAAAGCCGCAGCGCATCCCCGTGGTGATGACGCGCGACGAGGTGCGGGCCGTGCTCGCGGCGATGGACGGCCAGTACCGCCTGATGGCGTCGCTCATGTACGGCACCGGGATGCGGCTGTCCGAGTGTCTTCGCCTGCGCGTGCTCGACGTGGACTTCGGAGCGCTCGAGATCACGGTGCACGACGGCAAGGGAGCGAAGGATCGGGTCACGGTGATGCCGGAGTCGCTCGTGCCGGCGCTGCGAGCACAGATGCGCAACGCGCGCAGAGTGCACGAACGCGACCTAGCCGACGGATGGGGCCACGTGGCGGTGCCCGACGCGCTGGACCGCAAGTACCCCAACGCGCCGTGGGAATGGAGATGGCAGTTCGTCTTCCCACAGCAGAAGCGATGGATCAACCCGACTACGCGCGAGCAGGGGCGGCACCACGTGGACGCCAGCCTTATCCAGCGCGAGGTCAGGGACGCGGCGCGGCGTGCGGACATTACAAAGCACGTGAGCTGTCACACACTGAGGCATTCGTTCGCGACGCACCTGCTCGAGGCGGGCTACGACATCCGGACGATCCAAGAACTGCTGGGCCACAAGGACGTCTCGACGACGATGATCTACACCCACGTGCTCAAGCGCGGCGGGCTCGAAGTGCGCAGCCCGGTGGACGGACTGTAGGGACCCGAGTAGAAATGGTATACTTTCTATACAGCCCTGACGGCGACACTCCACTCGAGTTCGAGTTCGACCCGGAGAAGAGTGCGGCGAACAAGGCCAAGCACGGTATCGATTTCGTCGAGGCGCAGGAGTTGTGGGGACTCGGGCACGTATGGCGAGAACGCTCCGCGTACCAGCACGAGGCGCGCGACACGTTCGTGGGGCGACTGGATGGCCGTTGGTGGACCGCGGTCATCACAATGCGCGGCGAACGGATACGGATCATCTCCGTCAGGAGATCACGACCGAACGAGGTGCCCGGACATGAAGCCGAAGAAGGACATCACCGCTGAGGAATTCGACCGCATGTTCGACGACGGCGAGGACATCAGCGCCTACGTCGACTTCAAGAACATGCGCGAGATCGGTCACGAGCTCAAGCGCATCAATGTCGATCTGCCCACCTGGATCGTGAACAACCTGGATCTCGAGGCGAACGCGCGAGGGGTGACGCGGCAGTCCGTCATGAAGATGTGGCTCGTGGATCGCATCGAGATCGAGGCGGAGAAGCGGGCGGCGCGCCGGGCCGAGGCGAGGGCGGAGGAAGAGGCAGCGGCGCGGAGGGCCAGCCGGCGGAAGCAGTCCGCCTCGGAGTGACTTCTTACATGGAATAGGCGAGACTGGGCCCCGGGGGTTCGGGGGGTTACTCAGACCGTAGAAGCATTGTTAGCCCGAGCAAGGACCTGCGATCTCGACCGGGGGGAAGAGATTGGCGACCGCGACTCGAAGCAGTACGCAAGACCGCGTCTTGGGCCTCCTCGTCGCATCGCTCCTGCTGGTGTGCGCGGTAGCGGCAGGCTGTGCTCAGAAGAGCCCAGCGGCACCATCAACGGCCAAGCCCGAAGTCTGGACGGAACCGGGCCCCTTCACGCTTCCAGCCGACCAGCTCGTGGTGCCATATGACCTGATCCCCGTGGTGGGCGATAGCGAGAAGGCGGTGACCAAGGCGGTTCGGGATGCCTTCGGACCACTTCTTGCGTCCGTCTCGGTCAAAGCCACCGAGCTCGGCACGTACGATGACGACGGGGGAGCGCAGACCGGCTACCGTATCGACTACCGCCTCGTCGACTGCCTGACCCCGGCCACCATGTTCGTGGCGGATCTCGAAGACTG
Organism: Coriobacteriia bacterium; assembly: GCA_025361445.1. GTDB lineage: Bacteria > Actinomycetota > Coriobacteriia > Anaerosomatales > PALSA-660 > PALSA-660. The sequence continues at coordinate 4,099 of JANYLP010000028.1, forward strand.
CGGATTCATCCCTCCGATCACTCAGATGTACGAGACCCCACCGGGTCGTGACTGGATGTCGAAGGAGCGATTTCGTGAGCTTCTGAACGCATGGGCAGGCGTGAGCGACAAGCCGTTTGGTGGCCTGACCAGCTACGCGACGGCTGTCGGGCGCTACGGCAGCTCCCCGCGCGACACAGACACCGTGACGCTGTTCGGGGAGCCGGTGCGGATGGTTGGCGAGTTGTGGGTGGTCACCGAGGGCGCTTCAACCCGCAAGCAGTTCCTGACTCAGCAGTACGACGCCTATCAGGTGCCGGGTTACGTCTTCTCCTTCCCGCACGGCGGCAAGCCGGAGTACCTCGGCGTCTTGGCGGATGCTGGCTGGCAGGAGGGTCTCGGTGACTAGGCGAGGGGCAGGTCTGTTCGCGGCGGTCGCAGCGGCGATCCTGGCCCCCGTGCTGCTGTCCGGTTGTGCCCGGACCGTCGATGGGCCCATCGCCAAGCACCTGTCGCCGTCGCCTTCGGTCTCGTCGACCCCTGGGCCGTTTGCGATTCCCGTGGACGAGTTGGTCGTGCCGGAGGCTCTCGCCCCCCGGCGCGGGGAGAGCGTGGCAGCGATCGAGGCCGACATCCGTCGCGCATTCGGCCCCATGCTCGCGAGAGTCTCCGTCGTCGCAACCTGCTTCGCGACTGATGACCCGTACGAGCCCAAGGAGCCATGGGACTTCCGGATCCAGTACGAGCTGGTGGACTGTCCTGTCCGGATCAGCGCCTTCATGCCGCTGGATGGACTGACCGAGAGCGGCATGGTTCCACCGCTGACTCAGTTCGGAGGAACCCCGCCCGGTCGCGACTGGATGTCCGGGGAGCGTTTCCGCCAACTCCTGAGCGCCTATGGCGCCGTGTGCGACAAGCCGTGCGGCGGTTTGGAGAGCTACGCGACGGCTTTGCGGAGGAACCTGGATGATCGGGAACCTCCGGGACAGACTGCGACCGTCGATGGGAAGGCGCGTCCGACCGCCGATCTGTGGGTGGTTACTGCGGGAGCCGACACGCAGGCCGAGTTCCGGCGCCTGTACCGTGGCAACCGGACGGCCGGGTATGTGTTCTCGTTCCCGAAGGGCGGTGCGCCCGAGTACCTGGGCGTGGTCAAGGGCCTCGGCGCGTTTTCGATACTCACCAATGGCTTCTGACGCTGAGCCTGGCTAACAAGCGCTTCCAGCGGTCGGCGGTAAGCTGTAGCAATGAAGGACGCCGTGCGGTCCGCCGCTGAAGCGCCCAACGTTAGGTCAGACCGGTTGCCAGGTTCGACCACGAGGCGGATGCCGGTCCGGAATGCGTTCAAGAGTGATGAGATAGTCGGGGGTATGTGGCGGCGCGGCATGCGATAGCGCTGCTCGATCGGATCGGCGGGCTGACCTAACAAGCGTTTCCAGCGGGCGGCGTGAAGGTCTGAGCATTGAAGGAAGCGGTGCGTTCCGCCGCTGAAACGCAGGCGTTATGTGAGACCGGTTGTCGGGCTTGAGCATGAAGCGGGCGCGGGTCCGGCCAGCGTTCAAGAGTGATGAGATAGTCGGGGGTTCGGGGCGGCGCGGCATGCGGATGCGACATCCGATCGCAGCGCCGATGGCTCACATAACCAGCGCATCCAGCGGATGGCGTACGGTGTGAGCAACAGGGAACTGGCGCGGTCCACCGCTGACGCGCCCAACGTTATGTGAGACCGGT
>JANYLP010000033.1 GCA_025361445.1 Coriobacteriia bacterium
GCCGCCCGACGACTACCAGCACTGCGGGCGGCCGCAGACGTTCATCGCCTTGGCGGGGCTCAACATCGCCGCGGATGGCGTGTCGACGACGCTGGTCAAGCTCCTGAAGGGACGCGAGGCGGCCGAAGCGTTCGGGTCGAATCCGGATCGCACGATCATCTGGACCGGCATGCCCGTCGCCGGGCCCGGGGACGCTGCCATGGGGATCGTGAGCGATTTCGAGTTCGACCCGGTGACCGGGGCGGTACTCGCTGTGCTCGTGGCCGGCGGGGTGGTTGCGAATGCCGCCCACGGCGCTTTGAGCGCTCCGGCCGAGGCGATCATGGGCTACTCCGCGGGTGCGGTGCATCTGTGCCGCGGACCGGAGGAGCTGGACGCCACGGGCGGGCTGGCGAAGACGGCGGCCGCCGCGGCCGTGAGGGCGACGGGAGCCGTGTCGGCCGCAAGCGAGATGGCCGGCGACGCCGTGGTGAGCGCGAGCGGTGCCGCGGGGCGTGCGATCAAGGCCGCCAAGGACGCTCAGATCGGCGAGCGCGCCGCCCGCACAGCGGGCAAGACCTGGCGCGACACGGTCGACGCGTTCCGGGACGGGATGAAGGACGACTAGCCGCTCAGGCGACGCGAAGGGCTGCTCGTGGCGCGGAAGATACGCACACTGACCGTTGAGAGGATCGGGGACCTGCCCGATCCGTGCTCCTCGTGCGCCATGTGGGAGACCGGCGGAGCCTCTTCCGTCAGTTGCACGCCAGCGCGCGCGCGGGAAGACCTCGAGCGATGGGTGCGCGAAGTCCGCTCCGAGTGGGGGGAGTGCGGCCGGATCGCCTACGAGAACGGCGAGCCGCTGGGGTTCGTGAAGTACGCGCCGCCAAGGTTCTTCCCCCGGGTCACCTCGATGCCGGCGGGCGTCCCGGACGGCGACGCCGTGCTTCTTGCGTGTCTGCACGTCGAACCCGCGGTCGTCGACGCCGGACTGGGCAAGGTGCTGCTGCAGGCCATGTTCCGCGACCTGATATCGCGCGGCGAGCGCGTCGTGGAGGCGTACGGGACCTCCGAGAGCGCCGACCGGGAGACCACCCCGCTCGTCACGGTCGAGTTCCTGCTGCGGCAGGGGTTCACCGTCGTGCGGCCGCATCCGACCACTCCGCTGATGCGACTCGAACTCAAGATGCTTTCCAGTTGGACCGAGAGCGTCGAGGCCGTGCTCGAGGCCTTGCAGCTGCCGCGGGTGGGCGAGCGTGTCCCGGCGCCCCTCACGAGTCCGATGCGCAGCAAGGAGATGCCCCGGTGACACTCGACCCGGGTGTGGTACCGACCCCACGCAGGGCCGGCTCGCTCGAGCGTGTCCGCGACTTCCTGACCGCCCGCGGGCTGGAAGGCGGGCTGATAGCGTTCGACGACCGATCGACCAAGACGTGCGAGCTGGCCGCCGAAGCCGTCGGCTGCGAGGTGGGCCAGATCGTGAAGTCGCTCGTCTTCGTGGCGGACGGCGCTCCGGTCTTGGCTCTCGTCGCGGGTGACCGGCGTGGCGATACCGGTGCCATCGGGAAGCTGCTCGGCGCGAAGTCGGTACACTTCGCCGACGCGGAGACCGTGCGCGCCGCCACCGGCTACGCCATCGGCGGTGTCTCCCCGTACGACCTCCCCACGGAGCTCACCGTCCTTGTGGACGAATCGCTGGGTCGCTTCGGCACGGTGTTCACCGCTGCGGGGACTCCGTCATCGATGGTGAGCGTTCCGCGCGAGGTGCTCTTCAGCCTCGTCGGCGGACGTGTGGAGCGCATCTCGCGCGAGCACGCAGAATGACCGAGAGCCCGGCGACGACCGCGCCCGTATCGCGACACACACGTCCGGCCGCCGCCATCGCTCTGACGCTGGCCTTCGTCGCGTTCCTTGTCTGGGGCCCGATACCGGTGCCGGTGACGATCGACGGACGCGCTTCCTGGGTGCTGCGTGGCACGACCGCCGCGGCGCTTTTCCGGCAGGGACGGCTCGCTGGCGTGCCTGGTGACCTCGTCTCGATGCAGGGCCGGGTCCTGGTCGCATTCGGTGGAGGACCGCCCGTCATCCGCGTGAACGGCAGGGAGAGCCGGATCGGGGTCGGACTCGGCGCCGGCTCGCAGATCGTGAGCTCCGCCGGCCCCGACGTCGTCGAGGACGCCTTGACGCGGGTGATCGCCACTCCGCCCCCGCGCCGGGTCCGAGGCACGGGTCCGGTCGAGTCGGTCGAGGAGAGCGGCACGCCCGGCACGGCCGAAGTCGTGGTCGGCGCGGTCAGCGGGGACGAGCTCTCCCGTCGCGTCATCTCCGAGGGAGCGCCCGCGACCGTCCGCCGCGAACCCGCATGGGCCGGGGCGAAGGAGGTCGCGCTCACATTCGACGACGGCCCGTGGCCGGTCAGCACCGACGCGATCCTGAGCCAGTTGAGGGCGGCGGGCATTCGGGCCACGTTCTTCATGGTGGGGTACTCGGTGAACAGACGGCCCGAGCTCGCGCGGCGCGTGCGCTGGGCAGGCATGGAGATCGGCAATCACACGCAGAGCCACAAACTGTTGAGGCGTGCGACGCCAGCGGTCATCAACAGCCAGATCCGGCGCGGGAGGAACACGATTCTGCGGGTCACCGGGGCCAGGACTGTCTGGTACCGGCCTGCGGGGGGTTCGAGGAGCGCGGCGGTGTACCGCGAGGCGAAGAAGCTGCACCAGCGTGTGGTGATGTGGACCGTCGACCCCAAGGACTGGAGCCGGCCGGGCTCGCTGGTGATCGCGCGCCGCGTGCTGGACCACGTCCAGCCCGGCTCCGTGATACTCATGCACGACGGGGGCGGCGATCGCTCGCAGACCGTCGAGGCGTTGAAGTTGGTGATCCACGGCCTGAAGGCCCGCGGCTACGCGATGGTCACGCTGAGCCGCTTGCGGCATCTCCCGGAGGCTCCGTTGCCGCCACGGCCGTTCCGGCTGCCGGAGTCGATGCTGGCACTCTAGCGGGCGCCGGAGAGTCCGTGCGCCGCGGGCTTCGCGGGCGCTCTACCCGCGCGGCAGGATCGTCCGCGTCGGCGTGACCACGGCGCCGAGAGGCACATCGTGCGCTTCCATCGGAAGGGCGGCGACCATCTGGTGGTCGTAGGCGAGCCCGATGGCCAGCGCTTCGCGCGACAGCAGCGGCAGAAGCCGGTCGTAGAAGCCGCCACCCATGCCGAGACGACCGCAGGCCTCGTCGAAGGCCGCTCCGGGCACGAGCACGAGGTCGAACTCGTCAGCGGTCGCCTCGGGGGCTTCCGAGGGCGGCTCGGCGATGCCGCAGTAGCCGGGCGTGAGCACGCTCTCGTCGTCGCACCAGTGCAGGGCCAGCGCGCCCGGCCCACACACGCGCGGGTACGCGATACGCGCACCACGCGCGCGCAAAGCAGCCACGATCGGGGCGGGATCGAGCTCCTCGGCGGTGGCCGCGTAGGCGAGCACGGTGCGCGCGCCCATCACACCCGGGAGCGCGAGCGCGCGCCCTGCGACGGCGAGCGACGCTGTGGTGCGTGCCTCGCCGGTCAGAGCGGGCCGACCCGCCCTGACATTCGCCCGACAGTCCGCCTTGCAGCGGGATTCCGCGTGGTCACTCATGAGCGATCTTCACAGCCCTCACGCTCCGAAGAGGTTCGGGAAGATCATCGCCGAGACCATGATGAAGGAACCTATGGCGCCGAAGGCGACACAGGCCCATGCGAGCACGTTGTAGCGCTTCGAGTTCACAGCGTCACCAATGAGCTTGCGCTCGTTGACGAGCCGCAGCGCGAAGAACGCCGTTACCGGCATGAGCATGCCGTTCATGACCTGAGAGCCGAAGATGACCGGGATGAGCGGCATCTTCGGTATCAGGATGATGAGAGCGGCAAGAACGATCATCCCGGTGTAGATGGCGTGGAACCCGGGCGCCTCCTTGCGGCTCTTGCTGACGCCGCCTTCCCAGCCCATTCCCTCCGCGATCGTGTAGGCCGTCGAAAGCGGGAGGATCGACGCGGCGAACAGCGATGCGTTCGCGAGTCCGATGGCGAACAGCGTCGACGCGTTGGCGCCGGCAAGCGGCCTGAGCGCCTTAGCCGCATCCTCGGCGAACTGGATGGTGATGCCGGCCGGATGCAGCGTGGCGGCGCACGCCAGCGTGATGAAGATCGCGACGACCACCGCCAGCACGCAGCCGACGACCGTGTCGATGCGGGCGAACTTGTAGTCCTTCGGCTTGATGCCTTTCTCCACGATCGAGGACTGCTGATAGAACTGCATCCAGGGCGCGATCGTCGTTCCGATGACGCCCACGAGCGTGATCCAGTAGGCGGTCGGCTGGTTGGCGATCGGCGGGATGATGATCTCGCGCGCCGCCTCGGCCCAGTCGGGCCCGGCGATCCAGCCCGAGATGATGTAGGTGATGTAGACGGTGCTCGCGATGAGGAAGAGCTTCTCGACCACCTTGTAGTTGCCGCGCGCGACCATGATCCACACGATGAACGCCCCGATCGGCACCGAGACGTAGCGGTTGACGCCGAACATCTCGAGAGAGGCGGCCCAGCCGGCGAACTCCGCAAGCGTGTTGGCGAAGTTGACCACGAGCAGAGCGATCATCAGGTAGAAGGTGACGCGGATGCCCCACTTCTCACGGATGAGATCGGCGAAGCCCTTGCCGGTGTAGACGCCGAGACGCGATGCCATCTCCTGGACGACGATGAGCGCGATCGTGATGGGGATGAGCGACCACAGCAGGGCGTAGCCGTAGCTGGCGCCGGCGATCGAGTACGTGGTGACGCCGCCGGCGTCGTTGTCGACCATTGCCGTGATGATGCCCGGACCGACGACCGCGAAGAACAGGCCGAGTCGGATCCAGAGCTTGCGGCTCTTAGTGTCGAGTGTCTTCTCCATGACCTGCCTAGACGCCCGCCGCGCCGATGAACGCCATCGCGAGTGCCATGTACAGGGCGACCCCGCTCGCGCTCATGATCGCCGAGACGAGAGTGGCCGACGCGCGCCAGGTGCCGTCCTTGCGCTGCAGACCGAGCGGCAGGATCGCTCCGACGAGCGCGAGCACGACAATGGTGAGCGTGATGGCGACCCCGATCCAGATCGCCGAGGTCATCGGACGGCCGAGGATCTGCAGCAGGGCGAGCGAGACGAGCCCGCTGATCGCGCCGAGAGACGCGCCGGCTGCCAGATCGATACCGAGGCGCGCCAGCGCGCGGGCGCCGTCCTCCTCGCCCGGCTCGATGAGCTGTCCGAGAGAGTGGCCGGCGACCTGATCCGAAGCGCGCATCACGAGCGGCAGCGACAACGCTGCCACGAGGAAGACCTCCTTGGAGAGCCCGAGGAAGTACGCCATGACGCCGCCGGTGATGAGCCCGGCCACGATCCAGGAGATGACCCAGCTCGTGGAGGCGCCGAGCCAGCTGCCGACCTCGCCGAAGCGGGAGTCGGGGCGCCCGGCGGCCAGTGCGAGGTCCTCCGCCGACTCCTGCTCGAGAACGTCGAGAGCATCGTCGACGGTGACCATGCCAAGGATCCGGCCGGCTTCGTCGATGACGGGAAGCGCGAGCAGGTCGTACTTGCTGATCATCTCGGCGACCGCCTCCTGGTCGTCATCAGGACCGGCGCTGAAGTACTCGGTCGACATGATGTCGGCGACCTTGGTCTCCGGGCCCGAGACGATGAGACTGCGCAGCGGGACGACCCCCTGCAGCACGCGACCCTCGCCGACAACGAAGATCGAGTAGATGTTCTCCGCCTCTTCGACGGTCGCGCGGAGGCGGTCGATGACCTCCTGCACCGAGAGCGAGGGGGAGACCGTGATGGTCTCCGGCGTCATGATGCCGCCTGCGCTGTTCTCGCGGTAGCCGAGCAGCTTGCGCACCTGCCGGGCCTCGCGCACGCCCATGAGGCGCAGCAGGATCTCGGCCTTGTCGTAGGGGAGGTCGCCGATGATGTCGGCGGCGTCGTCCGGATCCATGATCTCGAGGATGTCGGATGCGCGCTCGTCCGTGAGGTCGTCCAGAACGTCGGCCTGCAGCTCGTCCTCGAGTTCCGAGATCGCTTCGGCTGCCTGGTCGTTGTCCAGATGCTCGAACATCTTGGCACGCTGGGCGGGCGTGAGCTGCTCGAGGATGTCGGCCACGTCGGCCGGGTGCAGTTCGTGCAGGCGCTTGTGCGAGACGGACAGCTTCACGTGGGACAGGTCGCGGTCGAGCAGGTCGATGTAGTTCCACGCGATGATGTTCTCGGCGAGCGTGCGGCCGAACAGCTTCATCACGCGCGCGACGAGCGTCTCGAGACCCGGAGCGATACCGCGGAGCAGCCCGCGCGCGCCGACCTCGGCGCCGAGCAGGCGCAGCTGGCCACGGGACTCGGAGAGTTTGAGGTCGTTCACGCGGACGACCTTCATGCCCTGCGTGTCGACGATCTGCTTGTTGAGCAGGTCGTGCGCGAGCAGGACCTCGTCCGGCTGCAGGTACGAGAAGCGCAGCTCGGCGCGCGGGACCTGGAGGGTGACGCGATCTTCCTCCACCTCGGCGACGTACTTCCGCCACGAGAGCATGAAGGGTGCTTTGCCGGGGCCGACGAACGCCAGGGCCGTGACGCGCGGGAAGACCTCGCCCGGCGAGATCGCGATGTCGTTGATGGTGCCGATGGTCTCGCCGGCGGCGTCGACCACCGGCTTTCCCATCATGCGGGTTATGTAGATCATGGCTGCTCCCATGCCGTGGGCGCGCCGCATCGAGTGCGGGCGCAGATCCGTCAGGGCCGTGTCGGGGGGCGGTCCCGACGGCCCGCGGAAGGCGGGGAGCCGGGACCTAGCGACTACTTGAAGGAGTCACTCAGTCCTCTTCTGGTCGACGACATGACAGACAAGAACGAAAACAGCCCTCCATCTGTGCTGAGACGGGGGCTGCGTGGGTGTGGTCGCCGGAAATCGGTCCGCGGGACCTGTCGCGGGCGTGGGCTCGCCACTGTCGTGGCCCTCGCTCGCGTCACGCTCGCATCCCTCGTCACGGTTTGAGCACTGTCCGACGTAAGGACCGGAACTACCGGTCCAGCCACCTTATCCCTCGCCTTAAGCCGGCGGGGGCTGTTCTACCCATTGGCGTCTCTCGACATTTCCGGGCAGTGGCCTGTGTTCGAACAGGAGCCTCACCTAACGGATGGAGCTGTATTCGCACTTGTCAACGCCCCGGAGGGCAAGGGTCATTGTAGGACCGTGGCCCAGCGTGGGCAACCCTTGGAGGACGCCCTCGTCGGCGCCGTTCAAGTATGCTTGCCCACGCAGCCGACACTGTGGGAGGTATCCGGTGTCCGAACTCAGGATCGATCCGGTCACGGGCGTCACCGTCGTCATAGAACCCGAGCGCGCCGGACGTCCGCGCGACTTCCTCCGCACCCCGGACGAGGTGGCGGACGTCTCCACGTGCCCCTTCTGCCTCGGGCATGAGGAGATGACGCCTCCGTCGCGCCTCGAGCTGGCCATTCCCGGTGAGGATCACTGGGAGGTTCGGGCCTTCGCCAACAGTTTCCCGGCGCTTGTGGCCGACCCGGATGACGACGGCCCAACCGACCTGATGGCGCCCTGGCCCTATGAGGGCACCACCGGGTTCGGCGCCCACGAGGTCATCGTGGAGACGCCACGACACGACGAGACGCTCGCCGACTACTCGCCGGCGCACGCTGCGCTTCTGGCCGACGCCCTCGCGTACCGGGTCAAGGCCTGGCGCGATGACGGGCGTTTCGCCGCGGCGGTCATCTTCCGCAACTACGGAAGGGCCGCGGGCGCGTCGCTGTCGCACCCGCATACGCAGATCATGGCGCTGCCCCGCGTCCCGGACATGCTGATCCGCGAGATCGGCAACTTCTCGCAGCATGCGATGGAGGGCGGCCGTTGCGTGTTGTGTGACGCGGTCAAGGCCGACGACACGGGCGACCGCATCGTCTTCGACGACGGGATCACCGTCGTACACAGCCCGTGGGCAGCCCCGGTGCCGTACTTCATGCGCATCACGCCGCGCCGGTGCATGGACACGATCGCCGACGCCTCGCCGCAAGAGAGGGCCTCGTTCGGTGCCGCGCTCGTTGCTGCGGCGCGGGCGATCCGCGGCGTCTTCGGCGATGCGGCCTTCAACGTGATCGTCCACGACGCGCCCTACTCGGCCCAGCACGCCGGACTCCCGTTCCACTGGCATGCCGAGGTGCTCCCGCGCGCCAGCGAGCAGGCCGGATTCGAGTGGGGAAGCGGCATCTATCTCAACGTCGTCGACCCGGATGCCGCCGCCGCCGCGTTGCGCGAAGGGCTCACGCGCGAGTGAATCGGCGTGAAACGCGCGTGGTGGAGTAAGATTTGCCCGGTGCGTGAGCGCCTTCAGCCCGTCTGCAATCGAGTGTCTGGGGTCCTGATGCCCGGAGAAGAGCACGTCGAACTCCCGTATCCGCAGTACCTGTGCCCTGTCGACGGGCGCGCGCTGCCGCTCGCGGAGGCCCGGATGAGCGTCACCTGCGCGGAACACCAGCCGCGTAGCGAGACGTCGGTCTTCAGCGTCCGAGAGGCGGTGGCCGCGGATCGGCGCGCGATCGAGGAGATCTGCGACCGGGCTTGGGGTGAGACCCTCATCGACGTCTTCGGCAGGACCTTCGACGTGCTCGCCTGCGACAACCTGGTCGCCCTGGACGAGTCCGACAAGCTGATCGGGCTGATCTCCTGCGTTGTCCATGGCGGAGAGCTCGCCGTTGTCATGTACTCGGTGTATCCGGAGGCGCAGGGACGCGGTGTCGGCTCCGCGCTACTGGACGCCGCTGCCGAGTCCGCCGCAGCGCGCTCCCTCCCCGGGCTCAAAGCGGCCGTCTCCAACGACGACCTGCCGCTGCTGTACTTCCTGCAACGCCACGGCTTCGCGATCACTGAGATCGTGCCGGGGCTGCTTTCCGACAAGTTGGGTTACGCGGGTGTGGGCTTCGCCGGCATTCCGATCCGCGATGAGATACGACTGCGTCAGCCGATCTGCTCCTGAATCTCAAACGAAGGGACCACCGCTGTGAACCGCACCGCCCGCAAGATGGTCGTGACCGCGCTCTGCCTGATCCTGGCGCTGAGCATGGCCGCATGCACCGCTCCCACCCCCGCCGCCAACACCGGATCTCCCGCGCCGGCCGCCATCCGGATCGGCGCTCTGCCGACCGAGGATAGCCTGCCGCTGTGGGTCGCGGAGCGTGACGGCCTGTTCGCGAAAGCCGGTCTGACCGTCACCATCACGGTGTTCCAATCGGCCCAGGAGCGCGACGCTGCGCTGACGGCCGGCGCCATCGACGGCTTCATGGGCGACATCATCGCCGCGTCGCTGCTGCGCGACGGAGGCGTTCCGGTGAAGATCACCACGGTAATGCTCGGGGCGACCGCGAAGGAAGGCCGCTTCGGCATCGTCGTGAAGCCGGGCTCCACCGTGAAGGACCTCAGGGGCCTGGCCGGCGTGCCCATCGGCACCTCGACCGCGACCATCCAGGAGTACATCCTGGACAAGCTCATGGAGGCCGGCGGAGTCGCGCCGGCCGACGTGAAGACCGAGCCGACCCCGAAGGTGCCCGTGCGCTACGAGCTTCTCATGAGCGGCAAGCTCGCCGCCGCGGCGCTGCCCGAGCCGTTCCTGTCGCTCGCGCAGGTCTCCGGCGCCAAGATCCTGGCCGACGACACCACCGGCGCCAACATCTCGCAGACCGTGCTCATCTTCAGCGAGAAGTACCTGAAGGACGCAGCCGGTTCAGCAGCCGTTCAGAAGCTGCTCGGCGTATGGAACGAGGGCGCCACGCTCGTGAACAAGGACCCGAACTCGTTCCGCTCCCTGCTCGTCGACAAGGCCCGTCTGCCGGAGCCGCTCAAGAGCACGTATGCCGTCAACACCTACCCGATGGCGCAGCTGCCGACGGAGAACGCGGTCGGCTCCGTCGTAGCCTGGATGAAGACGAAGTCGCTGCTCAAGGGCGAGATCGGCTACGGCGATCTGACGTGGAGCGGTCCGGCCAAGTAGCCGGCCCTCGACGCGACCAGAACACGCTGACATGGCGGACGTCCGCATCGATGCACTCAGTGTCACGTACCACGGTGTCGATGCGGACGTTCCCGCCCTCGGCGGCGTCGATCTGACGCTTGCCGATGGCGATTCGGTCGCGATCATAGGTTCGTCAGGTTGCGGGAAGTCCACCTTGCTTCTGGCTCTCGCGGGACTTCTCGCCCCCACGGGCGGTGTAGTCGAGGTCGGGGGCGAACCGGTCTCGGGGCCCCGGCTCCATACCTCGCTCATCCTTCAGGACTTCGGACTCCTCCCCTGGAAGACGGTGCTCCAGAACGCGGAGCTGGGTCTCAAGATCCGGCATCATCCGGTCAGGGAGCGTCGCGCTCACGCGATGGACGCCCTCGAGCGCGTGGGGCTCAGCGAGTTCGTGCACCTCTTCCCGAGCGAGCTGTCCGGCGGGATGCGCCAGCGCCTCGCGCTCGCGCGCGCGCTCGCGCTCGACGCGGACCTGCTGCTCATGGACGAACCACTCTCGGCACTCGACGCGCTGACCCGTGAGGACCTTCAGGACCTCTTGCTCGCGCTGTGGCGGGACCGGAAGCATACGGCGGTCCTCGTGACGCACTCGATCGAAGAGGCCGTCTATCTGGGTCGCAAGGTGCTCGTGATGACGCCGCGACCCGGGCGCGTCGCCGCAGTCGTCGACAACCCCGGGATGGGGGAGTCGGCCTATCGGCAGACCGAGGCGTTCTACGAGAAGTGCGCCGAGCTTCGCCGTCTGCTCGCATCCGAGGGCGCGTTGCATGTGGGCGGGGTGGCCTCATGAAGCGGACCGTGCAGAAGGCGCTCGGCTACGCCGGGGCCGCCGTGTTCATGCTGGCCTTCTGGGAGGGCATGTCGCTGCTCCTGCACTCGCCAGCCCTCCCGGTGCCGTTCGACGCGTTCGCACAGGTCGTCGAGCAATTCGACAAGCTGGTGCCGCAGTTCGGCTACAGCGCCCTTCGCGTGGCCGCGGCGATGGCGATAGGGCTTCTCGTCGGTGCGCCGCTTGGGCTGATCCTGGGCCGCTCGCGGCGGGCCGACCTGGTCTTCGGGCCGCTCGTGTTCCTGAACTACCCGGTGCCCAAGGTCGTCTTCCTGCCCGTGCTGCTCGTGGTGCTCGGCATCGGGAACGCGTCGATCATCGCGCTGATCGCCATCATCCTGTTCTTCCAGATCCTCGTGACCGCCCGCGACGCTGCGCGCGCGATCCCGGCCGCCTCCGTGCTGTCGGTGCGCTCGCTCGGTGCGGACCGCTGGCAGGTCTTCACGCAGGTCGTCGTTCCGGGGGCGATGCCGGAGATCTTCACAGCACTGCGGATCGGAGCGGGGACCGCCGTCGCAGTGCTGTTCTTCTCAGAATCGGTCGCCGGCTCCACGGGGCTCGGCTGGTTCGTCTTCGACGCCTGGGGCCGCGTCCGCTACAGCGAGATGTTCGCCGGGATACTCGCGATGGCGCTGCTGGGCGTGCTGCTCTACGAGGCGATCGAGCTCGCTGAGTCGCGCGTGTGCCGCTGGGAGCGCGCGGGGCGGTAGGGCCGCTACACCGCTGCGGCGCGGCCTTCGTCGGTCCAACCGAGCGCCTCGCGTACGTGTGCCGGTCCGATCCTGCGGTCGTGCGTCTGCGCGACGCTGTGCTCGATGGCAGGCGCGCCGAGGGTCTCGAGCGCGAGCGCGATCCAGCCGCGCGCATCCTCGCTCTCGCCGTCCATCGCTTCCAGCAACGGCTGGACCGCGGCCGAGCCGAGTTCCCCAAGGGCGTCGGCGGCAGCGTAGCGTACGTCCTCCGAGTCGTCGCACGTGAGCGACGCTATCAGGAACGGCAGCGCGCGGCTTCCACCGAGCTCTCCGAGTGAGTGGACGACGCGGCAGCGCACGTCCTCGTCGGTGTCGTCGAGCAGCGCGATGAGCGGGCGGATCGCTCGGCCGTCACCGGAGCGTCCGAGCCCGGCCGCCGCGCCCTCGCGAACGCGGGCGTCGGCGTCGTCGAGAGCGACGAGCAGCGGCACGAGGCCGCGCGGGTCGTGTATGCCGCCGAGCGCCCAGGCCGCGGAACCACGGACCTCCGGGTCGGGGTCGTCGAGGGCGACGATCAGGGGCATGAACGAGCGGGAATCGGCGAAGTAACCGAGTGCGCGGGCGGCCTCGGCGCGGGCCACCGGACTCACATCGGAGAGCGAGTTGAGAAGCGCGTCCACGGCGGCGGCGCCTATGTGGCCGAGAGCGGTCACGGCGCAGTGGCGCACTTCGTCGTCGACGTGGGAAAGCGCACCGATGAGAGCGAGGACCGCCGTTTCGTTCGCGATGTCTTCAAGCGCCCCCACAGCGGCCCAGCGGACCGCCGGCTCGTCTCCGGAGAGCGCATCGGCGAGCGCGTCGATCGCCGGGGTGCCGAGCGACGCCAGGAGCGACACCGTGCGGTCGTGGTCGGCGCCATCGAGCAGGCGCGTGACGAGAGCCGCGGCCGCCTCGCGGCCGCCCGCCGCGATCGCGCGCGCGGCATGAGTACGGACGCTGTCGTCGACGTCGTGCAGTGCCGCGTCGATCAGTGGTTGGAGCGCTTCCGCGCCAGGCGCTCCAAGGCGCGCGAGCTCAAAGGCGGCGCGCCACCGCAGTCGCGCATCCGCAGTATCAAGGTCGCGCAGAAGCTGCCGCTCGAAGTCCCTGCGCGAGGCCGGGTCTGTCGCAAACAGCATGTCGACGAGCGTATGCCTCGTGCCGGGCGTCAGCGTGCCGCCCCCCCTGTCATGCGTGACGCGGACGCCAAGCGCCCACGAAGTTCAGTCGAATGGTGCCCCCGGCAGGATTCGAACCTGCGGCACACGGTTTAGGAAACCGTTGCTCTATCCCCTGAGCTACGAGGGCGCGCGCGCCAGTATACGACGCTGGGGTGGATTCGGTGAAGCGGGCAGGAGCCCTCGTGTGGTCAGCCGGGCGTATCCTGCACCGGACTACCGTCGCGCAGACGCGCGACGAACCCGCCGCCGACCCGAAGGTCACGACATGACGCCAGCCGGTCCGGCTCCCTCCGGGACAGCGACCCACATGTTCTGGTACGGCCCGATGCTGTCACGCGTGGAGCGCCTCTCGATGGCGTCGTTCGTGGCCAACGGTCACGACGTCAGGCTGCACGTCTACAGCGAGCCTTCGGGAGTCCCGGCAGGCGTTGAGCTCGTGGATGCTGCGGACACGCTTCCGGAGTCGTCGATCTTCCGCTATCCGAAAGGCTCGGTGGCCGGATTCGCCAACTGGTTTCGTTACCGGCTGCTCTACGCCGAGGGCGGAATCTGGGTGGACACGGATGTCGTGTGCCTGAAGCCGATCGACTTCCCGGCGCCCGAGGTGTTCGCGTGGGAAGACCAGAAGAGCGTCAACGTTGCCGTTCT
>JANYLP010000054.1 GCA_025361445.1 Coriobacteriia bacterium
GAGCTCGTGGCGATGGAATCCGTGGGAGAGCTTTCGCTCGAGGCGCGCCCGTATGCCGCCGGCGACCTGGACGGGGCATTCATCGCGATCGCTGCCAGCGACTCGGCCGAGACCGACGCGGAGGTGGCTGAGGAGGCGCGCGAGCGGGGCGTGCTCGTGAGCGTCTCGAGTGACGCCGGTGCGTCCGACTTCATCCTTCCCTCCGTCGTACGGCGCGGGGCTTTGCAGATCGCGGTCACGACGGGCGGCGGCGCTCCTTCGGTTGCTCGCGAGGTGCGGCGCTGCATCGCAGACGCGTACGGCCAGGAGTGGGAGGGCTACACACGCCTCGTGGCCGGCGTCCGGGTGCTCGGGATCGAGCGCATGGGACTATCGGACGCCGAGATGGCTCCACTCTTTGACGCGGTGGAATCCTCCTCGCTCCGGAGCCGCCTTCAGGCCGGGGAGAAGATCACCCCCGAGCAGGTGTTCGAAGAGCATTCCGCGGTTCTCGGGCTGGGTGAGTCGTCGTGAGTGGCGGATTCCGCCCATCCGCTCGCGCCCGCCCGTCCGCGCGCTTGCGCGCGCGTTGCCGCTGCACGAGCGCGGGTGGTACGATTCCACCCGTTCAGGCAGGCACGTGAGATGCGTCCATATGGTGACTACACCGCCCCCGCCGGGCACGCTTGCCTGAACAACACGCATCGCTCCGGCGGGGGCGAACCCATGTCCTCGACAGCGCCGCACGTCAGGGCGCACGAAAGAAGCGTCTCGCCCGCATGCAGTTGACCCTCGTCGGTCTCTCGCACAAGACCGCGCCCATCGAGATACGCGAGACGCTCACCTTCCCGGCCTCCGGCATGGGCGAGGCGCTTGCAGCGCTCACGGACCGCCCGGCGGTCTCCGAGGCGCTCATCCTCTCGACGTGCAACCGCACCGAGATCTACGCGGTGGTCGCGGACGGCGCGGGTACCGATGCGGTCATCGACTTCCTCTGCGAGTACCACTCCCTGCAGCGCCACGACCTCGTCCGCTACCTCTACGAGGCCGACGGCCACGCGGCGGTGAAGCACCTGTTCCGCGTGGTCTCGTCGCTGGACTCGATGGTTGTCGGCGAGGCGCAGATCCTGCACCAGGTCAAAGAGGCGTACGACCTCGCGTGCGAAGCGGAGTCGGTGCGGACGGTCTTCCACAAACTGTTCCGCCAGAGCTTCGAGGTGGGGAAGCGGGTCAGGACCGAGACCGCGATCGGCGAAGCGGCAGTCTCGATCAGTTACGCCGCCGTCGAGCTTGCCAAGAAGGTCTTCGACACGCTCGAGGGGCGGACGATCCTCGTGGTGGGCGCGGGCAAGATGAGCGAGCTCACCGCGAAGCATCTCGTGAGCCAGGGGGTGCGGCAGGTGCTCGTGGCGAACCGCACTTACGAGCGCGCAGTGGAGCTCGCCGAGCGCTTCGAGGGCACGCCGATCGAGTACGACACGCTCTTCGACCGCATGCGCGAAGCGGACATCGTGATCTCGTCCACGTCCGCGCCCGGCTACATCATCGACAAAGCGCAGGTGGCAGGCGCCATGCGCGGCCGTCGCGCGCCGCTGTTCCTCATCGACATCGCGCTCCCGCGCGACGTGGATCCCGCGGTCAACGAGCTGCCGAACGCCTTCGTATACGACATCGACGACCTGAACGGCGTGGTGAACTCCAACCTTGCCGAGCGCATGCACGAGGCCGAGCGCGCCGAGGTCATCGTCGCGGAGGAGCTTCGCGCGTTCGAGGGGTGGCTCGAGTCGATGGAGGTCGTTCCCACCATCGCGGCGATCCGGGCCGAGGCCGAGCGTGTGCGCGCCGAGGAGTACGCCAAGGCGATGAAGCGTCTGGGCACGCTCTCGGAGGCGGACCGCGCCACAGTGGAAGCGCTCTCGCAGGCGATCGTGAGCAAGATGCTGCACGGCCCCACGACGCGGCTGCGTGACGCCGCGGGCGAGGCTGGTGGGTACGAATACGTGGAGACCGCGCGCCGTCTGTTCGGGCTCGGCGCTGATGGAGAGAAGGCCGGACGAGCCCGCGGGCTGCGTTCGCTGCTCAGGCGAGCGACCGGGGCGACATCCGACGAGACGGGAGAAGTGCATGGCGGCTGACAGGACGCGTCTGACTATCGGGACGCGGGGGAGCAAGCTCGCGCTGTGGCAGTCCAACTACATCAAGGACCGCATCGAAGCGCTGACCGGGCTCCCCGTGGACATCAAGATCATCAAGACCACCGGGGACAAGATCCTCGACGTGCCGCTGGCCAAGGTCGGCGGCAAGGGGCTGTTCACCAAGGAGATCGAGGTGGAGCTGGAGGCCGGCACGGTAGACCTCGCGGTCCACTCGATGAAGGACGTCCCCACCGAGCTGCCCGAGGGCCTGGTGATCGCTGCCATGCCCGCGCGCGTGGACCCGCGAGACGCCATCGTCTCCGGCGCCGGCTATACGCTCGACACGCTGCCTGCGGGTGGCCGCGTCGGCACGAGCTCGCTGCGCCGCGTCGCCCAGGTGCGTTCGCTGCGTCCGGACGTCGAGATCGTCGACGTACGCGGCAACCTCGACACCCGCATGCGTAAGGCAGAGACCGGCGAGGTGGACGTTGTCATCCTCGCCGCAGCCGGCATCACCCGCATGGGCTGGGCCGACCGCATCACGCACTACATCGCCGGCGACCAGATGGTCTCGGCTGTGGGCCAGGGCGCCATCGGCATCGAGATCCGCGAGGACGACGAGTTCATGCAGGGCGTCTGCGCGAAGATCGCCGACCCTGCCACCGTGACGTGCGTGACGGCCGAGCGCGTGGTCATGCGCACGCTCGAGGGCGGGTGCCAGGTGCCGATCGGCGCATACGCCCGTATCGAGGACGGCGCGCTGGTCATGGACGGCATCGTCGGCTCCGTGGACGGCGCCACGATATTGCGCGCGAGCATCACCGGTGACGCGGCTGACCCCGTCGCTGCCGGGCATGCGCTGACCGACAAGCTGCTCGCGCTGGGCGCCGCGGAGATCCTGGCCGCTGTTCGCAGCGCCAACGTCACCCCGGAGTCCGCTGTCGACCCGACGCTGGAGACCTAGGACAAAGGCCCACGATGACCGACGGCCCGCATACGAAACCAAGCGCGTCCGCTCCGTTGAGCGGCAGGTCGGTCGTGGTGACGCGCGCGGTCGAGCAGGCCTCGGCGTTGACCGCGCCGCTGGCGGCGCTGGGCGCCGAGGTGCTCGTGATGCCGGTGATCGCGATCGCGGCCCCCGAAGACTGGGACGCGGCCGACCGCGCCATCGAGCGCCTCGACACGTACGACTGGATCATCCTGACCTCGACCAACGGGGTCGACGCGTTCGACGAGCGCATGCATCTGCACGGCCTGCGCCTCGCCGACCTCGCGGGGCGCCACATCGCGGCCGTCGGCAGCGCGACGGCCACGCGGCTTCACGAACTCGGCGTCGATCCGTCGCTGGTCCCGAGCACGTTTAGGGCCGAGGGCCTCGTCGAGGCGATGGCCGCGATCGGCGCCGAAGCCGGCCCGCGCGTGCTCATCGCCCGCGCCGCTGAGGCCCGCGAGGTGCTGCCGGACGAGTTGCGCGCCCTCGGCTTCGAGGTGGACGTGACGCCCGTCTATCGGGTGATCACCGTCCAGCCGCCTGCCGAAGTGCTCGAGCGACTGGCTGCCGGGGACGTCGACGCGGTGGTGTTCGCCAGCGGAGGCACCGCCCGCCGGTTCGTGCACGTGCTGGCCGAGGCCGGGATGGATGCCGCCACCGTGCTCGTGGGACCGGTCGTCGCGAGCATCGGGCCGGTCACCACCGACGCGCTCCACGAATCCGGGATCGCCGTCGATGTGCAGGCCGCCGAGTCGACCGTGACCTCCGTCGTGAACGCCCTCGTGGAACGCTTCTCGGGGGTGTCGGGGTGAGCCGTCCGGCGCTTGTGGCCACACGTGTCAGACGCCCCGCAAAGGCCCTGCTCGCGTTGACAAACAGGCCTTCGCTCGGCATAGTAATCAAGCCCTGCCGCACGCTGGCCGGCCTGAAATGGGGACGTGGCTCAGTTGGGAGAGCGCTGCCTTCGCACGGCAGAGGTCGCCGGTTCGACTCCGGTCGTCTCCACCAAGTAATCGATGTCGAGGCGCAGCCGCTACCCGCGGGTGCGCCTCGGCTGATGTAGGGGAGGGAAAGCCAGTGGACGTCTGGACGCCGCTCGCATACGTCGCCGCGGGGATCGCCGTAGGCGTTGCCGGCGCGTACCTGGTCGCCGGCGCGCGGAAGGTGCCCGCAGCCTCCGCCTCCTCGCCCGCGCCGGCCGCCGCCGCACCCGCGCCCGTACCCGCACGCGAGTCCTCCGCGCCGCAGCCCGCCCCGATCGATATCGAACCGTTCGTCGACTAGGAGCGTGAGACAAGTTATGCAGTTTCCGGCCGTTCGTATGCGTCGCCTCCGCAGCAATCCCGCCATCCGCCGCATGGTGCGCGAGAACGCGCTCGACGCGGGCGACCTGATCTATCCGATATTCGTCGTTCCCGGTGCAGGCGTGCGCCAGGAGGTCTCGTCGATGCCGGGTGTGTCGCGCGTCTCGGTCGACCTGCTCGAGGACGAGGCCGCCGAACTCCTGAAGTTGGGCATCCCGGCCGTCATCCTCTTCGGCATCCCGGATACCAAGGACGTCGCCGGCAGCGGTGCGTTCGCTGAGGACGGCATCGTCCAGCAGGCGATCCGCGAGCTGAAGGCGAAGGCCCCCGGCCTCTATGTGATCACCGACGTCTGCATGTGCGAGTACACCTCGCACGGCCACTGCGGCGCGCTCGACGAGAGCGGCTGCGTCATCAACGACGTCACGCTCGAGATGCTCGCGATGACCGCCGTCAGCCACGCGGAAGCGGGCGCCGACATGGTCGCCCCCTCCGACATGATGGACGGCCGCGTGGCCGCCATCCGTGCAGCGCTCGACGCCGAGGGTTACAGCGACATCCCGATCATGGCCTACTCCGCGAAGTACGCGTCGGGTTACTACGGCCCGTTCCGCGAGGCCGCGGACAGCACCCCGGCTTTCGGTGACCGCGCCGGCTACCAGATGGATCCCGCCAATGGCGACGAGGCGATCCGTGAGACCGCACTCGACATCGACGAGGGCGCCGACATCGTCATGGTCAAGCCGGCGCTCGCATACATGGACATCATCCGCCGTATCAAGGACGACTTCGGGATGCCCACCGCCGCCTACAACGTCTCGGGCGAGTACGCGATGGTGAAGGCCGCCGCAGCGAACGGCTGGATCGACGAGAAGCGCGTCGTACTCGAGACGCTGACCGGCTTCAAGCGCGCCGGAGCGGACCTCATCATCACGTATCACGCGAAGGATGCGGCCCGCTGGCTGGCTGAGTAGCCGGGCTCCGCGCACGCGGCCGACGGGGGGAATGCACGGCATGTCACAGGACGCCACAGAGGCACCATCAGCAACCGGGAGCGGCAGGATCAGCCGCATCGGCCGCTGGTTGCTGCTCGCCTATGCGGTGTCGGGCGCGGCCGCCCTGGTCTACGAAGTCGCATGGATGCGCGTGCTCGGCGACATGCTCGGTTCGACCGCCTTCGCGTCGGGGACGATGCTGGCAGCGTTCATGACCGGTCTCGGGATTGGATCGCTTCTGGGCGGCGTGCTCGCGAAGCGCGTCGCCAAGCCGCTGCACGCGGCCGCTTTCGCAGAGGTCGCGGTCGCCGTCTGCTCGGTGCTCGCTCTCGTGGCGTTGGTGTGGCTGCCGCCGGTCTTCTTCGACATGCTCAGATCCGCGCGCGTCTCGCCACTCGGGTTCTTCTCGCTGCAGTTCGGGGCGTCGTTCGCGATCATGCTGCTTCCGACGATCGCGATGGGGACCACGTTCCCGCTCATCATGGAAGCCGTGGGGAAGCGGTCGCACTTCGGCCGCTGGGCCGGGATGCTGTATACCGCCAACACCGCGGGCGCGATACTTGGCTCGCTCGCTGCCGGGTTCGTTCTGATCCCCCTCCTGCGGGTCAAGGGGGCGCTGATCGTCGCTGCGCTGCTGAGTGTCGCCGCCGCGGCGCTCGTGAGTCGGATCGCCGCCCGCACGGAACAGTGGAAGCCGGCTTCTCTCATGTGGATCTCCGGGATCGCGCTTGCAGCGCTGGCGGGTGTGACGCTGGTCCCCGCGACTCCACCACTGGTCGTGGGGTTGACCGCGCTCGACCGTTTCGAGTCATCGGAGCAGTTCGCGCAGTTGCAGGGCCAGGTGAAACTGCTCTACGACGACGACGGGATCTACTCGCGAGTGAGCGTGCTGGAGTACCCGGACGGGACGCGCGCGCTCCGAAACGGCGCGATGATCGAAGGTTCCAATGCTCCGGCCGACAGGCTGACGACCGCACTTCTGGCCGCGCTCCCGTACGCGAGCGCGCGGTCTCGGGCGACCGGCATGGTCGTCGGGCTCGGGACCGGCTATACACCGCAGGTGCTGCTGGGCCTCGGCACCCCCTCGGTCACGACGGTCGAGATCAACCCGGCGGTCGTCAGCGCCGCCCAGTTCTTCGCCGGCAAGGTACTTCAGGGCGATCCGCGATGGCGGCTCGTGATCGACGACGCCCGCGCCCATCTGCTCACGACCAGGGACACCTACGACGTCATCACGTCCGAGCCCAGTTGGCCCATCAGCGCCGGGGTCGCCCCGCTGTTCACGCGTGAGTTCATGGCGGCCGTCCGCACTCGGTTGAACCCCGGTGGGGTGTTCTGTCAGTGGCTCCCGAACTACCTGCTCACCGGTGAAGACGTGCGCATGATGTACAAGACGATGCGCCAGGTCTACGCCCGCGTCGACGTGTGGGCGGTGAACCAGCCGGACATGCCCGAAGGGGAGTTGATCCTGATCGGGTTCACAGCCGACGATCCGCGCAGCCAGTCCGACATCGGGACCGAGGCCGTGCAGCGCGCCGCGGCATTCGGCATCAAGGCGGCCTCGATTCAGCGCTACAGCGCCTCGGCCGGGCTCGAAGCGGCCGTTACCGATTCCGCGGTCCCGGTGAACACGGACGACCACACGATCCTTGGATACCGCGTCATCTGGAACCTGCTCTCTGTCGCGTCCACCCCGGGCGGTGTCCGGTGACCTCGAAGAAGAAGACGAGTGCGGTGTCCGCCGCCGTCCCGGCTCCGGTGCGTTCCGGTTCCCTCGCCCTGCTGCTGGGGGCTGTAGGGTCCGCCGGCATCGCTTCACTCCTGTACGAAGTGATCTGGGTGCGGCAGCTCGCGCTCTCGCTCGGTTCGACGGCGATCGCGGGTGCGACGATGCTATCCGCCTTCCTCGCAGGCCTCGCTTTGGGCAGCTGGCTCGCGGCACGCCGCGTGGACGCGCAACTATCACCGCTGCTGGCGCTTGCGAAACTGGAATTGGCCGCCGCTGTGATAGGCGCACTCTCGGTTCCCATGCTGGAGTACGCGGGGCGCGCCTACGTGGTGGCCGCCGGAGCGCTCGGGGGAGGTCCGGGCGTGGCGATGGTGCTGCGCGCCGTCTTCTCACTCGTGGTCATGCTGTTGCCCGCCACGCTGTTCGGTATGGCCTTCCCGCTCGCATCCTCCGCTGCGGCACGGCTTGCCGGTCCCGAGCGCGCCGCGTCCGGGGTTTCGGCGGTCAGTTCGTTCGGTTCCGCGATAGGAGCGGCGCTCGGCGGACTGCTCTTGGAGCCGCTGTTCGGTATCACCCTCGCCGCGATGGTCGCGGTGGCATTCAACCTTTTGGCAGCGGCCGCGGCATGGTTCGCCGCGTCGCGGTCGCGCTAGGCGTATCCTGCCGCTCCGGCTTTCCGACACACACGCTCAAGGAGTATCGATCACATGGCTGACAACGTAGGGAACGCCGACGCCCGACCGGACCTCGAGTTCGAAGAGGAATTCGCGCCGGACGAGGCCGGGACGATCGACGAGCAGGAGATGGCGGAGGCAGGAGCCGGGTGCGGCCAGGCCGCGGTGGGGATGCCGCTTGGCGGCCACCCGGATGCCCCTTCGTCGCTGTCCTCGCGCACAGACCGCGCTGCGGAGGCTCCTTCGGGGCATCCGGGCGGCCACCCGGGCGGACACCCGGCGGGCATCCCGATGGATCGGCAGCGGCATGGGGGCGCGCGCTCAGTCGGCTTCCGCCCCGGCGGCGGCCCAGAGGCGCTCGCATACCAGGAGCGCACAGGCATCAAGGCTCCGCGGATCATCGCGTGGGAGATCACCCGCAGCTGCAACCTGAGCTGCGCGCACTGTCGCGCGGCGGCCGAGTTCGGTCACTACCACGGCGAACTGTCGCTGGACCAGATCAAGTCCACTATCGACGACATCGTCACGATCTCGAACCCGATCATCATCCTCACCGGCGGCGAGCCGCTCATGCGGCCCGACATCTGGGAGATCGTCGACTACGCGCAGGCCAAGGGCGCGATGCCGGTCATCGGCACGAACGCCACCCTGATCACCGATGAGATCGCCGCGAAGATGGCCGACCACAAGATCCCGCGCATCTCCGTCTCTGTCGACTTCCCGACCGCTGAGGACCACGACGCGTTTCGCGGGCAGGTCGGCTGCTTCGACGCGACGATCGAGGGCATCAGGATCGCCAAGCGCCACGGGATCGGCGTGCAGATCAACATGACCGTCACCACGCTCAACGCCGACAAGGTCGAAGCGGTCCACGACCTCGCGCTCGAGCTCGGCATCGATGCGTTCCACATCTTCATGCTCGTACCGACCGGCCGCGGCGAGGACCTGCTCGACAAGGAACTCCCGCCGCTCGAGTACGAGCGCGTGCTGGCCTGGGCCTACGAGCGCCAGAAGACGAGCCCGTTGCACTTCAAGCCCACCGACGCGCCACACTATTACCGCATCATCCGCCAGCTCGCGAAAGCCGAAGGCAAGAAGGTCACCCGAGAGGAGTACGGGCTCGACGCTATGACGCGCGGATGCCTCGGGGGTATCACCTTCTGCTTCATCAGCCACACGGGTGACATCCAGCCGTGCGGCTACTTCGACATGCAGCTCGGCAACGTCAAGCAGCAACGGTTCTCCGACATCTGGACTGAGTCGAAGGTGTTCAACGAGCTGCGCGACTACTCTTTGCTCAAGGGGAAGTGCGGCCGCTGCGAGTACAAGGCCGTCTGCGGCGGCTGTCGCGCCCGAGCGCTTTCGGTCACGGGAGACTACCTGGCTGCCGAGCCGTACTGTGTGTACGAGCCGACGCCGGGAGCGGTGTGCGACTAGGGTCCAGACCGGTATCAACGAGGAGCCGAACACGTGAACCACACCAAGTCTCACGAGCTTATGGCCGAAGCGGTCAAGGTCATCCCGGGCGGGGTGAACTCGCCGGTTCGCGCGTTCAAGTCCGTGGGAGCCGCGCCCGTCTTCTACGACCGCGCCAAGGGCGACCGAGTGTGGGACGCCGACGGCAACGAGTACATCGATTTCGTCGGATCGTGGGGCCCGATGATCCTCGGGCATACGCCCGACGTCGTGCTCGACGCCGTCCGCGCGCAACTTGTGAAGGGAACGAGCTTCGGCGCGCCAACCGAGCTCGAGGTCCGCATGGCCGAGACGCTCGTAGAGATCGTGCCGTCGATCGAGATGGTGCGCATGGTCTCGTCCGGCACCGAGGCGACGATGAGCGCGATCCGGCTCGCGCGCGGTTTCACCGGGCGCGACAAGTTCGTGAAGTTCGACGGCAACTACCACGGCCACTCGGACGCGCTGCTCGTGGCCGCCGGCTCCGGTCTCATCACACTTGGCATCCCGTCCACACCGGGCGTCACAGCCGGAGCGGCTGGGGACACGATCGTGCTCCCGTACAACGACGTAGCCGCGGTGCGCGCAGCATTCGCGGCTCAGGGCGAGCAGATCGCGGCGATCATCGTAGAGCCGGTATCGGGCAACATGGGCGTCGTCCCGCCGGTACCCGGATTCCTCGAGGGATTGCGCGCGGTCTGCACTGAGTACGGCGCTGTACTCATCTTCGACGAGGTGATCACCGGCTTCCGCGTCGCTCTTGGCGGCGCTCAGGAGCGCTTCGGCGTCACTCCCGACCTCACCACGCTCGGCAAGATCATCGGTGGGGGATTCCCGGTCGGCGCATTCGGCGGTAAGCGCGATATCATGGAGTGCCTGGCGCCCGTCGGGCCCGTCTACCAGGCGGGAACGCTCTCGGGCAATCCGGTCGCGATGGTCGCGGGACTCGCGCTCATCGATGCTTTGCGCAGCCCGGGCGTCTACGAGCAGTTGGAGCGCTCCGGCGCGCGTTTCGCGGACGGACTGCGCGGCGCCGCCGAAGCAGCCGGGATCGCCACGTGCTGCACCCGCGTAGGGTCGATGAGCTGCATGTTCTTCACCCAGGCCGATGTCGTCGATTGGCCGACCGCCGCCACTTCCGACACCGCGCTCTATGCGCGCTATTTCCGCGGGATGCTTGAGAGGGGCTTCACGATCGCTCCGAGCCAGTTCGAGGCGGCATTCGTGGGACTCGCTCACACCGATGCGGACATCGACTCAGCCGTGGCGGCCGCAGCGGACGTCCTGTGCAGGCTTGCGTGAGCGTTCCTGGCGCGAAGCGGCCCACAGGGCCGGAAGCGTCTCAGCGACGCGTCGACCGTCCGTGGCCGATCGTGGCAGTCGCGGTCGTCGTAGTGGTGCTGGCTGCGTGGCGGACCACTCTCGGGATGTCGTTTCTTGACGACGGTTACTACGCGGCCGGCGCGCTGCGGCTCGCCTCGGGCGCGCACCTGTTCGTCGATGAGATGTTCGTCCAGTCGCTTGGGTTCCTCGCTGTCGTGCCCTTCGCCCAACTGTGGGTTTGGCTCTTCGGCCTGACCGGCGTCGTCGCCGCGATGCGGGTCTTCTACGTCGTGCTCGCCGCCGTGGCGGGGACGGGCATCTACCGCCTGCTGCGGCATTCGTTCGGTCGTTGGGCGTTGCTGCTCGCGGTAGCGGCGCCGCTGCTGGCGCCTCCCTACAACCTGCTTGCGGTCAGCTACGACACGTCGGGCGCGCTCGGCATGATACTGGGCTGCGTCCTTGTCTTCGCCGCGATCCGCGACTCGAACCGGCGCTACGCCACCGCGGCGGGTGCTGCTGCGGCGTTCGGCGCACTCTCGTACCCGCCGCTCGCCGTCGCGGCGATCGCGCTGCTCGTCACGCTCGCGATCCGCGGACGGGATCGCAGACTCACCGGAGCGATGGTGCTGGGAGCCGCGGCGGTAGTGGGCACCTTCGCGGTGTGGCTCTTCGCCACGACTTCGCTCTCCGAGATCGGGACCGCCTACTCTTTCATCGTCGGCACGTGGGTGCGCTCGTCGGGGCCCCAGCATGGAACCAGGATCCTCCTGTCCCTCCGCCAGTTCATCCACGCGATGTCTGCGCGATGGATCGTGCCGCTGTGGGTGTGGTTCGCACCCGCGGCGATCGCGAGCTATCTCGCGGGCCGTGACGCACGCATCGTAAATCACTTGAGAACGCGCGCGATCGCGATCACGCTGATCCCGGTGTCGCTGCTGGTTCCGACGGTGGCCTACTGGCTTGCCCTCGGGCACCGCACGATCTCGCTTGAGACCGTGGGCGGCAACTTCCTGATCGCTTTTGCGGTGTTCTCGGCGTGGCCGATGTTCGAGAAGCTTCGCCGCACGAAGTCGGATCTGCGGGATCTCACGCTCATCGCGCTGCCTGCCTCGTTGGTCGGATTCCTGATAGTCGTGCTGTCGAGTGCGTCTCCCCTTATGTGGGGGAGCTATGTCGTGGGGCTGGGCCCTCTCATCGTCGCGGTTCTGGTGTGGTGGGCCACCGAGGTGGATGAGGGCTTCGGGAGTGCGAAGGCGGCGCTTGCGGTGCTCGCAGTACTGCTCGTGACGCTGGTCCTGCTGTTCGGCTATGCGTTCAAGAGCGACCGAGGGCCGCTCGGAGTGCGGAACACGATCTCGTCCGGCGCGTACGCCGGCATCACCGTGGGTCACCGCCGCGCAGCACAGATCGAAGACCTGGCGCGCGTAGGCAAGCGATGGGTGACACCGACCACGACCGTGGCTGTGGTTGCCCTGCCGGGCGCGTATCCGATCGTCGGCGGAATCCCGTTGACCAACGTGGTGTGGTTGGACACCGGTCGCCTGGACGACTTCATGGTGGCGTATCTGAACGCGCGGGGTCAGTGGCCGGACGTCGTCATCGTGCCGCTGAGGCGAGTAGACCAGCCGGCCACGGTGATCGCTGCCTCGCCCTTCTTCACCGAGGTCTTGAAGCGCTACCGCCTGGCTGAGCGCGCAGAGGTCGCCGGGGTGGCCGTCTACATCTCCGATCCGTCGAAGGTCTCCCCATGAGGGCCGCGACCGACAGCCTGAACGATCAGTCCAGGGCCGGGCAACCGCGGATCGATGGCCGCTGGGTCATCGCCGCGTTCGCCGCTGTGATTGTTGTGCTCATGGCGTGGCGAGCCACGCTCGGGATGTCGATGATCGACGATGGCTACTACGCGGCGACCACGGTCCGGTTGGCTCAGGGCGCGCGCCTCTTCGTGGACGAGATGTTCGTCCAGTCGTTGGGGTTCCTGGCGGCCGTGCCGTTCACGCAACTGTGGCTGGGGCTGTTCGGCACGACCGGCGTCGTGGTCGCGCTCCGGCTCTTCTACGTCGTCATCGCGGTACTGGCCGCGGTGGTCGTGTACAAGGTCCTCCGTCGTTCGTTCGGTCGCTGGACGTGCTTCGCGGCCGCAGCTGCCTTGTTCATAGCGCCTGCGTATAACCTGCTCGCAGTCAGCTACGACACGATGGCTGCACTTGGGATGATATTCGCGGGGGTGTTCGCGTTCGCCGCCGTTCGCGATTCAAGTTGGCGCTACGCTGCGTTCGCGGGGGCCGCGGCGGCCTTCGCGTCCGTGTCCTACCCTCCGCTCGCCGTAGCGGCGATCGCGCTGCTGATCACGTTCGCCATCCGCTCGCGGAGCGGCCGCCTGGTCGGTGCGATGGCGCTCGGCGCCGCCGTGGTGGTCGGCATCTTCGGGGCCTGGCTGCTGGCCACGACCTCGTTCGCGGAGATCCGGGGAGCGTACGAGTTCATCGTCGGAAGTTGGAGTCGAACATCGGGCCCCGCGACCGGAACCCGCACGGAGATCCACCTCTGGCGGCTCATCGTCTCCCTTGTCAGGGTCTGGGGCGTCCCGCTGTTCGTCTGGTTCGCCCCCGCCGGGGTCATGAGCGTGTGGGCAGCGGGCATCGGACGCGCCCGCGGGCGCGAGCGCGCGCGCGCGACCGTGCTTGCGCTCATGCCCGCGGCACTCGTCCTTCCGGTCGTCGCGAACTGGTTCGCCAATGGTCACCAAGCCTCCTCGCTCGAGACGATCGGCGGCAACTTCCTTATCGCGTTCGTGTTCTTCGCGGCCGCCCCGATGTTCACGAGCCTGCGGACGGCTCGGGAGGATCCGCGACGCGAGCTGGCGTTGCTGGCGTTGCCGGCCGGCATCCTCGGCTTCGCCGTGGTCATCATGTCCAGCTCAGCCGACATCTTCTGGGCGAGCGGGATCGTTGGTCTGGCGCCTATCGTCGTGGCGGTGATCGTC
>JANYLP010000073.1 GCA_025361445.1 Coriobacteriia bacterium
GCTGCTTCTGCGCACGCGCTTCCACGACGCCGACACCTCTGTCGACGCCTATCTCTTCTTCCTGCCCGACCCGGAGTCGCTCGAGGTCCTGCTCGGGCGCCTCGGGGTGGCGTGACCGGGAACAGGATGAACCTGGCCTCATACGACGTCGGAGCGGACCCGAACCACGTGATCGTCGGCGTGGGTGAGATCGCCTGCGCCGAGGACCCTCAGGTGCTCATCACGCAGGCGCTCGGCTCGTGCATCGGGCTGACGTTGTGGGATCCTCGCCTGAGACTCGGCGGGATGGCCCACGTGATGCTGCCGGCGTCGCCGTCGAGCGACTTCACCGGGCGTCGTCACCGCTTCGCCGATCTCGCCGTGCCGGAGCTTGTCGAGAAGCTGGTGGAGAAGGGCGCGGGACGTCACCGCCTGATCGCCAAGATCGCCGGAGGCGCATCGATGTTCAAGGGCGAGTCGGGGATGGACACCATCGGCGGGCGCAACGCCGCCGCTGTCCTCGAGCAGCTCGACAAGTGCGGCCTGCTCGTGCGAGCGGCCGACACGGGCGGCTCACATGCGCGTACCATCGAGCTGCGCCTGGATACAGGTATCCTGCTTGTCAGAAGCTACTCGTACGGCATGCGCGAGATCTGAGACGACCGGTGCGAAGCGGGGGGACACGGCGCGTGGGCGACAACACGGGTGACATCGAGGTGTACGAGCGGGCGCACAAGCGTCTGACCGTAGCGATCGCAGGCGGAGACCTGCGTGCGGCCGCGATGCTCCGCCTGCTCGTCGAGGTGGACAGCATCACCGTGGCCGCTCTCGCCGACCCGCGCCCCGGTGCGGCCGCGGCCGTGGCCGCGCGTGAGATCGGTATCTACACCACTTCCGACGTTGCCGACTTGTCGCTCGTCGACGGGCTCGACGTCATCATCGACCTCACGGACGACCCGGCGTTGCGGGCCCGCCTCGTCGCGTACCGCCCCGCGGCGGTAGAGATCGTCGGCTCACGAGGTGCCGACCTCATCCGTGATCTCCTCATGGCCAAGAAGCGCGGCGAGGAGCAGGAGAAGCTCCTGTCCGAGCTCAAGGTCGCTTACGACAAGATCAGCGGCCACGAGCAGAAGCTTCAGGTAGGGACGCAGGCACTCGAGAAGGCGAACGAGGAACTCGAGACGCGCCTGTCCGAGATCTTCTTCACGCACGAGTTCTTCAAGGCGCTCACGTCGTTCACATCGGTCGACGATGTGACCTCTCTCGTCGTCGACGGGGCGAACGGCATCCTGGGCGCCGAGATATCTTCGGTCTACCTGCTTGACACGTCGGCGTGGGTCCTGCGGTTCGCGACCGCGCAGGGCCGTCCGCGCGAGTACTTCGTCGACGAGGTCCCGGTCGACACGACGATCCTGGGGCGTGCGCACCGCGACGGCCTCGCCGTCGAGACCGACGCTCACGAGATCGCCGGATCGGTCGATTGGACGCGGGAGCCGGGCGACGTCGCAAGCCACGCCGCGGTGTCGCTGCGCAGCGGCGAGCACGTCGTCGGGGTGCTGGTGATCGGTTCCGCGACACGCCGCGCGCTGACTCCTGCGGAACTCGACCGCCTGCAGGTCATCGGCAACCAGAGCTCACTCGCGCTCCAGAACGCGCTGCTCCACGGCGAACTCGAGCGCCTTTCCGTCACCGACCGGCTGACCGAGCTCTACAACCACGGCTACTTCCAGCAGCGCCTCGACGAGGAGATCGGCCGAGCCGAGCGCTTCGGACACGTGCTCTCCCTGATCATGATGGACATCGACGATTTCAAGCTCTTCAACGACACCTACGGGCACCCGCGCGGCGACCGCGTCCTGCGTTCCGTGTCCGACACGATCACCCGGTCGCTGCGAGACATCGACTTCGCCGCACGCTACGGTGGCGAGGAGTTCGTCGTCGTGCTTCCGGAGACCGACGTCGACGGCGCACGCGCCGTCGCGGAGCGCATCCGGGCCGAGGTCGAGAAACTGTCGTTCGAGACGATCGGCGTCGATCCGTCCGTCAGAAAGACGGTCTCGGTGGGAGTGGCGACGTTCCCCGCGCACGCTCGTGGGGGAGCACCTTTGATAGTTGCTGCCGATCAGGCGATGTATGCAGCCAAGAGAAGTGGTAAGAATGCAGTAGTGGTTTCCGGCTGACAGGCGGCGTTCGGCATCCTTGTTGCATAGAAGTGGTTCGAGCCGTGCATGCCGCGGTGCGCACGGATCGATACGGAAGTGCGGAGACGATGGGACTCGATAGGGCACTCCATGGTCTGCCCGATGATCGCGCGACCGAGAACACGGTCCGCGAGCTTCTGCAACTCATGTCCCACCACGGCGGAGAGTGGATGCGCGCTTCGGAGCTGTCCCAGAAGCTCGAGAGCCCGGAATACCGGATCTCCGTGATACTATCCAAGCTCGTCGCGGGGTTCGTCCTGTTCTCCGAGGGGGACCGCTTCCGCTACGTTCACGACCCCGTCGTGGACCTTGATGTGAAACGATTCCTGACAAGATCCGAGGTCCACTCGAATCTTGCTCAGAACAATCTCGCCCGGTTCCGCAGCCGTTACGGGCAGCGCTGACGCACATCGGCGCGCCCCGGCGTCGCAGTGGGCATGTCGACCGTGAGAGGCGCGCGTGAAACCTATCCGCACAGGAGACCGCGGTGCCGCGGTCGAGGACGTCCAGCGTCGGCTGGTCGCGCTCGGCGTGGATCTCGGAAGCTCCGGAGTGGACGGCGTCTTTCTGGGCGCGACCTGTGCGGCGGTGCGGTCCTTCCAAAGCGAGCATCGGCTCGATGAGGACGGCGAGGTCGGCCCGCTCACGTGGGCGGCGCTGGTCGATGCGACCTTCACCCTCGGCGACCGGCTCCTGTATCTGCGCTATCCGTACCTGCACGGTCAGGACGTTCGCGCGCTTCAGTCGGCCCTGAGCGCCCTCGGATTCGCCACCGGCGAGGTCGACGGCATCTTCGGGTCCTTTACCGAGAGCGCGGTCCACGATTTCCAGGAGAACATCGCGATCGCGGCGGATGGCATCGCCGGTCCGGAGACCGTGCGTGCGCTCGAGGGGCTCCGGCATGCGTGGGCCGGCAGATCCGCGAAGCCGCCATCCGAACTCCGCGCCGCTCCGATCCGCGCCGCGGCCGTCCTCAAGGGTATTCGCATCGCGCTCGTCTGCGAACCCGCCACACAGCGGGTGGGGAAGCGGGTGGCGAACCTCGCGCGGGCGAGCGAACCGGACGCCGACGTGAACGTCGTCGAGGCGCTTGAGACGGGTGGCGGTGGTCTGGCGGTGATCATTGCGACCGACCCGCCGGACTCTGCTTCCGCGGTCGACGCTCAGGGCGGCGGAGACGCCGTCGCGGCGGCCCTTTCCACGGCGGTCCGCACCTGGACGATCGACGGCACGCCGGTCGTCGTGCGCGTGTCGGATATCGGACTCGGCGACCGAGCGGTGCAGGCGTTGGCCGCATCCTTGCTCGACGGGTTGTGCCTGGGCCTCAGTCGGGACTGACCGCCAGTGTTACCATGACCGGGTTTGCATCACGCCCGTCGACACCCACCGATAGGGGAGGGATCGACCATCAGGACCTCCACTCGCGCCGTCGCGGCGCTCATCGCATGCACACTTTTCCTGCAGACCGGGATCGCCCTCGCCGCACCCAAGACCAGCTCGGCCACGAAAGCCAAACTGGCCGAGGCCGCTCGCATCCAGGTGCAGGTCGACGACCTAGTCCTTCAGGCGGAGGCCGCGACCGAGGACTGGAACGCCGCCAAGATCTCGTACGACGAGCTGCATTCCAAGGTTGTGAAGATCGAGTCCGACGTTACGAAGATCGACGCGCGTGCCGCCGATCTGCAGACCTCGCTCGACGCCCGGGCGGACGCGATGTATCGCTCGGGACCGCTCGGGATACTCGACGTGCTCTTCGGCTCCGCGACCTTCGCGGAATTCGCGGCCACGTGGGACTTCCTGAATCGGCAGAACGAGCAGGAGGCCCAGACGATAACGGAGCTCGACGCACTTCGCGTCACGAAGGCCGCTGCCGAGGCCGAGCTCAAGCCGGCTCAGGATGCCGCGAAGGCTGTGTACGACAGCATGGCAGCGAAGCGTCGGGAGGTTCTCGCGGCCGAGGCCAAGGCGACCTCGCTTCTCCGGGGCGTCAAGAACGAAGTCGCTCAGCTGCAGGCCGCCGACCGGGCGCGCCGTGCGGCCGATGCGAAGAAGCACAAAGGCAGCGGCAAGGGCACCGGATGGAACTGGGGCGATCCGGCGCGTCAGCCGCGCAGCGGGGTCGTCAACATAGCCCTGAAGTACCTCGGGCGACCCTACGTCTGGGCGGCCTCGGGTCCCCGCACGTTCGACTGTTCCGGATTCACGATGTTCGTCTATGCGCAGGTCGGCGTTCGCCTGCCGCACTCATCGAGGATCCAGATCAACTACGGCGCGCGGGTGAGTCGCGATAACCTGAAGCCGGGCGATCTTCTGTTCTTCTATAGTCCAATCCACCACGTAGCCATCTACATCGGCGGGGGCAAGATGGTGCACGCCCCACACACCGGTGACGTCGTGAGCATTGATCCCGTGAACTGGGGTTCGTTCGCCGGAGCAACGAGGCCGTAGGGGGGAGGGGATCGTGGCTCGCTCGGTTCTCGCTCCACTGCGGCGGGCCGACTTCCGCTCGCTCTGGATCGCACAGACGATCTCCATCGTCGGGGACAAGATCAACCAGGTCGGCCTGAGCATCATGGTCTTCCAGCTGACCAGGTCGTTCGTCCAGATGGGGATCGTGTTCGCGATCACGATCCTGCCGGCGGCGCTCTTCGGGCTGATCGCCGGCCCCTTGGTCGACCGGTGGGACCGCCGGCGGACGATGATCGCCGCGGATCTTCTTCGCGCCGCGCTTGTCGCGTGCATGGCGATCGTGGCCGGGTTCGGCATCGCCCCGGACTCCAAGGTCGCATTCATCTACGTGCTCGCCTTCGTGAGCTCGACGGTCGCGCTGTTCTTCGAACCGTCCCGGATGGCGCTGGTGCCTCACATCGTCAACGAGGACCAGCTCATGGCGGCCAACGCCCTTGACATGACCACGTCCTCGATCTCCGAGCTGCTGGGCATCGGGTTCGGCGGTGCTCTCGTGGCCCTCATCGGGTACCAGTCCGCCTTCTGGTTCGACGGCATCACGTTCCTCGTGTCGGCCGCGTTCGTCCTGGGGGTGCGCTATCGCGCAACGCCGCGCGTGCTTCCGTCACTCCGACTTGCGGTCATAGCGACCGACCTACGCTTCGGGCTCGAGCGCATACGCGGTGACGGTGTCTTGCGCGGCGTTGTCTTCACGTACGCCGCGGCCGCGCTCGGCGGCGGAGCTGCGATCACGCTCAGCATCCTGCTGGCGCTCAACGTCTACACAGGCAACGGCCTTCCGGATGCGTTACGTCTCACGGTCGTGGACCTCGCCACCACGGTCGGATTGCTCGTGGGAAGCCTGTGGATCGGGATGGGTTCGTCGACCGGTGTCGGTCGCAAGTACCTTAACGGGATCATCGCGTTCGGGGCGCTGCTGGTCCTGTTCCTGTTCGTGGGCAACCTCTGGGTCGCCGCGGTCGTGTTGTTCGCGGCCGGAGTCGCGAACCAGTACCTCGGGATCCCGATGGTGACCCTCCTGCAGACTTACACGGAAGCCGAGACGCGAGGCCGCGTGTTCGCCGTCAGAAGCACCATCGCGCGGATCGCCACAGTGATCGGCCTGGCCGGGTCCGGTGTCGCCGCCCAGATGTACGGCGTGGTCCCGATGATCGTGGCCCTCGGCGTATTCTTCATCCTTCTCGGGATGCTCGGCTACTCGATGCCGCGTCTTCGTCAGGCCTGAGCGGATCGCGGGCGTCGCCTTGGCGTCTCGGCCCGCGCACATCCTCGCGGTACCATGTTGGCGCGATGACGAGCGTCGCCAGCCGGCGGCGGTGACGGGACTTCGAGGGGCGGACCTGCGATGGCGAGGATCGACGTTCTGCTCGCGATGATGGCGGACCGGGGCGCTTCCGACCTGCACCTTAAGGCGGGGAGTCCTCCCGCGGTGCGCGTCGACGGCAAGCTCTCGATCCTTCGGGACCAGCCTGCCATAGCCGCGGACGACGTGACAGCGATGGCCCGGGAGATCCTCGAGGCACGCCACATCCCCGCGTTCGACGAAGGCGCCGACATCGACTGCGCCTATTCAGTGCCCGACGTCGGCCGGTTCCGCATGAACGTCTTTCGGCAGCGGGGCACCGTCTCGATGACCGCGCGCTGGGTCTCCGCCAAGCATCTGAGCTTCACGGACCTGGGACTGCCGCCAGTTGTCGAGAAGCTGGCGAACGAGCGGCGTGGGCTCGTGCTGGTGACGGGCACGGCGGGTTCGGGCAAGACGACGACGCTCGCCACGATGATCGACTACATCAACCGGACCCGTGAGGGCCACATCGTGACGATCGAGGACCCGATCGAGGTCGTGCACGAGGACGTCCTGTGCGTCATCGAGCAGCGTGAGGTCGGTATCGACACGCCGGGCTACGGTGACGCGATGCGGCACGTCGTGCGGCAGGACCCCAACATCATCTTCATCGGGGAGATGCGCGATGCCGAGACGGTGTCCACGGCGCTCACGGCCGCCGAGATCGGCAACCTGGTGCTCTCGACGCTGCACACCATCGACGCCACGGAGACGATCAACCGAATCATCGACTTCTACCCGCCGTACCAGCAGCGACAGGCGCGCATCATGCTCGGCGCCACGCTGCGCGGCATCATCTCGATGCGGCTCATCCCGGCGGTCGGGGGAGGGCTCGTCCCGGCGATCGAGGCGCTTGTCATGACCGGCACGATCCGCGAGTACATCCTCGACCCCGAGCAGACGTACAAGATCCGCGATGCCATGAACGAGGGCGAGTACTACGGGATGCAGACTTTCGACCAGTCGCTCATCCAACTGCTGCAGGCCGGTCGGATCTCCGTCGAAGACGCGATGTCCACGTCGGCGAACTCCCACGACTTCCGGATCAAGCTTCGGCAGATCGGGGTCTCCGTCCCCGCATCCGCTGTGGGGGGCTAGCCGCGTTGCCGGCTGCACGACGCGCGGCGGTCATCGCGGTCGTCGCTTCGGCGGCGTGTTTCGCGACGCTCGGGATCCTGCAGCGATGGGCCTCCGAACACGGGGCCGAACCGATGTCGATGCTCGCAGTGCGCTTCGCCATCGCGGCCGCGCTCATGGCGGCGGTGCAGGCCGCGCGCGATCCACGGGCCCTGCGGGTCTCGCGGGGTGATCTCGGGCGGTTCGCCGCGATGTCGCTCACCGGCTACGGCGCGGCCAGCCTCTGCTACGCGACAGCCAACAACCTCATCGGGACGCCGGTGACGACGGTACTGCTCTACACCTATCCCGCCATGGTATCCGTCATCGGCTGGCTGTTCCTGTCGGAGCGCTTCCCCCCGCGGAGGATCGCCGCCGTGCTGCTGACGTTCGCGGGATGCGCGCTCGCCGCCGGAGTCCTTGGTTCGAGCACCGAGCTGAAGCCGCTGGGCATCCTGCTCGGACTCGGTGCCGGACTCGGGTACGCCGTGTTCAACGTCCTGTCGTTCCGGACGATGGCCCGTACTCCGCGGATGACGCTCATGGCCTACGTCTTCGCGATGTCGGCCGTCGAGATGACCGTCGCCGCGGGCCTGTCCGGCACCATCGGGACCGTCGCGCGCTGGGACGGGACCGCGTGGGGATCGGTGGCACTGATGGTCGCCATCCCGACATTCGCCGCGATCATGCTCTACCTCGGAGGGGTTCAGCGGATGGGGGCTGCGCAGGCAGCAGTCGTCTCCACGCTGGAGCTGCCGTTCGCGGTGATCTTCGCCGCCATGGCTTTTCCGCTCGAGCAGCTCACGCCGATGCAGATGGTGGGAGCCGCCATCGTGCTCGGAGGGGTCGTGCTCGCGGAGTGGGGCGCGCCCGCGGGGGAAGTGGACGCGGCCGCGGTCTAGACGCGCCTACGCGTGTTTGGAACCGCCGCGCGAGACGAGCGCTCGCACGAACCACGGGCTCTTGAGACCGACCGCCTTGTTCGGGCAGACCTCCTGGCAGCAGTAACAGCTGATGCATTCGGCGTAGTCGTAGACGGGCTTGCCGTCGACCATCTTGATCGCCTTGACGGGGCAGTCGTCGTGGCACGTCCGGCAGCCGTTGCATCGTTCGGGACACTCGAGCCACGGCCGTGACACGACTCGTCCCCGGACCCACTTCTGCATCGCACGAGGAACCATGCGGGACGGGTCTTTCGCGGGATGGACGTATCCCTGCGGCGCGACCGTGCGCCACGGGACGCCGACCGTCTCGACCTCGTCGGCGGTCTTCGGGCCGAGTCCTCTGCGGTGCGCCGCGGCGTTGGTGTAGACGTCCATGGGATCGAAGCCCGTGATCGCAGCCGCGACCACGTCCATCGCGACCGGGTCGGCGGACACGAGAATGGCGCCGATGTGCCGCGGCGATCCCCCGGAAGGCCCGGCACCCTCCATTCCGATGACCGCGTCCATGATCGTGATCTGCGGATCGCAGGCGAGCATGAGGTCGACGAGCATCTCACCGAAGTCCCCGCGATCAGGGACTTTGACGTGGAACTGCGCCTTCTCCAGGCCCGGGATCAGGCGAAAGACCCGCTCCTGCTCAGCAAAGGTCTCTTCACCAAGCCAATAGCCGTCCAGGCCGCACTCGCCAACCGCCGC
>JANYLP010000021.1 GCA_025361445.1 Coriobacteriia bacterium
CTATCTCATCACTCTTGAACGCTGGCCGGACCCGCGCCCGCTTCATGCTCAAGCCCGACAACCGGTCTCACATAACGTTGGGCGCGTCAGCGGTGGACCGCGCCAGTTCCCTGTTGCTCACACCGTACGCCATCCGCTGGACGCGCTGGTTATGTGAGCCATCCAGGCTTCAATCGGGCATCGCATGCGCATGCCGCGCCGCCCCAAACCCCCGACTATCTCATCACTCTTGAACGCTCGCCGGGCCCGCGCCCGCTTCATGCTCAAGCCCGACAACCGGTCTCACATAACGTTGGGCGCTTCACCTGCGCGCCGATTCCCCTGCCATTCTGAACCAAGCAAGACGCGTCAGGTGGAAGCGCTGGTTAGCGCACCGGACTAGCGAATCATGAACGCGCCGACCAGTTGCACTCCAAGCGCGGCGAGCAGGAAGGCCAGCGGGAGAAGGAGCTTCCCGACATCTCCCCATCCAACCGGAGACCTGGTCGGATCCGCATGGACAAACGGCTGCGCAACCTTGAGCAGCCATACCGCGCAGATGATCTCGACGGGGACCATCAGCACGATGAGCCCGATTGGCAGTACGTTGCCCACCATCACTCCCCAATCGAGCTTGAGCGCCGCCGTGGCGCTAACAACGTTTCTACGGTCTGAGTAACCCTCCAGAATCCCCAGGTCGACTATGGGGCATTCCGTGTAAGAAGTCACTTTGGGCGCGAGCCACCCGTCGTGCCGCACCTGATGGATCGCGCCAGTCGGCGCGCCAAATCTATCCGACCAGCGACTGGCTGCCCGCCCAGATCGCCGCAACTCCGAGCAGCGCGATTGCCACCCCCGAGACCCGCGTCACCCACACCAGCACGCTGTCCCCCACTCGATCACGCAGCGCACCGGTGACGGTCACGAGCCCCAGCCACCAGACGAGCGACCCCGCGAACACGCCCACGACCGTGAGCGCGGGTACTTCCCATCCCCCACCCGACGCGGCAAGGCCGGCACCCGCGAAGATGCCGGCGAAGGCGATAATGGTCTGCGGGTTCGCGAGCGTAAGCCCGAGTGCGGATGTGTAGACGCCGAACAGCGATACCGGGCCACTCTCGAGCGCGCGCATGGCCGGGCGGGAGAACACCGCCCGCACGCCGAGATAGACAAGAAACGCGCCGCCCACGAGCCGCACCCATCCCTGCGACCCCGTAAGCGCTCCGGTCAGCGCCGTCAGTCCGAACGCGGCTATGGACGCGTACAACGCATCCGCGGTGGCGATGCCGGCGCCGGTCGCGTACCCGCTCGCGCGTCCGCGCAGAAGCGTGCGCTCGATACAGAGCAGCGCCATGGCGCCCACGGGCGCAGCGACAAGGAACCCGATCCCGAGGGCGCGTACCAGCGCCTCGAGCAGGCTCACGCGCGCGTCTCGGTGCGCATTGCGGTCGGCCTGCGCCCGATGGCCTTCCAGACGTTGTCAAGCGCCTCTTCCGCCGCGACCACACCGGCGTCGTAGGCCGCCTGCGCCTGCGTGAAGTCCATGAGCGAGATCTGCGCAACCGGTGGTGTGATCACCACGTCCGCGTGCTTGCGACCCGACTCACAGGACCGCTGCACGATGTTCCAGCTCATCATGACCATCTCGTTGATGTCCCTGGGTTCGTACGACCCGTCGAGCGGCGGCATGACGTCGACAGCGATGACGACGTCGGCGCCCAGGTCGCGCGCGGCGGTGACCGGCAGGTTGTCGGTCAACCCGCCGTCCACGAGCAGGCGACCGTCGCGCCGCAGCGGCTCGAAGATCGCCGGGACGGCCGCGGAGGCCACCACCGCATCGCGCAGCGGGCCCTCGGTGATGACGACCGTCTCCCCCGTCAGGATGTCGCTCGTGACAGCAGCGAACGGAAGTGCGAGCTCCTCGAACGTCTCTGCCTGCACGGTCTTCACAAGGATGTCACCCATCGGGTTCGTCTGGAGCATGCTCAGGTTCGAGCCCCATGAGGGCCGTGCAAGGTCGATCCAGCGGGCCGCCCGGAAGCGCTCCAGCATGTCGGCGACGGGCACGCGCGCGGCGACTCCCGCGCCCACGACCGCTCCGACACTCGTCCCGGCCACGACGTCGAACACGATCCCCTCGCGCTCGAACACGGAGAGCACGCCGAGATGGGCGGCGCCACGCACGCCCCCTCCGCCGAGCGCGAGGCCGAGGCGAGGCTGCGGCGCACCCGTCGCGCGTCGTTCACCGAGCATGTCTCGCAACCTGGCCAGAAGCGGCATCCCAATCCCTCCTCCGCCACACCTTACACAACGAGAAGGGCCAGGCGTCTGGCCCGGCCCTTCTCGTGTGCCCGATCGGCGCCCCTACTTCGTCGGGTCGCCCACCATGCCGAGGAACAGCATCGTTCCAGTCTTCTCGTCGACGATCGCGAACAGGTACGGACGGTCGCAGATGATCTTCGGCGGCTCCGCCGTGGGTGCCGCGGACCCGGCCATCCCCTCGACGACGGTGGCCGCTGCCGCCTCCGTGCCCTTCTCGTCGACCTTGATCTTGGTCTTGTGCGTCACGTTCCCGATGAAGATCGGGACGCCGAGATCCGCCATGCCGGTGAACTGGGCGGCCATCGAGTCGAACGCCCGTGGCATTCCCATGGCCTTCAGCGGCTCGTTCAGGTTCGCGCCGAACTCGGTGTCGAGCTTCGGCAGCCCGAGGATGACCTCACCCGTGTTGGGCGCGATCATCGCGGTCCGCAGATCCGAAAAGCCGGTGCCCTCCAGACTGGCGAGCGCGGCATCAAGACCCACGCCCTCGCGTGGCAGCATCACGTAGAAGCTTGCGTCGAGGCCCTTGTAGAGCAGCTTCGTGGCCTGCAGCGACGCGTTGGCCGCGTACGGCTTCGCATCGCTCGAGTACATCATGTCGACGTCGATCTTGGTGCCGTCCGCGCGGGTGAACGGCTCCTTCGACGTACCCTCATGCGCAAACGGCGCCACCCAGTCGCCCTTGAAGTACACGGCGTTCACGAGGTAGATGATCGTGTCGGGGGTGGGGCCCTTTTCCAGCATCTTCGGGATCATGCCATGGGTATTGGCGGAGACCCAGGAGTTGATCGCCGTCTTCACGTCATCCTTGGCGAAATCCAGCGCGCTGACCTGCGCGCCGAAGTAGTCGCGGTCGGCGTCGAGGAACGGCTGCCTGAACGGCACGCCCTTTAGCACCCTGAGAGAGTTGGCGATCTCCAGCGCCTGCTCGGGGCTGCGAGATTCGAGCCCTCCGAGAAGCGCCGCCCACTGGGCATTGGCATCCGCAGACGGCATCGAGTCGGTGCGAAGCACGGCGCGCATCTGCTTCGCGGTCTCGTCCGTCGCTCCGTTGAGCGTCATCGAGAGGGCCGCATGCACAGACGCGGGAGAGACGATCACGTTGTCGCTGCTCGTCTCGGCCGCGGCCTCGGTCGCGTGAAGAAGCGCGATCCCGAAGTCGTTGACCGCGCGGGGGAACTGCTCGTTGACGGTGGTCCCGCTGGCCTTCGCCGGCTTCCCGGCTGCAACGAGTTCCGCGCCGATGGCCTTCGGGGTTCCTCCACCGAGAACGAGGAACGCCACCACCGCCCCCACGACGACGACGGCGCCTGCGGCGATCATGTACGCGGAACGGCTTCTCATGGCGAACTCCCCCTCGTCCGAAGTCACCCTCGTGCTACTTGGACGCGCTTCCGCCCCCGCGGGTTCACACGACCCGGCGACTACTCCCCCGTCTCGCCGCGTGCCAACCACCGGCGCACCGGGATGGCAAGCGCGAGCACGACGAGCAGGCAGCCGCCCATCATGATGAACGCGTAGACCTTGAACGCGACGTCGGGCGAGGACATCACGGCCGACGAGGGATGGATGTCCTCGGCTGCCGGCCCGAGTTCGATCCACGCGAGGCCGACCGCCATCGCGAGCGCGGTGACGACCTGCCCGATGGCGCCCACGCGCCGCTTCTCCACGAAGAGCGCGACCAGCAGCGCGATCGCCGCGACCGCGGTGTACGCCACGCTCATGACCATCCGGCGCTCGCCGAGCTGCCAGGAGTTCCAGATGAGACGCGCGGCGACGGTACCGATGAACACGGCGAACACCCACAGCGGGAGCAACGCGACCTGGAGCCCACGCGCCCACTGGTAGAGGCGATCGCGTCCGCTGACGAGGTAGGCGACGGCGAGCACGCCCATCCCGAAGATGCCGACGATGCAGGCCCACTTCAGCATCCCGTGCCAGATGACGAGGCGAACCCAGGCGCCGAGATGCGCGTCCTGGGGCGCGAGGAACGCCGCCACCAGCGAGATGCCGAGCCCAACCGCGGCGGCAAGGTAGGCCGTGCGGTTCGATATGCGGTCGACGCGGTCCAACATGTTCACTCCCGGTCCGGGGATCGCGCTTCCGACGCGAGCAGAACGGCTTCTGCCACCTCGCGCAGCGACTTGCGTTTGTCCATCGCCAGCTTCTGAAGACGGCGGAACGCGTCGGCCTCGCTGACGCCCTGCGCCATGAGCAGGCCCTTCGCCTTGTCGACGACCTTGCGGGTCTCGAGACGCTCTCCGAGGTCGGCGACCTCGTCTTCGAGCGCGCGCGCCTCGCCGAAGCGGGCAACGGCCACCGCCATCGCCGGCAGGATGTCCTTCTTCGAGAACGGCTTGACCAGGTACCCCATCGCTCCGGCCGCCGAGGCGTCCTCGATGTAGCGTGTCTGGCTGAACGCGGTCACCATGACGACCGGCGCGATCCGCTCCGCACCGATCACCGCGGCTGCCGCTATGCCGTCCATACCCGGCATCTTCACGTCCATGAAGATGACTTCCGGCTTCAGGGCGCGCGCCAGCTCTATCGCCTCGGCGCCATCCCGCGCCTCGCCGACCACGTCGTGGCCCTCTTCGATGAGCATCTCCCGCACGTCCATGCGGATGAGCGCTTCGTCCTCTGCGATAAGAACCCGCATCGCCTGGCGCTACTCCTCTACCGGGACGGTGATCGCGACGGTCGTGCCCCGGCCGCCGCGGAACGCGAGGGTACCACGCAGATCGTCCTCCACGATGGTGCGGACGATGGCCAGTCCAAGGTGCGCGGAATCGGCCAGATCGAAGCCGACGGGAAGCCCGGGGCCGTCGTCATGCACGGTGAGCCGGAGCTCTCCCGCGATCCGCTTCAGAGTGACTGCGACGCCGCCGGACTGGCCCTCGGCGTACGCGTGCTCGATCGCGTTGTGGACGAGCTCGGCCGTCACGAGCGCGAGCGACGTGGCCACGGCAGCGGGGACCTCCCCCATCGTGCCTTCCACAGCGACGCTCACGGTCCCGCCCGAGCCCGCGAGGCCCTGGCGGACGAGGTCGACGACGGTCCGGGCCACGGCGCCGAAGTCGACGCGCTCGTCGGTGGATGAGGACAGCATCTCGTGCACCACCGCCATCGAACCGACCCGCTCGACCGCCTCGGCGAGCGCGCGCGAAGTCTCCTCGGAAGTCGAACGGCGCGCCTGTATGCGCAGAAGCGACGAGATCGTCTGCAGGTTGTTCTTCACCCGGTGGTGGACCTCGCGAATGGTGGCTTCCTTGACCTTGAGCTCCGCGTCGCGGCGACGCGCATCCGTGATGTCCTCCACGAGCAGGGCCGCGCCGGGCTCGAGCGCGATAACGCGGTACATGAGCACGCGCCCTGCCACGGCGACCTCGGTCTGCAGCGCCCCGGCGGTACCGAGGACCGGGCCCACCGCGATCGCACCTCCGGGAAGTGCCGTCGCGGCCGTGCCGGTCAGCGGCCCCTCGACACGCGCCAGCCGCATGATGTTGACGGCGTTGGGACTTGCATACGCGATCCGCCCCTCGGCGTCCACGCGCATGACACCGTCGCCGG
The DNA here is from genome assembly GCA_025361445.1 of Coriobacteriia bacterium. Lineage (GTDB taxonomy): Bacteria > Actinomycetota > Coriobacteriia > Anaerosomatales > PALSA-660 > PALSA-660. The sequence continues at coordinate 5,872 of JANYLP010000021.1, forward strand.
CGATACGCGTGGTCGAGAACGGGGCGCCGGTATCGACGGCGAGGAGCGGACGCCGACCCATGACCGCCAGCAGCTCCTCGGCGAGCAGCATGAACTGGCGCTCCATCGCACCCGGGTCGTCGACGACCTGGGCGGTGAGGTCCCGCAGAAGCACGCCTTTGGGTGGATCGCCCACCGGGTATGCGGAGGTGGTGTACTGGATGCCGCGCGTGGTGCGGCGACGCCGCCCCGCAACGTAGGCGCCGTCACGAAGGGCCGCATGGGCCTCTTCCTCATCGTGCGACAGCGCCTTGCCCACGCGCGTCCCGGCCACCGCAGGCACGGCGGTCATCGGCCGCGCGTCCGCGGCGACCACCGCATGCCCGTCCGGGGCCGCGACGACCAGTGCCACGTCGGCGTAACCGAGGTCCGCGACCAGCTGGAGGTTCGTCGCGATGTTCGCGAGGTGCGTGCGCTCGGTATCGGAAAGGTGCTCGGTGAGCTTTGCGAGGGTATCCATGCGGCGATTCTAGCGCAGCGGCGCCCTCTCTCCGTTCGCATGCGGCGCGGGTTCGTCGTATCGTGCGTGTGGGCACGAACATTCTCGCGAGCGCGTCGCTGGGCGGATCCGCCCGCGGCACGGTGACTTCGAGGGGACGAAGATGGACTCACAACGCATCCCGATGAAGCCCAGCAGCGCGGCCGACATCGCCGCGTGGGCAGCGGTCATCGCCTCGGCGCTTGCCGTGGCCGCTGTCGCCGTGACCGGTCTGTCCGAGACGAACACGATCCAGCCCTACACGATGACGGCCGTCTCCGCATGCCTCGTGGCCTCGACCGGGTTTGCGGTCATTCGCCAGCTGCGCTCGAACCGCGCGGCGCGGAAGCGCGCGGAAGCATACGAGACGGCCTTCGCGAGCGAGGTCGCGGCGCGTGAGCGGCTTTCCTTCGCCAGGCACACCGCCTCGCTCATGACGTCGCTTCCTGAAGGCGTGGGGATGCGGCGCGTCCTTGAGGAGTCGCTTGGCCGCTACAGTGCTGAGGCCGCGGCTCTCGTCGGCGATGAACTCACGGTAGCGACCGCCGAAGGAGTCGAGCGTTCGGATGCCCAGGCGGGCGTTCTGCGCGTCGCACTGCGAACCGTCCGCGCCGGCCGTGCCGTGGCCGACGAACTCGAGGACGACGGTTCGAGCACGCTCACGATCCCGCTGCGGATCCGCGGACAGCTCAAGCACGTGATGGTCCTGTGGCGACGTGGCGGCCCGTTCTCGGCGGACGATCTTGACGGACTCAGCCTCGTCGCCCGTATCGTCGAGCTCTCTATGGAGAACCGCGCGCTGCTGAGCGATGTGCGCAACCGCCTGTCGGGCACGCTGCAGATGATGATCGAGCTCGTGGAGCAAAGGCTGCCGGAATATGGGGCCTACTCCGAGCGCGTGGCGAATTACGCCGTGGCGGTCGGGCGATCACTGGGGATGCCCGACGATGAGCTCGAGGACCTGCGCACCGCGGGACTTCTGCACGACGTCGGGATGCTGACCGTGCCCGAGACGATACTCACAAGTCCGAACCGTCTGACCGCTGACGAGATGGCGGTGCTTCGGGCGCACCCTGAGCACGGAGCCGAACTGACGCGCGTCGCGAGCTTCGGGCCAGGTGTGCAGCAGGCCATCCGATCCCACCACGAGCGCGTGGACGGCACCGGATACCCGGCCGGTCTCACCGGCGACTCGATCCCCGCGGCGAGCCGCATCCTGAGCATCTGCGACGCGTACGTCGCGCTCATCTCCGACCGCCCGCACCGGGCACGCATCTCGGAGCAGGAGGCCGTCGCGACGCTTCGAGCCAGCGCAGGGACGCACTACGACGCCGACCTGGTTGAGCTCTTCGTCATGGCCCGGTCCGGCGCGACCTCGCAGGAAGCCCGCAGGCAGCGCGGGGTCCTGTGAGCTGATCTATCGCATATAATCGCCGTGCTCGGTGGGCTCAGCGCCCGCCTCACAGCGCCCGGGTGGCGGAATGGCAGACGCGGAGGTCTCAAAAACCTTTGGGGGAAACCCCGTGTGGGTTCGACTCCCACCCCGGGCACCACGCACGACCCACAGCTGCGCCGAAGCGTCAGGCGGGCGTACCCGGGATCAGGATGCGCGCCACGGCGTGCATGGCCACCCGGCGCACGAACGGGTCCGGATCGGCGAATCCGAGCGCACTCAGCGGCGTGACCGCGCGCGCGTCGCCGATCCACCCCAGCGAACCGGCCGCATCCGCGCGCACGAGAGCGCTCGTGTCCGACAGCGCCGTGACGAGCGGATCCACCGAGCTCTTGTGCATCAGGCCACCGAGTGCGCGCGCCGCGAGCGCTCGCCTCTCGGGATCCGGGGCGCACATCTCCTCGATCAGAGCGCTGCAGGCCGCCTCTTCGCTGCCTTCGTCCCCGATCCTTTGAAGCGCGACGGACGCCCGCGCAGCGACCGTGCCGTCGCAATCGTCGAGAGCCTCGCGAAGTCGGGGAAGGGCGGCCTCGCTCCCGATCAGGCCGAGAGCCGTTGCAGCAGACGCGCGAGCGGCCGCTGAGGGATGTTCGAGGAGTTCGAGCAGCGCACCGACCGCCCGTTCGTCACCACGCACGCCGAGGATCGTGGCGGCGGTAGCGGCGCCCTCGGCGTCGCCATCGGAGACGGCGGCCAGCAGCTCTTCATCGGACGTGGATCTACGCGACATGCTCACACGCTTATCCCCCTCGGCTCCGCCGGGCCGACACGACTTTCCCCACAATCACCTTACTCCACCCACTGCTCCGGCGAAGAACCGACGAACGCCTGAATGGGCCTGACGAGCGGACACTCCGCCTCGCGACGCCTCTCGTTCGTCGTGCGCCCCGCGCGTCGCTCGTTTACTGTGTGGGAGATCGTTCATCGCATGGCCGGCGCTGCACTGCGGCGACCACGCAGGAATCCGCGCACAGGGGGTCCTATGTCTCGGGTCGCACTGATCCGGCGTCTGCCGAAAGTCGAGTTGCACGTCCACCTCGAAGGCACGCTCGAGCCGGAGCTCGCCTTCGCCCTGGCGGACCGGAACGACATCCCGTTGCCCTTCGCCTCACCGGAAGCGATGCGCGCTGCCTATCGCTTCACGGACCTGCAGTCCTTCCTCGACATCTACTACGCGTCCTGCTCAGTCCTGCTCACCGAGCAGGACTTCTACGACCTCACGTGGGCGTATGTACAGCGCGCGCACGCGGACAACATCCGCCACGTGGAGCCGTTCTTCGACCCGCAGACCCACACCTCTCGCGGGATCGCCTTCTCAGTCGTGGCGGGCGGCATCCGGCGCGCGCTCGCGGATGCCCACGTGCACTTCGGCGTCACCTCGCGGCTCATCCTGTGCATCCTCCGGGATCTGACGGAACACGATGCGATGGAGACGTTGGACGAAGCACTCCGCGAAGGGCTCGTCGACGGACTCGGCCTGGACTCGGGAGAGACGGGGAATCCGCCCTCGAAGTTCGCGAGGGTTTTCGCCAGGGCCCGCACCGCACGGCTGCATCTGGTGGCGCACGCCGGCGAAGAGGGACCGCCGTCCTACGTCACCGAGGCTCTTGACGTGCTGGGGGCAGAACGGATCGACCACGGTGTCCGGGTCCTTGAGGACCCCGCACTCACGGAGCGCCTCGTCATGAGCGGCGTGTGCCTGACGGTGTGCCCGAGCAGCAACGTCGCGCTGCGGGTCGCCGATACGATGGAGAGCCATCCCCTCCGAAGGATGCTGGAGGCCGGCCTGCGCGTCACGATCAACTCGGACGACCCCGCGTACTTCGGTGGCTATCTGCATGACACCTACGTGCAAGCGGCCGAAGCGCTCGATCTTTCGGATGCACAGCTGGTCACACTCGCACGCAACGCCATCGACGGGTCCTTCGCTTCGCAGACGCGCAAGGACGAGCTGCGAGCCGAACTGGAGCTTGCGACCGGGTACTAGGCGCGATCAGCGTGCGGCGTGCCCCGTGGCGTCGAGGATGTTGAGCACCCGGCAGCTGGCCTCGAGGCACGACACCGCCTGATAGGCCTCCTCGAGCGTCTCCCCGACCGCGAACGGGCCGTGGCCGCGCAGCACCGCGATCTTTCGGTCGCCAAGCGCGGATGCGAGCTTCTCCCCCGCCTCGGCCGAGCCGATCGACTGAGCGGAGACGACGACCGGTACGTCTGTGAGGCGCGCCTTGGACTCCGAATCCACGGGAACGATCAGGTCCTCGAACAGCGAACGAGCCACGGTCTCCACCGCGTGCGCGTGCACGATCGCACGCGCGCCCGTGGCCGCGTAGATGGCGCGGTGCACGACGAGCTCGACGGAGCAGGCAGGATCCCGCGGGTCACCGCACGCGGTGAGGGTCGTATCCACCAGGTCCTCGGGGGTGAGGCGCCCGATCATCGAGCCCGTTCGCGTGATCAGGATGCGGTCGTCGTCGAGGCGCACGGACAGGTTGCCGCCATGGCTGGAGACCGCGCCTGAGGTGTACAAGTCGCTGCCGACCCACGCGAACTCGTCGAACATCGGGCCTCCCTCGCTCATGGCCGGGGCGTCATTGCGCCGCTTGCATCGAACGTGTTGGCATCCTCGGGGAAGGCCACGGTTATCGTGGTCTGCACCGCGCTGCCCGCGACGTAGTACGGCTTGTCGGGGCTCGTCTCGAACCTGTTCATGTCGAACTCGAAGCGGCCGGCCACGCCGCGGTCGGCGTTGAGCGTGATGATCGCCTTGGGCGTGAGTCGGATCGTCGGGTCGATCGGGATGCTGACGTCGGTGCTCGTCCCTGCGCTGACGTGCACGTAGCCGAGCAGTGCGCCGGGCATTCCCTGCATACCGACTCGATATGCGACCAGCCAGGATGCGTCCGGGGCGGTGACCTGGTCAGCGAGGATCGCATTGTGGGCGCCGAGCTGGTCGCTTGCGCGGATCGATGCGCCTCCGACCTTCACCACTATCCCGCTCATGCTGGTAGCGCCGGGAGCGACCACATACGCGTATGCGGCCAGGCCGACGACGAGCGCGATGGCGGCGGTGATAGAAATGATGCGTACCCGTGCGTGCATCGCGCTGACTCCTCGGAACGTTGCTACTGAACGGTAATGGCGCCGCGGTTGGCGTCCATAGCGCATGTGAACTCGTAGGTGCCCGCTGCGGCGGCGCCCAACTCGATCGTCGTCGCGCCGGAAGCGGTCAAATCAGCGCTCTTCCCCAGCGACTCGAAGGTCGGCTCGGCGACGCAACCAGCGGCGTCCGCCGTCAAGACGACCCTGATGGGCGAGCCCGCCTGTGCCGTGATCCGGTTCGGGATGTAGTAGCCGCCGTCGACGACGATCGAGATCGTCTGGACGCCGTCGATCGTGATCGCCTCCCCCTCGGTCTCGGCCGGCGCGCCGCGCCCGCCGCACTCCACACACAGCTGGACGAGCTGACCGCCCACTGAGGTGGAAGTGGCGCCCGGTGTCGCCGTCGCGTCGCCGGGTTTGGCCGCCGGTGTCGCCGAGCATCCGGCTATGCCGATCGTCAGGCCCATGATCGCCAGGGCTACGACCACGAGCTTCGCGGGCCTGGAACACATCGAGTCCGCCCCCCGTCGCTGGCGCGCGATCACCGAACTCCCGAAGTGTACCCTGCCGCCGCCCGACCAATATCGGCGATGCGCAGAAAGCGCTTCATGACGACTGCCCTTTCGACGCAGCGCGCCGCGAGCGCGAAAAGCTCGGCCGCTCCGGTCGACGCGGTCAGGTCCGGGTAGTGGTTCGCGCCCGTGGACCGCCTGGAACCGCTAGAGCGTATCCGACGTAGGCGGCGCGGGTGCCTCGGCAGGCTGGTGGGGCTCGTTGCTCCGGTGGCCGTGCGCCCCGTGACCCATGAACAGGTGCATGAGGGGGCAGGCGGCGAACGCGCCGTACAAGAACAGGGTACGGGCTGGGACGCCGAAGACCGTGACTGCTATCAGCCCTGCCACGGCGACGACCGCGCACACCATGATGATCAGATTCCGCTTGCGGCCTGCTCGGAAGTCCATCGATTGCTCCGATCCAAGTGAACGGACACTGTGAGTGCTCTGATCCGCGTGAGCGAGACCGCTCGCCAGGACGCAGAGCGCGCAACTCATCCTGGAGTGCTGCAAGAGCACCGGCGGTGCCAGAGCCGTGCGGAGAATCCCCCGGGATCGGTGCGATTGGGCTGCGTCACCGCCGCCGGGCGAGCAGGCGGGACGTTCACAGAACATTCATGAGCGGTTCGCTGGGGATTCATGTCCGGCCGCGATAGTGGCTTCGTGGCACCAACCCCGAAGGCCCCAAAGCGGGCCGGAGAACAGGAGACCGACATGAACACCAAAGCCAAGATCGCCGCCGGCGTCGTCACCGGGCTCATCGCTGGCGCGTCCGTCATGGGCGCCGCGTTCGCCGCACCGAAGGCACTCGTGAACGCCGCCCCGGCTGTGTACCGCACGGCGGGACCGGCCGTCGGCACCGCCGCGGGCGAAGCCCCGACGATCGCCGCGATGCGGTCCTTCATGGACGCATACCGCACGCCCTCGGGCAGCATCGACATGAACCGCATGCACGCCGACGTGACGAGCGGCAAGGTCACCCCCCCGTGTGCGAACCGCACGTCGAGCGGACGCGGAACCTCCTCCGCTCCCTCCGGCCAAAGCACCCAGCGAGGTGGCTACGGGATGATGGACGGCACGTTCTAGATCCACCGGCGTTCCGGCCCGGGGCCGGTCCCGCAAGGGCCGCCCCGGGCTTCTCTCCTCACTGACACACGGATAGGTGGGTGGAAACCATGATGTTCTTCTGGCTGATCTTGCTGGTCCCGCTTGCGATCTACGTCATTGCCGATCCTCGAGCGGACGCACACCACGCGGGTGCCGAGCCCGCGGCCCTGCCCCAGGGCACGGCACCCGCGCCCGAAGACCCGATGGCGATCGCCAGGAGGCGCCTGGCCAGCGGCGAGATCGCGTCGTCCGAATACGAGGAGATCCGGCGGCGCCTCATCGGGTAGGTCGTTCGGCCCCTCTTGTCGTCCCCTTCCCGGCAGGGTGACCCAATCGCACAAGACTGATGCGTGGGAGAGGCACGAGACCTGCTTTCATGAGAGGGCGAGGCCACGGCGAGCGCGCCTACCGTAAGGCTTCGCATCCCCGAAGCGACTGAGGAGCTATGGAGAGAAGCCTCACCATATCGAGACTTGCCGCGCGCATGGGCTCCGACACGGATCTCTTCGCGCGCGCCGCTGCCAGCGATCCCGTCGCCTTTGCGGAGGTCTACCGCAGGTACCACCACCGCATCTACGGTTTCTGCTTGGCGCGCGTCATGAACACCCAGACCGCGGAGGACGCGACGCAGGAGGTCTTCATCCGCCTGCTCCAAGCGGACGCGACCGTCGTCGAGAACCCGCGCGCCTGGCTCTACGGCGTCGCGCGGAACGTGAGTACCGACGCGCTCCGGCGGCGCATGAGGCTCGGAGAGGCGGATCCTGCTGACGAGGACTCCCCTGCGTGGGATCGTCTCGCAGCTGCCGACTCCGCCGAAGAGGTGATGGGGCGCGAGACGGCCAGGAACATCTTCCTCGCACTCCGCAAACTAAGCGCCCGATACCGCACCGCGCTGATCCTGCGCGAACTCCACGGACAGACCTCCGCCGAGATCGCCGAGGCTCTCGAGACGACGGTGGGTGCCGTCGACACGCTGGTGAGCCGCGCCCGCGATGCGTTCGGCAAGACGTACGCGGGAGTCGCGGATCTCCCGGTCGCGTGCGCGAGCACCGTCGAGCTCATCTACCGCCGTCTCGGCACCGGGGTCGACTCCTCCGAACAGGACAGGATCGACTCCCACGTCGAAACGTGCGTGCGGTGCCGCGAGGAGCTCAAGAGGGCCGGCAACAGCCGCAAGCTGCCCGCGCTGCTTCCCCTGCTGGTCCCCTCTCGGTCGATCGGTGCCATCCCGCAGGCGCTCATGAACCACCCCGTGGCCGCGCACGCTCTTGCTGAGACGTGTACCAACCTGACCTGGCTGAGGTGCCTTCTTGCGGGGACCGCCGTCGCCGTGGCGACGACCGTTGCCGTCACCGGCAACATCGCGACCCCGCCACCCGCCTCCCCTCCCCATGCCCAGACCGCGGTCGCCGCCTCGGCATCCGCGCGCGCGGACGAGTGGAAGTCGTCGACCCGCGTCGTTGTGCCTGCGGTCGAGACGACCGCCCGGGTGGTCGAACCGCTGGCCGCCGGAACTGTGGTGACTCCGGAGAAGCCAGTCGGCCCCGGATTTCCACACGGTGGCGATGCCCCCGTCCTGAGCAGGCCCGACGGTCCGGAAGGTGGCCACGGCGAGATCCTGGGGCCGCCCGAAGGGGAGAACCCTCCTGTGACACCGCCGGTCACGCCACCCGCCTCCGTGGACATTCCAGGGCCACCGGCCTTTGTACACCCCGGTCCCTTCGGACCGCCGATGGCCCTCCCGCCGCCCGTTCTCGGCTCGAGCGAGTAGACTGGCCTCCGTGCCGCGGCGCCCGGGCGACCCTTTGGCGGCACGCCTTGGCCTCTCCTTGTTCGGACACGACACACTATGCCCCTCAACAGCGCGACCACACCTCGCGTAGATCGGTCAAGGCCGTGAAAGCGCTCCTCCGCGCCGCCATGAAGAGAATCGCGTCGAGACGGACTGCGCAGTCCGTCATGGGGATGATGCTCGCCCTCACTATATTGCTGCTCGTGCCGATGCAGTTCTCGGGCGTTCCAGGCGAGGCGAGTTGGCAGGTCAGCACGTGGCCGTTCCTCGTACTATACGGACTCCTGGGTGCGGGACTGATCGCGTGCGAGGTGCCCCGGATCGCGTCGCTCGCCCGATGGGTCTCGCGAACGCCCTCGAACCCCGCGCGGATCGCGGGATCGGTCGCGCTCGTCACGCGAACGCTCGATGGAGAAGACGCCCAGCGCCGGCTGCGCCGCGCTGGATACCGCAGAACCGTCGTCGCAGATGACGCGGTGTGGGGTGTTCGGAACAGGTGGGCTCCGCTAGGAGACCCGGTCTTCCATCTGGGCCTGGTCCTTCTGCTCGTCGGAATGGGCGCCTCGGCGCTTAGACCCCCTCGGACGACGACGACGGCAGCGGTCGAGTCGGGTCCTCAAGCAACCGCCACGACGTCCGGACCGGACCCGGCGATCGATCTGAGTGCCATCGTGCCCGGATACCGGCTCCGATCGGTCGAAGCGTCGATGGTGGGCAGCACCACGGTCGAGATGTCCGCCACGGTCATCGGACCCGCCGGTGAGCTCCGAAACCTCTCCCCCGGCGCGCCTCTGCTGCTCTCGGCGATCCTCATGGTCGGCATCGACGGATGGGGCTACGCCCCGACCCTGTCGATCACCGCATCCGGCGGCGTCACACCCGCGCTGCGCATGACCCGCCGGTTGCCGGTCCAACACGAGCTCGAACAGGACGATGCAGATCCGGTTCTCGTCGCGGGCCGGCAGTACCTGCTATCGATCATGTTGGACAAGGAATGGCTCGGCCAGAACGCGTTCGACAGCAGGCGACCGCCGACGCTGATGGTCGAGGTCTCGCGTCGGGAGGACGACGGCACGTATCGCGTGTTGCTGCGCAACGCGCCGATCACGCTCGGCGAGACCGTCGACGCGGGCCCGATCACGGTGCGCCTTGATGAGGTGCGGGCCTTCGCCACGCTCAACACGACGAGGTCCTGGGCGACGCCTTTGGTGGTGTCAGGCCTCCTCGCGGTACTGGTGGGCCTGCTTATGCGCCTTGTCTTCGTCCGCACAGAGGCGGTCGTGCGCTCAGAGGGCACGGGTTCGGCGGTGGTCGTCAAGGCTGACGTGTTCCGTTTCGCCGACGCTGAGGCCGAGCGGCTCGCGCGTGCGATGGAGCGGCGATGATCGCGCAGACGCCGACGTTCGGGCAACTCTGGCTCGCCACGCTCGCCATCGGAGCGGTCTCCGCCGGTGTGTTGGGCCTTGCCCGGGAACATCGCCGCCGCGACCTGATCCTAGCGGCGATCCCCCTGGCGGCGCTCACCGCGCTGCTTGGGTCCCGATGGGCGATCACCGGGCATCCGCCCGTCTTCGGGTCTTTCGAGAACACGCTCCTTTCCGCATGGAGCCTCGCTCTGGTCACCTTTGCCGTGACGGTCACGGCGCCGCGAGCGATCCGCGGTGCGATACAGCGCCTTATCGCCCCGCTCCCGCCTCTCATGCTGGCTTCAGGGCTTCTGTTCGATCCCACGCCCGCCGTGATGGGGGCCAACGAGCGAGCGCTCCTCGGCTATCTGCACGGCGCAGTGGGCTGGCTCGGATTCGCTTTGCTTCTGGTGGCGACGGTCGTCGCAGTCCGCTCGCTCGCGGCTGCCCACGACGGGACCACACACGTGTGGGATACCTACCTGTTCCGTCTGCTGTGCGCCGGCTTCGTCGGCC
>JANYLP010000038.1 GCA_025361445.1 Coriobacteriia bacterium
GCTCGTACCAGGACAGGATCATCGAAAGCGGCAGGTCGTTGACGCCGACACCGAACGCATCCGCGAGGGCTACCGCGATACGGATGGCCGAGTACGCGTCGTTGCACTGGCCGACGTCGAGCAAGCGCGGGATGCCGCCGATCTCACCGATCTTGTGATCGAAGAACCGGAACTTGCCGCACGCCAGCGTCAAGATGATCGTGTCGCTCGGCGACTCGTCCACGAAGTCGGTGTAGTACGAACGGCCCGGCTTGGCGCCGTCGCAGCCGCCCACGAGGAAGAAGTGGCGGATCGCGCCGCTCTTGACCGCCTCGATGACCGTCGGCGCGACCGCGAGCACGGCGTCACGGGCGAAGCCGACCGTGACGGTCCCGCCGTCCACCGTATCTGTGAAGCCGGGTAGCGCGAGCGCGCGCTCGATCACCGCGGAGAAGTCGCCGTTCGGGGCGTGCACTGCACCCGGCCACTCCACGTTGCCGGTGGTGAAGATGTTCTCGATATAGGAATCCTTCGGTGCCTGGATGCAGTTCGTCGTCATGAGGATGGCGCCCGGGAATTCCCCGAACTCACGCCGCTGGTTCTGCCAGGCCGTCCCGTAGTTGCCGTAGAGGTGTGAGTACTTCTTGAGCTCCGGGTAGCCGTGCGCGGGAAGCATCTCGCCGTGCGTGTAGACGTCGATGCCGAGACCCTCGGTGGCCGCGAGCAAGTCGGCGAGGTCCTTCAGGTCATGACCGGAGACGACGATCGCCTTCTTCGGACGGTGTCCGAGCGGCACCTCGGTCGGGACAGGGCTGCCGTACGCGCCGACGTTGGCGGCGTCGAGCAGCTCCATCACGCGCAGGTTGGCCTTGCCGGCCTCGAGCGCCAGTCCGACCCAATCGCCGACGCCAAGGGACGGGTCAGCAAGTGAGGCGAACGCCTTGTAGGTGAACGCGGAGACCTCGGGGTCGCTGTGTCCCAACACTCGCGCATGGTCGGCGTAGGCGGCGATGCCCTTCACGCCGTAGATCGTGACTTCCTGAAGCGATCGCACGTCCGGGTCGCTCGCGCGGTCGGCGAAGTGTCCGACGCCTTCGGCCTGAGCGATCAGGCCCGCGAGGTCCGCGGCCGGAACGAAGCTCAAGGCGGGGTCTGCGTGCGCCGGCGCGGCCTCGCACGCCATGGCGATCCGCGCGAGACGGACGCGGTGATCGTTGAGTTCGCGCACTACGCCCGCGAGAGAGGCGGCATCGAAGTCGACATTGGTCACCGTGTGGAAGATCGCCTTGTCGACGAACGCGTTGGTCTCCTCGTCGATGACACCCTGGCTCGCGGCGGCTTCCGCCCATAGTGATACGGCCACCATCTCGTGCAGGATCAGTTCTTGGAGCGCCGAGATATCCGGCTTCTTGCCGCAGACGCCGACCGTCGTGCACCCGGTGCCGTGCGCCGTCTGCTCGCACTGATTGCAGAACATCCCCATCTGGATCACAACCCTTCGTATCGGTTCTCGGCGCTAGCCGTGGATGAGCGCGGGAAGGCACCTGGTGCAAACCCAGGTGGAAGTACCGGCCGTCCGGACGGGGACCAGCGGGACCGCATCCTCGTTCGCACCGCAGCGGAAGCACGACTGCGGGATGTACTCCTTGTGGGAAGCGGCGTGCGCGTCGGCGGCCTCGTGGTCGAACTCGGCCGCTTCTCGCACCTCGATGGTGAGCGCGCCGGTCGGGCACACTCCGAGGCAGAAGCCGGCGCCGTCGCATAGCTCGTCGCGGACCACCCGTGCCTTGCCGTCGATGACCTGGATCGCGCCCTCGGCGCACGGGCTCACGCACGCGCCGCAGCCGTTGCACAGCGCCTCATCGATGCGGACGATCTGGCGCTTCAGTGTCGTGGTGCTCATCGCTTCGACTCCTTGTCGGTTGACTCGGCTGCGGACCGCGCCGCTGCCGCTCGGGCCTTCCGGCCCTCGATCAGGTGCTTCACGCCGTCGATGGCGTGACCGTGCAGGATCGAGCGCGGCCCCGCGTACCGCATGACCTCGCGCATCCGTTCCCGCATCTCCGGCGAGTAACAGTGCGTATCGCAGTAGCTGCAGAACGGCTTCGGGTCCTTCGGGCAGAACGCGCGGCGCTTCTCCGCGTACCGGAGCAGGTCCGCGCACTCCGTGCAGACTTCCGGACGCTTGCTTCCATAGATGCCGAGCTCGGCGCCGTCGGAAACGAGGGACGAGCGGTGTGCACCTGCGTGGACGCCCCGGCAGTAGATGTGCGTGAAGTCGCCAAGCAGTCTGGTGTCGGAGCGAGCATCGCTGCCGGCCATCTTCTCCGCGAACCGTTCCTGCACGCTGCTCCCTCCGGGTCGCGCATCCCATCGGATGCGCCCTCGTACTTGTACGGCCGCAGCGCCCGCGTGCGCATTGACATGTGTCAAACTCGGCAGCGGAAGACCGGAATACATCGATCCCGCGGAGGAGAACATGCCCGTCGCCCGGCCGGACGTGACCACCGCACTCCGTGCGACCCGGCTGTGGCGAGCGGCGAGCGATGATGCGGTGGAGGCGCTGGCGCTTCATGCTCGGGTGGAGGAAGCGTCGCGCGGGCGGATCCTCATGACCCAGGGCGATCTCGCCGACCGGCTGGGCGTCGTGGTCGCGGGCGCTCTCAAGGTCTACAACCTGGGTGCGGACGGCCGCGCACTCAGCTTCGAGAAGATCGGGAGCGGCGAGCCGTTCGGCGCGATCGCGGCGCTGGCGGGGACGCGCTACCCGGCAACTGTGGAGGCGGCGACCGATGCGACGATCGCGTGGCTGCCCCGCGAAGCGCTCTTCGAGCTCATCGCCTCGAACCCGGAGCTGGCCCGCACGCTCGTCACCGATCTCGCGGGCCGCATCGTGAACCTTACCGCGGTCGCCGCCAACCTGAGTCTCGACGTCCCGTCACGACTCGCCGGGTACCTCTTCCAGCGCTCGCTCGAGTGCGGACGCGCGACGTCCGCCGGCCTCGTGGTCGATCTCGGGATGAGCAAAGGGGAGCTGGCGTCAGCGCTCGGCACCGTGCCTGAAACGCTCTCGAGGGCGCTCGCGCGCCTGCGCGACGACGGCGTGCTCGAAGTGCGGACGCGCGACGTCATCGTCAAAGACGTCGGCGCACTCGCCCGGTTGGGAAGCGGCTTCGACCGGTAGCGCTACTCGTCTGGTGCGGCCTTCACGGCGCGCTCGGCCTTGACCGCCTTCGCTCCCTTGTCGAGCGTGCTCGCCTTCAGGAAGCCCCAGAGCAGGACTGCGGAGGCGACCATCTCGCCGGCGTAGAGCCCGCCGGTCCCTCCGAGCCGCGCCAGTGAACCGGCGCCGGCGATCATGAGCGTGCCCAGGATGATGAGCACGTTGGCCCACACCCGATAGCGGAAGGCCTTCTTCGGCCAGAACTTGATGATGGAAAGAACGCTGCCGCCGATGAGGAAGATCGTCCCCGGGATGTTGAACGGCAACGACATCAGGCGCGGGAAGGTACCGCTGGCGCCCAGACCGTTGCCGCCCACGATGATGCTCGGCTTCAGGGCATCCATCACCAGAGTCGCATTCAGCGTGCCCCACAGGAAGATGGCCAGGCAAACGACGTTGAACAGCAGATAGAGGTCGCCCCAGATGCGCTTCTTCACGACCAGGTACAGCGTCCCGTTCCCGAGGAATCCGACGAGCGACGCTGCGAGCACGATGTAGTAGCGGTACATCGTCGGGTCCCAGTTCAGGGTGAGCTCGCTGTAGAACTCCATGACGGCTGCCACGGCGTAGAACAGGAAGCCGATAGCCCACATGAGCTGGTGCATCTTGCGGCGCTCTACGAACTGCACGACCAGCAGCCCCACGTAGACGAACCCGAGGATCGCGGTGGCAAGCGGCCATGCCCAGTGCGACCAGATGTCCATGAACGGATCCCCTTCGGACGGCCCCCGATACGACTCCCGTGCCATCTGTTGTATCCGAGAGTGGGCATCGCGGCAAGGACGGAGCCGTTCCTCGGTTCGATTTCGGGTTGTCCGCCGTTTTGGCACGCGCGTTGCTTTTTCACTCGCCAGAGACTGGCGGCCTGCTCCTCCTCCCCCCTCGGAACAGGGATCGCCGCTCTCTATGAGACGAGACGCGCTCCCCCCAGCGCGTCTCGTTCAACGAAGTGGTTTCGGCCCCGGCAGCGGCAACGCTGTCGGGGCCGGCCGTTTCCGGGGACGGCCGCCGTACCCCCCGGCCCCTCCGCTACAATCGGCGCGACGCGCGGCTGGCATCGTGATCGGGGGATCGTGGACGCGACCGAACGCATCGTGAATCTCGCGCTCTACCTTGCATCTGCCCGTGGTCCCGTCTCCGCGGCCGAGATCGCCGCGCACGTCGGCGGGTATCCGAGCGGCCAGTCTGCGGAAGCATTCGGCCGGATGTTCGAACGCGACAAGGAAGACCTGCGTTCCGCCGGTCTCGTCGTGGCTCTCGATCGCACGACCGAAGTGGAGCGCTACCGGTTCGATGAGAGCGCGACGTTCGCAGAGACCGTCGCGCTCACTCGAGTCGAAGCCGTCGAGCTCCGCATGGCCGCGGCCGCGATGCTCGCTGACAGCTCGTTCCCGTTCACGGACGACCTCCGACCCGCCATAGCGAAGATCGTGGCGGCGGCTCACACACCGGCGGGCCGCGCTGACGCCGTCATTGCCTCGCCCTCGGCGGACGAGGCGCCCGAGTCACAGGGCGCAGCTGTGGCGGAGCTGACGGGAGCAGTAACGGCGCGCAAACGTGTCGGTTTCGGCTATACCGGGGCACAGGGCGGTGATTCCGATCGCGAGGTCGAGCCGTGGGGGCTCTTCGCGCGTGACGGCCGCTGGTACCTGGTCGCGTTCGATCCGGCCAGCGACGACGTGCGCGTCTTCGCGGTCGCACGGATCTCCGGCCTCTCGGTCGCTCCCCGCCCGAAGACGCCCGATTTCGACAGTCCGTCCGGATTCGACGTCGCCAACTACATGCTGATGCCGTTCCAGTACGGCCCGGTGGTCGTAGAAGCCACGATGCGGTTCACAGGGCCTGCTGCGCGACGGGCACAGGCTCTGGCGGGCAATCAAGGATTGCTGAAGCCCGAAGGGGATGCCGCCTTCGTCTGGACCGTTCCGGTCGCGAACGAGCACCTGTTAGCGAGTTGGGTCGTGGCCCACGGGCCGGGCATCGAGGTCGTCGCGCCTGCGAACCTCGCCGACCGAGTACGGAGCGGTCTCGCGGAGGTGATCCGCCTCCATGGCTGATACCTCTGCGTCACTGCGCGCTCGGAGACTCCTGGCGCTGCTGCCGTTCCTTCGGGAGAAGCGCGCCATACCCATCGCGGAGCTCGCGGACGCCGTCGGCTCCGATGCGGCGC
>JANYLP010000079.1 GCA_025361445.1 Coriobacteriia bacterium
CCGATGGCGCCGGCCGCGCCGAACTTCTTCGTGGTCATGTGGAAAAGCCTGGACCTGGGCGCCAAGATCGCGGGAGTCGGTGCCTTGGTGGCCGTGATCGCGTTCTTCCTGCCGCTGTACAGCTATGGCGAATTCGCAGCCAACGGCATCAGGCTGGCCAACGGCGAGAACGGATCCGGCGGCGACGCGGCGTACTGGGGCAGAATCCTTCTCGCGCTCGTCGCGCTCGGGCTGCTGTACTTCTACTACAACAACGACCTCCGGACGAAGATCATCGTCGCGACGGCCCACTGCGCGATCGGCTCCATCTGGGGCTTCACGATCCTCCGGATCGTGAGCGACTCCGACTCGATGAAGTACGTGCAGTTCGGTGGCTACGCGCTCACGTTCGGCTTCCTCGCGATCGCCGTCGGCGGCCTTATGTCGATACTCGATCTGACGAAGCGGCTCACCGGCGTTCGCTAGACGCACTCGGAACCGGAACAAGACCCGCCGCGGCATCTGAGCCGCGGCGGGTCTTGTGTGTGCAGCGCGTCCCCATGAGGGGTACCATCGCCGCAAGAGACGTGCGCGGGGACTGGGCGCGTCCGATACCGCGGGGTCCGCAGCCGAGCGCGACCCGCGTTGATCCGCTGTAGAGACGGCGGAGACAAGGGGGCGCGCGATGGCATTCTGCCGGTCCTGCGGCAAGAGCAACGTTGACGATGCGCGCTTCTGCGAGGGATGCGGCACGGCAATGGCCGCGCCGGTCGCAGAGCCGACTGTGCCGGTCGCGCCCGCCGCGGCTCCGCCCACAGTGCCGGTGGCCGCACCGCCGCCCTACTACGGAGCACCGGTCCAGTTTGCGCCCGCAGCTCCCACGGCCAGGAATCGCACGATGCCCGTGATCATCGGCCTCGTCGTGGTAGCCGCGGTCGTCGCGGGCTACTTCGCGTACACCACCTTCTTCCAGGGTCCGATGAGCGCAGCTGACTACAAGGCACAGGCGATCCAGTACCTGGGGCAGATGGACACGGCTGCCACCGACGTGTCGGGCATCTTCGCTGACAGCACGTCAGCCGACGCCAAGGCTAAGTTCACGTCTGCGGCGACGACGATGCGGGGGCTCTCGGCGAAGGTCCGCGCCTTGCGTCCGCCTGCGGAATACCGATCGCTGCACACGCGTCTGGTGGCTGGCCTCGATGCCTACGAAACGGTCCTGAAAGCGATCGAAGGGGCCCTCGCAAGCGGCGGCGACCCATCGAAGGCCATCACCGACCTTCAATCGAGTGCCGGCCTCGAGACGAGCATGAACGACTTCACCGCCGCCTACGACGAGCTGAAGGCGGGTTCGACCCCGTCGACAGGCACTACGACTCCATAGCGGCGCGGCTCGGGCACGTTTCTCGCAGGCGGCGCGCGACCGACCGTCGGCCGTCTCTTCGCGCGCGCCCTGTGCGTCTCGCGTCCGTAGTATCGTGTCCGAAGGCCGTTCGGGAACCCGGGCGGTGCGTTCCGTTCGCGCAGGACCTGTTCCACGGAAGGTGGTAGACGTGCTCTTGAGCAATGGCGACGTGTCGACCGACGACGCCCCTGAGTCGGCCGGGGATACCCGGCGGCCGAAGTCGTCAGCGAGAAGCACGCGCAACGTGCCCACGAGGTGGGAGATCCTCGTCTACGCGGTGGCCATCGCGGCGGGACTTGCGGTCGGCTACTTCGGCTATACGAGCGTGATCGGGGGCGGCCCTGCGCAGCAGGCATCGGTCCCTGCGTCCGAGTATCGAACCAACGCCATTCGGGGCTTCAGTGACCTGAACGCGGCCTTCGCGGTCTTCGGGGAGAGTGCCAAGGTCGCGGAGCTGGCATCCTCCGACGAGACGGTAAGGAACGGTGCGCGCACGCGCTGGTCCGACGCGTCCAAACGCATGGCCGCTACGGTGGCCTCCTTCCGGGGCCTTCGCCCGCCGGAGCAGTACGCCTCGGCCAATAGTCGGCTCCTGAAGATGGTGGATTTCTCAGAGAAGTATTTCGCCGCGATTGCCACGCTCCTCGCGAAGGTGGATGCAGGACAGATCTCGCCCACTGGGCCGGCGTTCGCAACCGAGCTGGGTGCGATCAACGCGATGAAGCAAGCGTGGTGGGGCTCGCCCGATCTCGCGGCGGCGAACGCCGCTCTCGAGGAGCTCAAGGCAGCGAAGTAGCGATCGTGGCGCGTCCGGTTCCGACGGAAGGTGGGGGACGTGTTCTGTGGGAATTGCGGGGCCCGGCTGAGCCCGGGCGATGTCTTCTGTGCGTCGTGCGGGTCACCCGTCTCGGCCGCGCCCGTCGCTCCGACCGATATCACGGTCCCTTTTGATGCGAACGCGGCGGCCGCGACCACCATGGAGATGCCTCCCGTGGCCTACTCACCGCCGAGCGGCGAGCAGTACGCGCCCGCAGCGCCGGTGCGCAGTTCCTCGAAAGTGCCGATCCTTGTCGCGGTGGCCATCGTGGTCGCTGCGGCAGCCGGGGTGGTGGGCTGGTGGTTCGTCAGCTCTCCCGGATGGAACGGCGGCGGCATCCCTCCCGTGAAAACGACCGGAAACGGTGGCGGCACGTCGACCGGTGCCACCGGCACTCCCACGGGCACCGTTCAGCCGCCTACTGAAGAGACGACCACGCCTCTGCCCGGTGGCGCTTCGGCAACAGCACTCTCGGATCCCGACAGCTATGACGCGCTGATCTCGGAATGGGAGACGATCACGTCCATGAGGGCAGCGTTCGGGGAGAAGCTTCCGGGTGCGAGCAAGGGGACGGGCTGGATCTACGACACGTGGTCGAGATTGATCGGGAATAAAGGCGACCGGCAGGCCCGCGTGAACCTCGCGGATGAAGCGGCTTCTTGGCAGAATCGCATCGAGACCGCGGCCGCGACATTCTCCGCCCTGAAGATCTCGCCCGCATACCAGCCGTATCAGGCCGACCTGATGGCCATCTACAACCTGCTTTCCGAGCGCGCATGGGTCTATGCCTCGACGTCGGACTACGCGATCGATCATCCGACAGTGAGCAAAGGCAATGAACCCTGGCGCGCGGTCCAAGAGGGCAAGACTGGCAACCTTCGCGCCGCTTCGGACATCCTGTCGGACCTGCAGCACGCTATCGCGGAGTATGTGCCGCCCGAAGCGCCCTGAGAGGCCCGCGGCCTGCGCGCGGCTGACTGAAGCGTCGCCTCCGGGCGGCGCTTCTCGCTTCTCGGTGTCGGTGCTTGCGGGTACGCTGTCACACATGAACAGACTCGCTGACATCGCCGGGGCCACCGCTACGGCACACTCGATGTTCGTGCCGGGGGCGCCGGTCATCGCCATGGTCTCCGGCGGCGCGGACTCGGTCGCCATGCTGCGAGCCCTGGCGGACGGCGTGTTCGGACCGCTGGCGCTTTCGGTCCTGCACGTCGACCACCGGCTGCGCGGCGCGGATTCCGATGGAGATGCGGCGTTCGTAGTGGGGCTTTGCGCTTCTCTCGGGATACCATGCCGCGTCGTCTCCATCGACGTCGGTTCGTTCGCCGCTGAGGAAGGGCTTAACCTGGAGGATGCCGGGAGGCGTGTTCGGTACGCACAGGCGGCACTCGAGTTGGAGATCCGCTGCTGTGAGCTCGGGGCGGATCCTGCCGACGGACGGATCGCCACCGCCCACACGTTCGACGACCGGGTTGAAACGACCCTGATGCGGCTGGCACAGGGCTCGGGCGCGCAGGGCCTCGTGTCACTCGGTCACCGTCGGGGTGCGATCGTCCGTCCGTTGCTCGACTGCACGCGCGCCGACGTGCTCGCATACCTCGGCACGAGAGGGCAGGGGTGGCGCGACGACGCCACCAATCTGGACACCACTCGCGTGCGTGCTCGCGTGCGCGCGGAGCTGATGCCGTTGCTTCGTGGCATCAACCCGCGGTTCGACGAAACCATGGCTCGCACGCTCACGGTTCTCGGTGACGAAGACGCGTTCCTCGACACTCTCGCGCGTGAGTACGCGGGCGCACTCGCATCGACCGGTGAGCACGAGATCTCTGTGGATCGCCTGCAACTCGCCGAGTTGCCCCGAGTCGTGCAGCGACGCGTTCTTCGCCTGTTGATCCGCGACACGTTCGCAGAAGCGTCACGCCTGGAATTCGACCACATCGAAGCCGCATGCGAGGGGCTCTTCGACAGCGACTTCGCGCGCGACCTGCCGGACGGGCTGCGAGCGTTCGCGGAGTACGGTAGACTCATTATTTCCCGGAGCGCGGAACGCGCGGAACCGTTCGACGCCGGAGTGCTCCCCGTGCCGGGAATGGTTGATATCGGGCACGCCGGAGCCATGACCGCGACCCTCGCGGGTCCGGTCGATCCGGAGCGCGAAGCACGCGTGGCGATCGTGGACGCGGACGTCATCTCGGGTCCGCTCACCGTGACGCCGATGCGTCCGGGGGATCGGATGCGGCCATTCGGGATGTCCGGGAGCCGCAAGCTCTCCGACATTCTGGTGGACGCGAAGGTCCCAGCCCGGCTTCGGCCGCTCGTCCCCGTTGTCAGGGACGGGGAGCGTATCGTATGGGTAGCCGGCATCAAGTCGAGCGAGGAGTACCGCGTCGGTCCGGCTACGCAGCGGACGGTGCGGCTGGAATGGAAACCGCTTTAGTCTGAAGGGACTTCCTAGGTGATCCACCCCGACATCGAGTCCGTGGTCGTCGACGAGGCACGGCTCCGCGAGCGCGTCGCGGAGCTGGGCGCGGAGATCAGCCGCGACTACGAAGGCAAGACCGTCCTGCTCGTCGCAGTGCTCCGCGGCGCGGCGCTGTTCCTTGCCGACCTCGCGCGCGAGATCACCATCCCGGTCGAGATCGACTTCATGGCGGTCTCAAGCTATGGGTCGACCACCAAGTCCTCGGGCGTCGTAAGGATCCTGAAGGACCTCGACGAGCAGATCGAGGGCCGTCACGTGCTCGTGGTCGAAGACATACTCGACACCGGGCTCACCCTCAAGTACCTCCTCAAGAACCTTGCCAGCCGCAAGCCCGCCAGTCTCGAAGTGGCGACGCTGCTGAGCAAAGAGGGCAAGCAGCGGGTACCCATCTCCTGCAAGTACATCGGTTTCTCCGTGCCGGACGAGTTCGTCGTCGGTTTCGGCCTGGATTTCGCAGAGCGTTACCGCAACCTGCCCTACATCGGCGTGCTGCGCCCGTCGGCCTACCAGGACTGACGAGCGCCACATAGGAACAGCGCGCCGCGAGGAGGTCTTCTGTTTTGAAGAACCGGAACATCCGCACGATCGCCCTCTACCTCGTGGTCTTGGCGGGCATCGCGTACGTCATCTCACAGTTCACGAGCACCGGGACTCCGCCCGATCAGCTGACGAGCGGCCAGTTCTACCAGGCCGTCACGAGCGGTCGTGTCATCAGCGCGACGGTGCTCGCCGGTGATCAGGTCATCAATGGGAAGTACTCCCCGCTGACCGCATCCGGTCTGGTCGCGAGCCAGACCGCCGATTTCACCGCGACCTACATCGGTGACAACGCCGTCGCCGACCTCGCGATGAGATATCCCGTGATCAAGGTCGACGCGCAGAAGCCGAACGAGTGGGTCACGATCGGCCTGCAGCTCCTTCCCATCCTGCTCATCGTCGGCGTGATGTTCTTCTTCATGCAGTCGATGCAGGGCGGCAACAGCCGGGTCATGTCGTTCGGCAAGGCCAAGGCGAAGCGTATGACGCGCGACCAGCCTCGGATCACCTTCAAGGATGTCGCCGGCGTGGACGAAGCTGTGGAGGAGCTCGAGGAGATCAAGGAGTTCCTTGAGAACCCGGGCAAGTTCCAGGCGCTCGGCGCGAAGATCCCGAAGGGGGTGCTGCTCGTCGGCCCTCCCGGCACCGGCAAGACGCTGCTTGCGCGCGCCGTCGCCGGTGAGGCGGGCGTGCCGTTCTTCTCCATCTCGGGTTCAGACTTCGTCGAGATGTTCGTCGGCGTCGGCGCGAGCCGTGTCCGCGACCTCTTCGAGCAGGCCAAGGCCGCCGCGCCGTGCATCGTGTTCGTGGATGAGATCGACGCGGTCGGACGCCAGCGTGGTGCTGGCCTCGGTGGCGGGCACGACGAGCGCGAGCAGACGCTCAACCAGCTGCTCGTGGAGATGGATGGATTCGAACTCAAGGACAACGTCATCCTCATCGCCGCCACGAACCGCCCGGACATCCTCGATCCGGCACTTCTGCGTCCGGGCAGGTTCGACCGTCAGGTCGTCGTGGACCGCCCCGACCTCAAGGGCCGCATCGGCATCCTCAAGGTCCACATCAAGGGCAAGCCCATCAACCCCGACATCGACGTCGAGGTCCTGGCGCGCCGCACCCCCGGCTTCACCGGTGCGGACCTGGCGAACCTCGTCAACGAGGCAGCGCTCCTGTCCGCGCGTCACGGTCGCAAGCAGGTCGAGATGGTGGAACTCGAGGAGGCCATCGACCGCGTGGTCGCCGGCCCCGAGAGGCGCAGCCGTCTCATCAGTGACGACGAGAAGAAGGTCATCGCGTACCACGAGTCCGGTCACGCGATCGTCGGCCACATCCTTCCGCAGACCGATCGCATCCACAAGGTGACGATCATCCCGCGCGGTCGCTCGCTCGGCAGCACGTGGCACCTTCCCGAGGAGGAGAAGTTCCTCGGTAGCAAGCGTGAGATGCTCGACGACCTCGCCTCCCTGCTCGGCGGCCGCGTGGCCGAGGAACTGGCGCTCGGGGACATCACCACCGGCGCCAGCAACGACATCGAACGCGCGACCAAACTCGCCCGCGCGATGGTCACGCAGTACGGAATGTCCGACAAGCTCGGCCCGATGACGCTCGGCGAACCGCAGCACGAGGTGTTCCTCGGCCGCGACTTCGGCGCAACGCCGGACTACTCCCAGGAGATCGCGTTCGAGATCGACAAGGAAGTCCGGCGCATGATCGACAGCGCCTTCGACCGCGCGAAGGCGATCATCGTGGAGCACCGCGACAAGCTCGACCTGATGTCGCAGGCGCTCATAGACCGCGAGACTCTCGACAAGCCCGAGCTCGACGCGATCTTTGGCGGCACGTGGTCCGAGTACCTCGAGAACGAGAAGGTCGAGCAGGCGGCCGCGGAGGCCGCGTCGGAAGCCGCTGCTGCGGACAAGCCGAAACGCAAGTCGCGTAAGAAGGCCGATGAGGCGGTCGTAGCGCCGGTCGAAACGCCGGAAGGTTTGGATCCGCCGGCCTACCTGTAGTCCTTGACGCGGGCCACCGGGCCCGCGCGCTCGCGCGCGAACGACGGGACGGCACCATGGACAAGGCCAAGATCGAAGCGGGCGTTCGGCTCATCCTCGAAGGAGTCGGGGAGGATCTGACGCGTGAGGGTCTGCTCGGCACGCCCGAGCGTGTGGCGTCGATGTACGAGGAGATCTTCGCCGGCCTCACAGCCGATGCAGCTCAGCACTTCTGCGTGACCTTCGACGAGGGCCATCAAGAGATGGTGCTGGTGCGCGACATCCCGCTGTACTCGGTGTGCGAACACCATCTGCTCCCGTTCGTAGGCCGCGCGCACGTCGCCTACATACCGGGCAAGGACGGCCGCATCTGTGGGCTGTCCAAGCTCGCGCGCGTCGTGGACGTCTTCGCGAAGCGGCCGCAGGTGCAGGAGCGGCTCACCTCACAGGTAGCCGACACGATCGTCGAACACCTTGCCCCTCAGGGCGTCATCGTCGTCATCGAGGCTGAGCACCTGTGCATGTCGATGCGCGGCGTCCAGAAGCCCGGCGCGATCACCACGACGTCCGCTGTGCGCGGCATCTTCCGCACCAAGGCGGCCACGCGCGCCGAGGCGATGTCGCTCATCAAGGGCAGCCGCTGATGGACCGGCCCGCCGTCTGGCGGTGCGGCGGGTTCGAGTTCGACCTGGCGCGGCCGCTCGTCATGGGCATCCTGAATGTCACCCCCGACTCGTTCTCCGATGGCGGGACCTACCTCGATCGCGACGCTGCGGTCGCTGCCGGCTTGCGCATGATGGGCGACGGCGCTGACATCGTTGACGTCGGCGGAGAGTCGACGCGTCCGGGGTCGCAGCCTGTTACCGTGGCCGACGAGATCGACCGCGTTGTCTCGGTCGTTCGTGCGCTCGCGCAGGACGGGGTGTGTGTTTCGATCGACACCCGGCATGCGGAGGTGGCGGCCCAAGCGGTTGCCGCGGGCGCCGCGATCCTCAATGACGTGTCGGGCTTCACGGATCCGGCGATGCTGAGCCTCGCAGCGTCCGGCAACGCCGGACTTGTCGTGATGCACATGCGAGGCGACCCTCATACGATGCAAGACGATCCTGCCTACGCAGAAGTGGTCTCCGAGGTCGTCGCCCATCTGACGATGCAGGCGGCAGCGCTCGAGAACGCAGGCGTTTCGCTTGAGCGCATCGCGCTCGATCCGGGGATCGGCTTCGGCAAGACCACCGAGCACAACCTCGCACTGCTGCGCGCCCTGCCACAGCTGACGAGGCTCGGCTTTCCGGTGCTTGTGGGCGCGTCGCGCAAGCGATTCATAGGAGAGATCACCGGGGTCATCGAGCCGCGTGAGCGGCTCGGAGGTAGCATCGCAGCGGCGCTTGACGCCGTGAGCAAGGGTGCCGCGATCGTGCGGGTCCACGATGTGGCCGCAACGGTTCAGGGGCTCGCTGTCATGCGGGCGATCAAGGGGGAGGGCGAAGAAGCGTGAGTGACGAAGACGAGTTCTGGGCCCGGACTCCCGATGAGGGGCCGGGTGCTGTGGCCCCAGGGGAGTCCGACGCGGACGGCGGGGCGGCCCTGACACCGGCCGCGCAGTCGGTGCTGACCGGCTTCTTGACCGGAGGGATCTCGGGCCTCGCCGATGCGATCGAAGCGGAGAGGGGCGCATCGGCCGACGAGGACGTCGAGGACCCTAGGGCGCTGCGGATGGCCGAGGACGAGGTGTCGCGCCAGGGGCGTACCCCGACCACGATGCGCTCGTCCAGTGACCGGATCGATGAATCATGGAAGGCGGTTGCCACGCAGCTGGCTCCCGGCGACAACGCGGGGCTCGACGATGTCGTACGTTCGCTTCAGTCGGACGGCATCGACTGTGGATGGGACCCGTACGATCCACGGGACACGGTGAACTTCATGCCGCCCTCCGCCGGCCTCACCGCGCGCAAGCTCTTCTCCGTCGTGGTGCCTTCATCTCAGTTCGCACGTGCGCAGGACAGCCTGTACGGCTCCCCGCCCCTGGGCGTGACCTATCCGTGGTCGTCGAGCATGTCCTCACGAGCGGGCGACCCGGTCGCCATGCAGAACGCAGGGCCGGATGTCGGAACGGATGCCGGCCCGCCCACTGTGTTGAGCAAGGACGGCATCCCGCTGTCCGACAACACGCGGTTCGAACAGATGGCAAGCGGCGGCTCCGGCGGAGCCTGGATCATCGCGGTTGCCGTGGTCATAGTCCTGATCGTCGCGGCGGCGTTCCTCGCGATCCGGGCCTGAGCCGCACATGCTGCGCGCGTACGTGGGAATGGGCTCGAACCTCGGGGATCGCATCGGGAATCTGGGCGCCGCCCTCAGCGCGCTGGACGCGACACCGGGGGTGGCGATCGCAGCCGTCTCGAGCACATATGAGTCGGAGCCGTGGGGCGTGGAGGATCAGCCCGCCTTCGCCAACCTGGTAGTCGGTCTGGACGTCGACATCGATGCGCATCAACTGCTCGAAGCCTGCCAGCGCATCGAATCGGATCTGGGGCGAGTCGCCGGGGTGCGCTACGGCCCCCGCGCGATCGATCTCGACATCCTGCTCTTCGGCAACGCGCAGATCGGCACGACCGCACTGACCGTTCCGCACCCGCGCCTGCTCGAGCGCGACTTCGTCGTCACCCCTCTGCTCGAGATCGCGCCGGGTGTGCTCCTCCCCGACGGAACGCCCGTTACGGTCGACTCTGCGATCGAGGGTCGCGTGACCCGCCGCCTGGCCCCGGCGCCCGACTGAGGCGATTCCTGCGGTGTATACTTCGCGCGATCCCGCACCGAGAACGACCGAGAGGAATCGGCAGCATGCAGTGCACGAATTGCGGCGCAGAGGTCCAGCCCGGAGCCACGGTGTGTCCGTCCTGCGAGGAGCGCTTGGTTCCCAGCACGCAGGCGGTCGCCACCCCCCGGAAGCGGCCGGTCGTGGCCGCGGCCAAGCCCGTCGTCGCAAAGGCCCCCAAGGCCACCAAGGCCCCGCGCGACCCGTCAGCGCCTCCTGCGTGGGTACGCCCCGTCGCAGTCCTGGTCGGGGTAGTCCTCCTCGCCGCTGCCGGCTGGTTCATCTATTCATTCCTGAACGCGGGACCGAACACGCCCGACGCTGCGGTGGTGCGATTCATGCAGTCCTATGCGGTCTACGACGCTCGCGGCATGCTCGATAACAGCACGCACGCGAGCTTCACCGCGACCGATCAGGCGTCCTTCGAGAGCGAGATGGCCAGGGTCCCCGCCGAGGTCAAGGCGGTTCCGCTCTACAAGGACATACGGGTCTCGAGCGTCACGATCCAGCCTGACGACGCCAGTACCGCGGTCGTGAGGTTCTCGGCCATGATGCTCGCCACCGCGTCCGCCTCGTCGTCGCAGTCGACGTCGACTCCTGCGCCGGTCGTCTACTCGCCACGGGAGGAGACGCTCACCGTGGTCAAGTCGAGCGCCGGGAAGTGGCTCGTCAAGTGGAACTGAGACTCGCCGGTCTGCGAGAGTGAACGATCCGAGGGGCCTTACACGCGTGAGGCCCTTCGCTTTGCGAGTGGCCCGGCGCTCGGTTCGCGGCGTCACCGGGACAGGCGGTCTCGTGTAGCGGACGCGCCTTTACGCAGGGATTCGGGTGCCGAACGCGAATCTGAACCAAAAGCGCCGGCCACGCGACGTACGATGAGGGGAGGGGCAGCCGTGTATCCCGAGAGCGTGCTCGTCGCCGCCCTTTCCTGCGCCACCGGCGTCATCTTCGTCCTGCTCCTGTACGGCGTGGTGGCGCTTCTGTCGCCCAAGCGGCCCGGCGCGCTCAAGGACGCCACGTACGAGTGCGGTCACGAGCCGGTCGGAACGCCCCGCGCGCCTTTCCGCGTGCAGTACTACGCCATCGCGATCGTCTTCCTCATCTTCGATGTGGAGACGGCATTCCTGTATCCGTGGGGCCTCGTCGTCCGTTCGATGGGCTGGGTCGCCTACGGCGAGATGGCGCTCTTCGTCGCGCTTCTTGTCGTCGGGCTCGTCTACGCCTGGCGCAAGGGGGTGCTCAAGTGGGTCTAGTCGACGATGCGGAGCAGCCCGGATTCGTCACGACCACGCTCGACAAGCTGCTCCGCTGGGGCCGCAGCCGCTCGATGTGGCCGGTCAACGCCGGCATCGCATGCTGCTCGCTCGAGATGATGACCACCGGAGCCGCGCGCTACGACTTCGACCGCTTCGGCATCATGTTCCGGTCCTCTCCGAGGCAGGCCGACGTCATGATCGTCCCGGGGCCGATCACCAAGAAGATGGCTCCCATCGTCTTGCGCGTCTACAACCAGATGGCGGAACCCCGCTGGGTCATCGCGATGGGCAGCTGCGCCATCTCCGGCGGCACCTTCGTCGATTCGTACAACGTGCTCCCCGGCTGCGACACGATCCTGCCGGTCGACGTCTACATCCCGGGGTGCCCGCCGCGGCCCGAGGCGCTGCTGTACGGATGTCTGCAGCTGAGGAAGCTCATCTCCGAGACGAGCATGATCGGCAGCTCGCGTAAGACCCTGTACGTGCCGCCTGTGCTCCCGCCCGAATGGTCTGCGGAACTGCTCGCGGAATACGGCGCCGGGGATCAACCCGGATACGCCGACGTCACGACGTCCGCGCCCGAGGTCGTCGAGGCCGCGTACCATTCGGCCGACGCACCGGTCGCCGCTGACGGCCCTGCCGCACCTGACGTTCAGGAGGCGGGCGACGATGAGGTCTGATCTGGTCGGGATACTCTCGATCCACGGGACCGCGCTCCATGGTCTGGGTTTCGACGCGCGCGCGGTGGTCACCCGTGAGGCCTGGCGCGACTGTGCCGCCGATCTTCAGATGGCCGGCGCCCGCTTCTTCGACATCACCGCGATCGATCGCGGAGACTCCGTCGAGGTGATCCTCGTGCTCATCGACCCGCCAGCGACGCACTTCTCGCTCCGGGCATCGTGTCCGAACGAGGACCTGCGCCTGGACACGCTTTCGGACATCTTCCCGCCGGCCGAATGGGGCGAGCGCGAGGTCTTCGACCTGTTCGGCGTGGAATTCGACGGCAACCCGGACATGACCCGGATCCTGCAACCCGAAAGTTCGACGATCTTCCCGCTGAGGCGCTCCTTCGTGTTGGAGCAGCGGCCATGGTGAACTTCGCGAGAGGCGGTGTCGAGGGCTCCACCGAGACGATGCTCGTCAACATCGGGCCGCAGCACCCGTCCACCCACGGCGTGCTCCACATCATGACGGAGCTCGCGGGCGAGACGGTCGTCACGGCCAAGCCGGTCATCGGCTACCTGCACCGGGGCATCGAGAAGCTCGCCGAGCAGCGCACGTGGCAGCAGAACCTGGTGCTGTGCGACCGCCTCGACTACGTCGCCCAGTTCAGCAACGAGTGGGCGTACTGCCGCGCCGTTGAGAAGCTCGCCGGAATCTCGGTGCCCGAGCGGGCCGAGTACCTGCGCACCCTACTCGGGGAGCTCAACCGCATCACGAGCCACCTGATCTGGTACGCCGGCGTGACGATGGACATCGGCGCGCTCGGCACCCCGTTCATCTACGCGTGGGTCGCCCGAGAGAAGATCTTCGACTTCTACGAGAACGTGACCGGCGCGCGGATGATGCCGAACTGGATGCGCATCGGCGGAGTGCGCTGCGATATCGATGCGGCGCTGCTCGCGGACATGCGCGAGTTCCTCGTGAGCGACTTCCCGAAGGAATGCGACGTCTACGAAGCGCTTCTGACCGGCAACGAGATCGTCGTGTCCCGCATGAAGGGGGTCGGCGCCTTCACGGTCGAGGAACTGACCGACTGGGGCGTCACAGGACCGGCACTGCGGGCTTCCGGATCGCCGCTCGACCTGCGTCGGGACGCCCCGTACGGCGTCTACGACAAGCTCGACTTCGAGGTGTGCAGCGACGGGGCGGGCGACTCGCTCGCCCGCGCGCGGGTGCGCCTGCGCGAGATCCGCGAGTCGGCCAAGATGTGCGTCCAGATCATCGACATGCTGCCGGAAGGCGAGATCCAGACCAAGATCCCGCGCGCGCTGAAGCCGCCCGAGGGCGACGTCTGCGTCCGCACCGAGTCGCCCCGCGGCGAGCTGGGCATCCTGGTCGCGTCCGACGGAAGCGCGAAGCCGCTCCGCTTCCGCGTGCGCTCGCCGATCTTCTACAACCTCTCCGCCATGCCGCACATGCTCCCCGGTCACCTGCTCGCCGACATGCTCGTCATCTTCGGCGGCATCGACACGTCCATGGGGGAGATCGACCGATGAGCGGCGACATGTGGCTGAGGACGGTGCTGTGGCTGGTGGGACTGCTGCTGCTCATCGCCGTGGTCACGGTCATGGGCGTGTGGTGGGAGCGCAAGTTCATCGGCCACCTGCAGCGCAGGCGCGGACCGCTCCACAACGGTTTCCACGGGCTTCTACAGCTGCCGGCCGACATGGTGAAGATGATCTCGAAGGAGGACATCGTCCCTTCCGGCGCCGACCCCTGGCTGTTCCAGCTCGGTCCTATCCTCGCCGTGATGCCCGCGATCGCCGCGATGGGAGCGCTCGTGTTCTTCCCGGGGTTCGGGCTGCTCGACATGAACCACGGGCTGTTCTACATCTTCGCGTTCCAGACGCTGATACCACTCGCGTTCGCGGTCATCGGCTGGTCGTGCGCGAGCAAGTTCACGCTCATGGGCGGTTTGCGCGCGGCCGCTCAGCTCATCAGCTACGAGATACCGATGCTTCTCGCGGCCCTCGGGGTCGTCATGGCCGCAGGGTCGATGCGCTTCTCCGAGATCATCACGGCCCAGTCGGACGTGTGGTACGTCGTGAAGCAGCCGGCCGGGTTCGTCATCTTCTGTGTCGCGATACTGGCCGAGATGAACCGCACCCCGTTCGACCTTCCAGAGGCGGAGTCCGAGCTCGTCGCGGGCTTCATGACGGAGCTGTCCGGGATGAAGTTCGGCTTCGTCCAGTTGGCGGAGTACGCGGCGTTGTTCGTCGGGTCCTATATGGTCGCCGCGTTGTTCCTGGGCGGCTGGACGATGGGATTCCTGGGCACCTCGCCGCTGTGGCTCCTGCTCAAGATGGCGCTCGTGATGACCGCGACGATGTGGTTTCGGGGCACGTTCCCACGCTTGCGTATCGACTCGATGATGGCCATGTCGTGGAAGTGGCTGATCCCGGCCGCGCTCGTGAACATCATGGCTGTGACGGCGCTCGCGCTGTGGCTGCCCGGCATCTACTAGGAAGAGGGGAGGCGCGGTGTTCGGACAGGGACTGATGAAGGGGCTCGCGATCACGATGCGCCGCGCCCTCGGCC
>JANYLP010000108.1 GCA_025361445.1 Coriobacteriia bacterium
TCGAAACTCTCGTCCTTGGCCACAGCGGGTTCAACCTCTTCTCTGTATATCGACGGGAATGTGCGGGTTGAACGACCGGCGTGCGATGCGGCGGTTTCAGTTCGTCGCAGTGAGGGTCAGAGCCTGGCCTGCCGTCACGTCGACCGTCTGGCCATCCCGTGTCACAACGACCGCGGACGGGTTGCCGATGACGAGCACCGCGGTCGTCGTGACGAGGTACTCCTTGCTTGCACCGTCCTGAAGGGACCCGTTGAAGTCCACGTGACCGTCGACGGTGACCTTCAGAGTCGAGGCAAGCCCGGTGAGTGCGGAGATGCGGACCTTGAAGCCGAGTGAGGCGGTCGTCGTGCTCGTCGCACCAGTCGAGGCGCCCGCTCCCGGGGACGCTGACGAAGTCTCATCGCCGGAGAGAGGTGGCGGCGTGTTCCGGGTCCCACCGCCGCCAAACAGCTGCGCCAGGGCGCAGAGTAGCAGTACGACCAGAACGCCGCCGGCGGCGACCACGACCCACACGTTCCGGGGGATCTCGTGGACCCGGTCGCGTCGCGGAACGATCGTGTCTGCGGGGATCGCAGCGAGGTAGCGGTCGATCGGTGCGGTTCTACGCACAGTGTTCGCGGACTCGGTCCTGAACTGGTCGAGGAGCGGCTCCGCCGGGATCTCGAGGAAGCGGGCATAGCTCTGGATGTAGCCCTTGACGTACGCCGGACTCGGAAGGTCGTCGTAACGGCCCTGTTCCAGGGCGTCGATCAGCCGGGAACGGATCTTCGTGCCCTCGACGACGTCGGCCAGCTGCTTGCCCTGGCGGCGTCTCTCGGCTGAAAGGATCTCTCCGACGGTGGGCATATCACTCGCGTCCCGGTTGTGGGCGGTGGGCGCAGTCAGGCCCGGTCTCAGGCGATTGTAGCGCAGGCGCGTCCGCACGGAGCGGTCGCGTGGATCCTGCGTCGGCGTGGCGCCGGACTCAGTCGTCGCGCTCGTCGTCCCGGTCGAACGCCCGGATCGACTCGAGCTCCTCGACGTCGGCCAGCACTTCGCGCGGCTTGCTGCCGTCTGGCGGTCCGACGATCCCCTTGGCCTCAAGGATGTCCATGATCCGGCCCGCGCGCGCGTAGCCGACCTTCAGGCGGCGCTGCAGGAGCGAGGTCGAACCCATGCGCGAGGTCACGACTATGTCGGCCGCCTCCCAGGTGAGCGGATCGTCATCTCCCCCATCGTCAAGAGCCCCTCCGGCGTGGGTCACCTTCGTGTGCAGGATCTCCTCGTGGTACTCGGGGTCACCCTGCTTCTTGAGGAAGTCCACTACGGCCGTGATCTCGTCCTCGGCGACGTATGCGCCCTGGACGCGCTTAGGCTTCGCGAGCTGCGGTGTGGACAGGAGCATGTCACCGAGGCCCACAAGCTTCTCGGCGCCCGATGTGTCGAGGATGACGCGCGAGTCTATGCCGGAAGAGACGGCGAACGCGATGCGTGTCGTGATGTTGGTCTTGATCAGCCCGGTGATGATGTCCGTCGAGGGCCTCTGGGTCGCCACGACGAGGTGGATGCCGGCAGCCCGCGCGAGCTGCGCCAGCCGGACGATGGAGTCCTCGACCTCTCGGGCGGCCACCATCATCAGGTCCGCCAACTCGTCGATGACGATCATGAGGTACGCCATCGGCTCCATGCCCTCAGGCAGGGAGCCTGCGCGGGCCGCTTCGTTGTACATGGCGATGTTGCGCACGCCCGCCTTCTGAAGGCGGCGAAGCCGCACTTCCATCTCGGAGACGGCCCATGCGAGCGCGCTCGCCGCCTCCTTCGCCTCCGTCACCACGGGGACGTAGAGATGCGGGATGCCGTTGTACATCGAGAGTTCGATGCGCTTCGGGTCGATGAGGATGATGCGCACCTCGTCGGGCGTCGATCGCATGATGACCGACATGAGCAGAGAGTTGATGCAGACCGACTTGCCGGTTCCCGTGGAACCAGCGATGAGCATGTGAGGCATCTTGGCGAGGTCGAGGACGATGCTCTCCCCTCCCACGTCCTTGCCGATGCCGAGCATGAGCGGACTGGTGTCCGGGACCGTGCCCGACGCGACGACGTCGCCCAGGGTGACCGTGGTGCGATGCTCATTGGGCGCCTCGATGCCGATGAGCGACTTGCCGGGGATCGGCGCGAGGATACGGACCGTCGGTGTGGCCAGCGCGAGTGCCAGATCGTCCGACAGCGCCGTGACCCTGTTGACCTTGACGCCCTTGGCGATCTTGACCTCGAAGAGCGTGACCGTGGGACCCGCGATCCAGTCCTCGACGCGCGACGGGATGTCGAAGGTGGCGAGGGTCGACTCGATGACGGCGGCGGTGGCCTTGAGTTCCTTGTCGGATGCCCGCGAGGCCGCAGCGTTGACCGGACTCGTCCGCAGGATGGAGAGCGGAGGGAGCTCGAAGGTGGTGTCACGGCGAGGGACCTGCGCCCGGACGACCGGCGCCGTCTTGCGCTGTGCTTCAGGATCCCGCCGGGGCCGTGGTGCCGGCTCGATCGCGAGTTCGTCGTCGAGGTCTTGCATCGGAAGCGTCTTGGCGCCGGGGCCGAGCTTGCGACGGGACGCCGGGCGGGCCACTTCGGGCTCGCCACCTCTGAAGAGATCGATGAAGCGCTCCCAGACCTCCGCGAGGCTGATCCCCGTCGCCAGAACGACTCCGATAAGAAGGGCGCCGGAGAGGACCACGTAGGTGATGACGACGCCGAAGAGGCGGACGAAGCCCCATGCGATGGCGCCACCGACGTAGCCTCCGCCACCGGACGCAGTCATGAATCCGCTGAGAGATGCGTTCCCGACGGGGAGCGGGACGGCGGCCGAACACATCGCGATTACCGCAAGGAAGATGAGTGCGAGACCCGCGCCGATCGCCGCCTCGTTGACAGCCCTGCGCTCGAAGACGAGCGAGATCGCCCACACGAGCAGCAGAAGCGGAACAGCGGTGGCGCCGACGCCGACGATGCTGACGAGTATGGTGCGAACCGCCGAGGGGACCGGGTCGCTGATCCCGAACCAGACCGCGACGGCGACGGCGATCGCCAGGACCACGAATGAGATGCCGAGGATGTCACGCGAGACGCCGTGACCGTCCGCGGAGTGCGCCCCGGCCTTGTTCGCGGCCCGGGATCGGGACGCGAGCTTCGATGACCGTGACGTGCGCGTGGAAGACCCCTTGTTGGCCACCGGCTCGTTCCTCGTATCTTCCGCAGCGATGGTCTCGTGCGACTAGCGGAGGGTCGCCCCCCAGACGATGGTGATGATCCCCACGGCGGCAGTATATCCCGCGAAGGCGTAGAGGGGGCGCGTGCGGACGAAGGCGAGCAGGCCCGCGATGGCCAGGTAACCCGAGATCCCGGCGGCGACGAAGCCGAGAGCGGCCACCGGGAGCGAGGGCATGGGGGCGGCGCCCGACAGGACGTCTTTGAGATCGACGATCGCGGCCGCGGCGATCAGGGGCATGCCGAGCAGGAACGAGAAGCGCGCCGCGGCGGCGCGTGTGAGCCCGCCGAACATGCCTGCCGATATGGTCAGACCCGATCGCGAGACCCCGGGCAGCGCTGCGCAGGCCTGGGCGATCGCGATCGCGACGGTTCTTCCCCACCCGAGATCCTCGGGCTCGCGCCGTGTCGCACGGCGGCCGATGATCTCGGCGGCGACAAGCGCGATCGAGGTGACGAGGAATCCGACACCGATCACGATCAAAGACGTGTTTGCCTGTTCCACGAGCTTCTTGGCGGCAAGCGCGATCACCCCTGAAACGGCCGTGGCGACCACGATCAGCCAGGCCAGCTTGCGCTCAGGTGTCCCCTTGCCCTTGGGCAGGAAGGAAGAAGCCAGCACGATGATGTCGCGGCGAAAGAAGACGATCATCGCGATCAGCGTCGCACCGTGGAGGAATATCTCGAAACTCAGATTGGGCGCCTGATTGAACAGTCTGTAGGTGAGCGCGAGATGCCCGTCGCTCGATATCGGGAGGAACTCCGTGAGACCCTGGACGACGCCGAGGACGAGCGATTGTAGGTAGTCCACGCGCTAGACCTCCATGATGACGGGGATGATCATCGGCCGACGCCGCAGCGTCTCCCACACGAACTGTGACAGCGCATCCCGTATCGCGCGCTGGATGATGCCGCGGTCGGTGGCGCCCTCCTTCTCCATTCGGGCGAGAGCCTTGATGATGCGGGCTCGTGCCTGATCGAGGATCTGGTCCGTGTCGGCGATCGGAAGGCCGCGGATGATGAGCTCGGGCTCCCCCACTACCTTCCGCGTGCGCTGGTCGATCGCCACGACGATGGTGGCGATGCCGTCGGACGACAGCTTCTGACGGTCGCGGATGACAACGTCGCCGACGTCGCCGACGTGCAGGCCGTCGACGTAGACGACACCCGCCTCGGGGATGCGCTCCGAGATGCGCGCGCCCTTCTCCGAGATCTCCAGGCAGTCGCCGTTGTCCATGACGAAGATGTCCCGCTCCGCGACTCCGACAGCCTTGGCGATGTTGCGATGTGCGTAGAGGTGCCGGGTCTCGCCGTGGATCGGCATGAAGAACCGGGGCTGGGTGAGCGTGAGCATCAGCTTGAGTTCCTCCGCCGCCCCGTGGCCTGAGACGTGGACGTCGGCCACGCTCTTGTCGAACACATCGGCACCGGCCTTGTAGAGGCGGTTGATGACCCGGGAGACTGCCTTCTCGTTGCCGGGGACCGGCGAGGCCGAGATGATCACCGTGTCGCCGCTCTCGATCGTGACCGCCCGGTGATCGCCGTTGGCCATGCGCGCCAGAGCCGAGAGCGGCTCACCCTGACTACCCGTCGACAGGATGACGACCTTCTCGGGGGGCAGGTCGCCGGCCTCGTAGGCGTCGACGATGTTGGCGGCGTCGATGTGCAGGTAACCGAGCTCGCGGGCAATGCCGGTGTTCTTGATCATGCTTCGCCCGGTCACGACGACCTTGCGGCCGCATGCGACCGCGGCGTCACAGACCTGCTGGAGCCGGTGGATGTGACTCGAGAAGGAGGCCACGATCACACGCTGCGGAGCGTTCTCGATGATCTCGTGCAGCGCGCGGCCGATCTCCCGCTCCGGGCGGGTGAACCCTCGGTTGTTGGCGCCGGTCGAGTCGCTCATCAGCAGGACGATGCCCTCTTTGCCCGCCTTCGTGAGCGACGCGTAGTCCGTGAGGCGTCCGTCGATCGGCGTCTGATCGAACTTGAAGTCGCCCGTGTGCAGCACCGTTCCGACCGGGGTGCGGATCAGAAGGGCCACCGAATCCGGGATCGAATGGTTCGTCTGCACGAAGTCGAACCCGAAGATCCCGAGCGTGACGTGCATGCCGGGCTTGATCACGCGGAGCTTGGGCTTCTGGATGTTGTGCTCGGCGAGTTTGCCCTCGATGAGACCGCATGTGAGGCGCGTTCCGAGTACTGGAACCGGGACGCCAAGGTCCTTGAGGAGGTACGGCAGCG
>JANYLP010000112.1 GCA_025361445.1 Coriobacteriia bacterium
CGGTCAGTCCGGTGCGGCCACCCTCGGCAACGCCGGATGCGGACTCGATGTAGGTGGTGATCGAGCTGGCGCCGAAGAAGCCGCCGACGGCCGCGGCCGCGGAGTCGACCATCAGGATCCTGTTGATGCCGGGAATCTGGCCCTTCTCATCGACGAAGCCGGCCTGCTCGCCGACGGAGATGACGGTCCCCATCGTGTCGAAGAAGTCCGAGAGCATCGTGGCGAAGACGAACAGCAGAAGCGTCGGCGCCAGCGCGCCTGTGAACAGCTGCATGACCGCCATGCCGCTGGCGCCGGAAGCCATCGTCACGTTCTGGAACGGCGCGCCGAAGGTATCGAACTTCAGCTCAGAGATCCACGATCCGACCGGGAGCTTGGTGACCTGGAGCAACAGGGCCGCCACGGTGGCGACGAGGATGCCCCACAGGATGTCGCCCTTCACCTTGAGGGCCATGAAGCCCATGATCGCGACCAGTCCGATGAGGGTGACCCACACGGCGGGGGTCGTGAAGTCGCCGAGCTGAACCATGGTGATCGGGTTGGAGACGATGATCTTGCCGTCGACCAGCCCGATGAACGTGATGAACAGGCCGATACCGACGCCGATCGCGCGCTTCAGGTTCAGTGGGATGGCGTTCATGACCGCTTCGCGCAGACCGGTCAGGACGAGGATGAGGATGACGATTCCCTCGACGAAGATGACCGACATGCCCACCTGCCAGGGAACGTGCAGTGGGATGATGATGCTGAAGGCTACGACCGCGTTGAGACCCATGCCCGAGGCCAGCGCGAACGGCCGGTTGGCGAAGACGCCCATGGCGATACACATGACGCCCGCACCGAGCGTGGTCGCCGTCGCGAGTGCCGGGATCCAGAGTGCCCCGGCTTCGGGGGTCGCACCGAATGCTGCGGACAGCAGCCCCGGGTTGACGAAGATGATGTAGGCCATGGTCATGAACGTGACCACGCCTGCGAGGACTTCGGTGCGCAGATTCGTCCCGCGCTCCTGGAACTTGAAGAACTTGTCCATCTGAACCAGCCTCTCTGTGTGTGACCTTGGTTCCCTGCACGCGGCCCACCTTACGTCAGCCGCGGACACGCCCCTTTGGAACCGTTCCTCCCTTCCGCCGGACCGACCGGCGAATCCTTGTTCGTGCGCTCTTATGTAAACTTACACAGGTGAGTCACCCTTCGGTCATGGGCGTCCCGACTGCGGTAGGAGACTGGTCAGAAGGCTCGGACCACAGCGGCCCGAGGTAACTCGCCCTGTCCGAGAACCCGGTAGCTGCGGCCCGGAACAGCTCCGCAGCCATCGGCGGCCGCAGGTCGAGTTCGGAGAGCCTGTCGAGAGCGACGACCTGCGCTGACGCGACGCGCGCGTCGCGCGGCGACGCCGTTAGGACTCCCCCGATGGTCTTGGCAAGGAATGTGAGCTGTACGACATGCCGGGAACCATCAGGTGCTATCGAGTCGTTGATGAACAACGGGCCAACGAGTTCGCAATGCAAGCCCGTTTCCTCGCGGACTTCGCGGACGAGCGCGTCCTCGATGCTCTCCCCCGCTTCGATCCCGCCGCCAGGTAGCAGGTGGTAGGACCGACCGTCCTTGACGTGCCTGACGGTGAGTAGGCCTCCCTCGAAGGGGATAACCGCCGCGACCCGGATGCGGGGGCTACCGGCCGGTGCTGCCAAAGCCGCCCTCCCCTCGTGGTGTCACGGGGAGTTCGAAGACTTCGTTCGCCGTGCAGCAGGCGATCTCCTGAACGACGAGTTGGGCGACCCGGTCGCCGCGGACGATGTTTATGGGCGTCTCGGCATCCATGTTGACGACGATGACCTTGACCTCGCCCCGGTAGTGGCTGTCGATCAGCCCGGGGCTGTTCACGAGGCCGAGGCCAAAGCGCAGTGCCGATCCGCTGCGCGGCAGCACGAAGCCGGCGTGGCCCTCAGGGATCGCGATCGCGATGCCCGTCGGAACCAGGGCGCGCTCGTGGGGGCCAAGGACAAGGTCGACAGTGGAGTACAGGTCGAGCCCGGCGTCTCCGGGGTGCGCGTATGACGGAAGCGGGAGTCCCGGGTCGAGTCGGAGGATATCGAGGCTGATGGCCATTCTCTCAGGCTTCTTGGCGAAGGTAGGTCACTTGAGTACCTTGAGCTCGCGCATGAACTCGTCGAGGTCCTGGAAGTCCTTGTACACCGAGGCGAAACGAACGTAGGCCACCTTGTCGAGCACTTTGAGGTGATCGAGCACGAGATCCCCGAGGTTCTTGGCGGGGATCTCGTAGCGGAAGCTGTTGTGGAGTTCGGACTCGACGTCGTCGATCAGGCGCTCGAGCTGCTGTGGGGTGACGTTGCGCTTGACTGTGGCGACGACCAGCCCGCGCATGAGCTTCCCGCGATCGAACGGCTCGCGCCGTCCGTCCTTCTTGAGGATCATGAGCGGCATCTCTTCGACGCGCTCGTAGGTGGTGAACCGCTGCTCACAAACGAGGCACTCGCGACGACGCCGGATAGCCTCTTGAGAGTCTGAGACGCGAGAGTCGATCACCTTCGTCTCATCGTGACCGCAAAACGGGCACTTCATCCGTCTCCCACCCCTACATATTGGACACCCGATACGCTAGCACACTACATATGGGGCAACAATATGGTTGAGGTAGAAGCGCAGGCGGATGGGGCAAACGATCCGCCGATGATGCCCGAGGTCAGCGCACGGCTGGTGGGTTCGTCGCCTCTGCGTACGAGATGGGCGCGGTGCCCTCGGTGGGGATGAGCAGTACGGCACCGGCTCGGATCCCCCCGTCGTTCAGGGCGTTTGCCCGGGCTATGAGCTCCACCATCCTGGACGTCGACATGCCCGGAATGCGATGTGACGAAGCGATCGACCAGAGCGTGTCGGACTGAGAGACGCGTACGGAGATGGTGGCGGTCTGGCCGGATGGAACGCGGTCTTCGACCGTGGGGAGCATGCCTGTGCCGACGACGAATGCGGTGAGGACGATCATCCAGAGAAGGGGTGCGAAGTCGAATCCCCGACTATGACGCTGACGGGTGCCGGCCGGCCGGCGGCCGCCATCACTCCGTGTCGAGAGAGCGTACGGAACCCGCATGCATGTCGCGTCTTCCATCTTCCCCACCTCAATATCCTTCGTCATCTCAGCGTGTGAACCGATCCGGATGATGCTCCCCGGCTCTGACACCGGAGTGTCGACACGAGCGAACGGGTGTTCGATGACAGTATACGAACAGATGTTCGTATCTGCAAGCCCGGAATCGAACACGTGTTTGCACAAGGATGGTCGGTCGGGCTACACTTGCTCCCGGAACGCACGTTCGGTTGGAAGGAGCGGGGCCATGACGCGCGATCGCGATCTGACCGACCGCCAGCGGCAGGTACTGGATTTCATCAAGTCGGAGACGCAACGGCAGGGGTTCCCACCTACCGTGCGTGACATCGGGGCGGCTGTGGGACTCTCTTCGTCCTCGACAGTGCACGCGCACCTCGACGCTCTTGAGGCGAAGGGGCTGATCCGCCGCGACCCGAGCAAGCCACGGGCCCTCGAGGTCCTGAGCCGACACACCGATGCTCCGCGCCCGATCGAGAACTCGAACATCGTCGAGTTGCCCGTCATCGGTTCGGTCGCCGCGGGAGTGCCCACTCTGGCGGCCGAGAACATCGAGTCCACCATCTCGCTGCCGACCGAAGTGGTCCGTGACGATGCCACGTTCGTCCTGCGTGTTAAGGGCGAGTCGATGATCGGCGCCGGCATCTTCGATGGGGACTTTGTGGTGGTCCGCCAGCAGCCGACGGCCAGCAACGGCGACATCGTGGTCGCTCAGATCGATGACGAGGCCACGGTCAAGCGCTTCTTTCGTGAACCGGATCGTATCCGCCTCCAGCCTGAGAACTCGTCGATGGAGCCGATCTACTCGCGCGACGTCACCGTTCTCGGCAAGGTGGTCGCCGTCTTCCGCCGTATGTGAGACCGAGCGTCCCGCAGCATGCGCCGCAGGCGTCGCATGAATGCACGAAGGGCGGTCCGCAGCGAGCGGGCCGCCCTTCCTCTTGGGTCCGTGCCGCAGAGCTAGGCTTCGCTTGTGACCGTCCGTCTGTGCTCCGCGAACGGCTCGAGGTGGCCCGCTACCTGGACCGACGCGCGAACAACCAGTCGCGTACCCTCGACTGTGTGTTCCTCGGAGATGATCTGCGCCTTCTCATAGGCGAGTGCGACGAGGTCGCCGCGGTCGTACGGGAGCAGGATCGTCAGAGTGAGCGCCTGCCTGGCGGCCTCCGCAGACACGCGTTCGCGCAACGTGTCGAGCCCTTCGCCGGTGAGCGCCGAGCAGACCACCGCGTGCGGGTAGCGCGCGAGGAGTTGAGCGCGCACCTCGGGCTCCATCGCGTCGGCCTTGTTGAAGACGACTAGCGCGGGCCTGTCCGCCGCGCCGATCTCTCCCAGGACTTCCTGGACCGCGGCGATCTGGTCGAACGCCTGCGGGTGCGAGCCATCGACCACGTGGATGAGCAGGTCCGCCTCGCGGACCTCGTCGAGCGTGGACTTGAACGCCTCCACGAGGGAGTGCGGGAGCTTGTGGATGAACCCGACGGTGTCGGTGACGGTGACCGTACGGCCCTCCGGCAGCTCCATCGTACGCGTGGTCGCATCGAGGGTCGCGAACAACTTGTCGGCCACGAACACGTCCGCGTCGGTGAGCGCGTTGAGCGTCGTAGACTTGCCGGCGTTGGTGTACCCGACGAGCGAGACGCGGAAGATCCCGCTGCGCACGCGCGCTTTGCGCTGGAGCTCGCGCTCCCCCGCGACATGCACCAGCTCCCGCTTCAGCTCACCGATGCGCTTGCGCGCGAGCCGGCGGTCGGTCTCCAGCTGCGATTCGCCGGGACCACGCGTCATGACGCCGCCACCGGCGAATCGGTCGAGATGGCGCCACAGTCCGCGCAGTCGTGGCAGGAGGTACACCATCTGGGCGAGTTCCACCTGCAGTTTGCCCTCACGTGAGGTCGCATGCAGCGCGAAGATGTCGAGGATCAGCGCGGTGCGGTCCGCGATCTTGGTCTCGGGGACGGCGCCCTCGATGTTGTTCTGTTGCGACGGGGTGAGTTCGTCATCGAAGATGACGAGCGTGGCCCCGAGGTCGCGAGCGGTCTGCGCGATCTCCTCGAGCTTGCCCTTGTGGACGAAGGTTCGTGGGTCCGGGGCAGAGAGCTTCTGGGTCAGCGTAGCCACGACGACCGCACCGGCGGTGTCCGCCAGGCGCTCCAGCTCCGCGAGCGATTCCACCACTCCCCAACCGCGACCGCGATCGGCGGCCACCAGGATCGCCCGGTCCACGGGGGCCTGAGTCGTCTCGTGGGGCGTGAAACGCTCGTGGTTCGACATGTGCGGGTGCGGCTCCCTTAGAGGGATGCTTCGATGCGAGCGACAGCCTCGGCGAGACGGTCGTCGGGCGTGGTGAGAGAGATACGGATGAATCCTTCGCCATCGGGGCCGTAGGCGGAACCGGCGGGCACGACGACATTCGCCTTCTCGAGGATGTGCGTGGCGAATTCGGCCGAGTTGAAGCCGGACGGCACCTTGGCCCAGACATAGATGGTCGCCTTGGGCACGGAAGCCTGGATGCCGATCTTGCCGAGCGCGGTCATCACGAGGTCGCGGCGGCGCTGATACATGGCGCACATGGCGTCGATCTCGCTCTGCGGCCCCGAGAACGCCTCGATCGCCGCGTCCTGTACCGCGGTGAAGACGCCCGAGTCGATGTTGCTCTTGACCGTTCCGAGCGCCTTGATCGCCTGAGCGTTGCCGCACGCGAACGCGACACGCCATCCGGTCATGTTGTAGGCCTTGCTCGTGGAGAACAGCTCGATCGCCACGTCCTTGGCGCCGGGTCGAGACAGCAGACTGGGCGCGCGGTAGCCGTCGTAGCCGATCTCCGAGTACGCGTTGTCGTGGATGAGGAGCAGGTCGTTCTCCCGGGCGAACGCGATGGCACGGTCGAAGTACTCCTCGTTGGCGATGGCCGAGGTCGGGTTGTTCGGGTAGCTCAGGAACATCATCTTGGCGCGCGCCAAGACATCCTTCGGAGTCGACTCGAAGTCAGCGAGGAAGCCGTTCTCCTCGTTCATGGGCATCCAGTACGTCTCTCCGCCGGAGAGGATCCCGCCGGTGTAGTAGACGGGGTAGCCGCAGCCGGGAACCAGTGTGACGTCACCGGGATCCACGAACGCGAGGAAGATGTGCGCGATGCCTTCCTTGCTGCCGATGAGCGCGAGCGTCTCGGCGGTCGGGTCGACGTCGACATCGAATCGGCGCTTCATCCAGGCGGATGCCGCCTCGCGGTAGGGCTGCGAGCCGTAGTAGCTCGGGTACTGATGGTTCTTGGGGACGCGGATGGCGCGGCCCATCGCCTCAACGATGCGCTCGGGCGTGGGACGGTCGGGGTCGCCGATGCCGAGTGAGATGACGTCGATGCCCTCCGCCCGCTTCAGAGCGACCTTCCGGTCGATCTCGGCGAACAGGTAGGGGGGCAGGTTCGCGATGCGGTCCGCGGTCCTCACGAGGTCGTCCCTTCGTCGTGTCCTTCGCTTCTCCGGGGACCTTGGGCGCCCCGGGGTGCCGCACATCCTAGCAGACGAGCCGGCGCGCGCCGGTGCGCGCCGGCGCCCCGCTCACTGCTCGTCGGGGATGGTCCAGACGCCCTCGAAGACCGTCTCGGCCGGCCCGGTCATCAGAACGCGACCATCCGCGGTCCACTCGATGTCGAGGTCGCCGCCGGGAAGCTCGATCGTCGCGCGCCGCCCGGTCCGGCCCGTGAGCGCAGCGGCGACAAGGGTCGCGCAGGCGCCCGTGCCGCAGGCGAGCGTCTCCCCCACCCCCCGCTCCCAGACCCGCAAGCGGATACGGGCAGCAGAGGTGACCTCTGCGAATTCGACGTTGGTCTTGCGCGGGAACACCGATGCGACTTCCACGAGCGGTCCGAGGGTGGTGACCGGGGCCACGTCGACGTCGTCGACCCAGACGATCGCGTGCGGGTTGCCCATCGAAACGCACGTCACCACAGCGTCGCCAAGCGCGGTGGCTACCGCTGCATCCACGACCGGATCGCCCGGAAGCGTCGTGGGTATCTCCGGGGCGGCCAGAACGGGGGCGCCCATGTCGACGCGTGCCAGGCTGAAGGCGCCGGAGCTATCGCGCACGACCTCGATACGCTTGATGCCGCCGAGGGTCTGCACGGCGAGAGTGTCGCCTTCGATACGGCCTGTGTCGGACAGGTGCTTGGCGAACACGCGCACGCCGTTGCCGCACATCTCGGCCAACGACCCGTCCGCGTTGTGGTAGAGCATGAAGTAATCGGCCTCGGGATCGCTTGCGCGCCGCACGAGGATGAGTCCGTCCGCACCGATGCCGAAGTGCCGGTCGCAGAGGAGCTGGATCGCCTCCTCGTCGAAGTCCCATTCCTTGTCCAGGTCGTCGACGACGATGAAGTCGTTGCCACAGCCCTGCATCTTCGTGAAGCGGAGGTCCATTCCGATCCCTTTCGCAGGGTTGTCGATCCGGACCCACGGCCGCGAGACCGTCACCGGTGAGAGCCGACGCCTTCCGCTTCTGATTCTAGCAGCGCCAGTGCGGCATCCGCCGTCTGTGCGGTTGACAGCTTCGTTACATCGATCCAGTGGACACGGGGGTCGGCGTGGAACCACGTGAGCTGACGCTTCGCGTAGCGACGGGACGCCTGCTTGATCGCTGCAACGGCGATCCCGAGATTCCCGGAACCGTCGATGACCGGTACGAGCTCCTTGTAGCCGATGGCCTGGGCAGCGGTGAGCGCACCGCGATAGCCCGCTTCGAGCAGACGCTCGACCTCCCCGAGCAGGCCGGCATCGAGCATCGCGTCGACCCGCGCGTCGATCCGGGCGTAGAGCGCGTCCCGATCCAACGTGAGGCCGATGTAGGTCGCCCGGTAGTACGGGATCCTGTCTGAGAAGTGCTCCTTGGTCTCGGCGTACGAGACCCCCGAATCCTCGAGTACCTCCAGGGCGCGCATCACACGACGAGTGTTGTTCCGGTGGATGAGCGCGGCAGCATCCGGGTCGCGCTCGACCAGGAGGGCGTACAGCGCCTCGGGACCGTGCTGCTCGAGCTCCTTCTGGAGGTCGGACCGCACGGGCGACGACTCGTCGCCGGCCGGGAAGTGCATCTCGTCGAGGGCCGCGCGCACGTAGAGGCCCGTTCCTCCGACCAGAACGGGCGTCTTGCCGTGCGCCGCGACATCCTCGATCGCGCAGCGAGCGTCACGCTGGTAGAGCGCCGCAGAGTACGGCGTGCCCGGGTCGACGAGATCGATGCAGTGATGCGGCACTCGCCAGTCGCCGGCGGGGTGCTTCGCCGTACCGATGTCCATGCCGCGGTAGACCTGCATCGAATCGGCGGAGACGATCTCGCCGCCCAGACGCAGTGCGAGTTCCTCCGCCACGACGGTCTTGCCGGCGCCGGTGGGGCCGACGACCGCCGGGACATGAGCGCGGCCGGCCAGCCCCGCCTGTGCGGCGAGCGCGGCTACCTCAGGCATACCGCACCACCCTGAACCGCTCGAGCGAGATAGCTTCGTCCGGCCGGATGCCGCCCTTGCGCATGGCTATCGCAACCTGTTCTTCGCATGTGTCGACACC
Organism: Coriobacteriia bacterium; assembly: GCA_025361445.1. Classification (GTDB taxonomy): domain Bacteria; phylum Actinomycetota; class Coriobacteriia; order Anaerosomatales; family PALSA-660; genus PALSA-660. Next base: position 8,686 of record JANYLP010000112.1, read on the forward strand.
TTCGAGGTCAGGGAGAAGCAGGCCGCGGCGCCAGCCGCATGTGGTGATGACACCGTATACCTTCGGGTCGAGTTCTTGCATCGAGCCGACAAGTTCCGGTGCCTCGAGCACGTCGACCGTGATCTCCAGCTCGGCGAGTTCTTCGACTCGGACCGGCGGGAAGCGCGGATCCCGGGAGGCGGCCTGGATCGCGTTGTGGACGATCTCCGCCTCGAGAGTCGCTTGGGTTGGGGCGATCGTCCCGATGCAGCCACGGAGGGCGCCATGCGTGTGGAGCGAGACGAAGCTGCCGGCGCGCGCGGGCAGCGCGGGGTCGTCGAAGGGGGCGGGTTCCGGGGACGTGCCCGTGCGCACGAACGCCTCGATCGTGGCCCGCGCGAGACGGACGGTGGCGGAAGCGTCGGCGCCCGGCATACCGCCCTTGGCCCCGGAGAGCGGCGTGTACGCAGGCGTTCCCGCGAGCTCTGCCTCGGGTGCGAACGCGGCCGTGAGGTAGCCGACGCCCCATGGCGCCTCGTAGGCGAGCACGCGGCCCGCGGCGTCGTATCCCTCAAGGTAGCCGCCGAGTACGAGCAGCGACCTCCAGCCGCACTCCCCCGCTTCCTCACGCAATTGCTCGTCGATGGCGGCGATACCCTCGAAGTCGCCGCGCGCCAGGAGCGAGACGACGCGCTCGTCGAACAGGTGCGCTCGAGGGGAGAAACCGGCGGGCGCGCCGGGCAGGAGGCGATGGCTCATGTCGCCGCTCGCAATGAAGGCCACTCGCCGTCCGAGCCGGACCGCCGCGCGTGTGATCGCCCGTCCGAATGCGGCGTGCTCCTCGGCGGAGAGGCCGGCGAACGTCGTGACGACCAGCGGATAGGCGCTGTGGGAGTCGAGGAAGTGTAGCGGCACCACAACGCCGTGGTCGAGATCCGCGTAGCCGTCGCCGGGTGCGTCCTCGCGGGCGACGGCAGCCAGACCGGTCGAGGATGCTTCCTCAAGGATCGCCATGGCGAGTTCCGGGTCGCCGGGCACGTCGTGCGACACCCCGGGCGCGCGGAACTGCCTGAGATCACCACGGAACCGGGTGGATGTGGCCGCAGTGAAGGCGTCCCAGAAGCCCGCGGCGTGTGGTGAGACCACCACGAGGGTCTCGGGTGCGAACCGGTCAATGAGCGTCCCCAAGGCCGCCAAAGCGACTGCAGAGGCCTTCGTGGCCGAAGCATCGTCACCACCGACTGCCCGAACCATGATCGGAGGGTGTGGCGCCACTATTCCGAGGAAGTCGAATCCCATGGCTGATAGCACCTCCCGCGCCGCGCTGCGCGTCGCTTCGTCCCGATGCTTCGGATCATGAAATGAGACTACCCAGCAAGAACCAAGTCTGTGCGTCTTCGATCAGCACGTCGGCGAAGCTGCCGGCCAGATCGACCGGTGAGCGCACGTGTACGACTTTGTTGCCCGCGGTCCGACCGGTGAGCACCGACGCGTCCCGCTTGCTCGTTCCCTCGAAGAGGACGCGTTGGACCGTGCCTACCAGCGGCAGGTTCTTCGTCAGCGCCGAGGCCTGGACCTCGGCGACCAGACGGTCGAAGCGCGGCTGGATGACGCCCTTGGGTACCTGGTCCGGCATCGTGGCAGCGGGAGTGCCGGACCTCGGGCTGTAGATGAACGTGAATGCCGCGTCGTAGGAGGCGGCCCGCACGGTGTTCATCGTCTCCTCGAAGTCCGCCTCGGTCTCGCCCGGGAATCCGACGATCAGATCGGTCGTCAGAGCCAGGTCGGGCATCGCCTCGTAGAGTCGGGCGACCAGGGCGAGGTAGTCCGCCTGCGTGTAGCGGCGGTTCATGGCCGCAAGGATCCGGTCCGAGCCCGACTGGAGTGGCAGATGCAGGTGGCGGCAGACCTGGGGCAGCTGCGCCATCGCAGCGATCGTCTCGTCGGAGAGGTCCTTCGGATGGCTCGTCATGAATCTGATGCGCTCGATCCCCGTGGCGGCGACGTCGTGCAACAGCTCCGCGAAGCGGGGATCGCCGTAGAGGTCGCGCCCGTACGAGTTGACGTTCTGCCCTAGGAGCGTGACCTCGACGACGCCGTCGGCTGCGAGCCTCGTCACTTCGGCGACGACATCCTCACGAGTGCGCGAGCGCTCGCGTCCCCGAACGTACGGGACGATGCAGTACGTGCAGAAGTTGTCGCAACCAACAGCGATGGGTACCCAGGCGTGCCAAGGGTGCTCGCGCCTCGATGGCAAGTTCGATGTGAAGTCGCCATCGGAAGGGTCCTCGACCTCGACCACAGGTCGAGGTGAGTCGACCGCAGCGTCGATGAGGTCCGGCAGCCGCGCGAGGTTGTGGGTACCGAACACGACGTCTATCTGCGGGAGCGTGCGCAGGAGCGCTGCGCCGTCGCGCTGGCCGATGCATCCTCCGACGGCGATCACCGTCCCCCGCTCCCGCCGCAGGCTCGACAGCGAACTGACCTGGCCGTAGAGCCGCTCGTCCGCGTTCTCGCGCACGCAGCAGGTGTTGAAGACCACCACGTCGGCGAGTTCGCCTGCGGGCGATTCCACGAGTCCGCGTGCGACGAGCATCCCGGCGATGCGCTCGGAGTCGTGCTTGTTCATCTGGCACCCGAAGGTTCGGACCTCATACGTCTTCATGACCGGTAGAGTCCCGCTCTCTCCGCAAGGGCGTCCAGCACGCTGTCGGGGCATCCTCCGCCGCCGATCGGCGCACTGTGGACCCCGGGACCGTGAAAGTCCGACCCGCCGGTGACGAGCAGACCGTGATAGGCGGCGAGCGCGGCGAAGCGTTCGCGATCGGGTGCCGTGTGCTCGGCGTGGAACGCCTCGATACCGTCGAGTCCGGCCTCGATGAGCGCGGTCAACGCCGGCTCACCGCTGACTCCCGGATGCGCCAGGACTGCCACTCCCCCTGCGCCGTGAATCGTGGCCACCGCGGTGACCGCGTCCAGCGTCTGCTTCCTGGAGTAGAACGGCGCGTCACGCCCGATGAGGATACGGAAGGCCGCGTCGATGGACGGCACGCTGCCCGCGCCTACGAGCACGCGAGCGATGTGCACCCGGCCCATCGAGCCGCCACGGGCGACCTCTCGTACGGAATCGAGGTCGATTGGGTGTCCGGCAGCCGCGAGGGCTGCCACCATCCTCGCAGCGCGCTCCTCGCGCTCTTCGCGCAGTCCCGTGAGGGCGGCCGCCAGCGCGGCGTCGTGATGGTCGATGAGCAGCCCGAGGACGTGGACGTCCGATCCGCTCTGCTCGTCCACAGAAAGCTCCACGCCCGCGAGCAGTGCCATCGTGCCACCGTCGGCCGCACGAAGCGCCTCATCGAGGCCTGCGGTCGTGTCGTGGTCGGTGATGGCGAGCGCGAGCAGGTCCGCGTTGCGGCCCGCACGCACGACCTCGGACGGCGACAGAGCGCCGTCCGAAGCGGTTGTGTGCACATGGAGATCGACCGGCATCTTCAGCGAGGCTCCGGTACTCGATGCTTCTGGGAACGGATCAGCGGTCGCGCATGTCTCGCGGCTCGACAAGCAGTCGGATCGCGGTTCGCTCCTCGCCGTTGATCGAGATGTCCGCAAAGGCCGGGACACACGTCAGATCCACGCCGGAAGGAGCGAGGAACCCGCGGGCGATGGCGATGGCCTTGATGGCCTGATTGAGCGCACCCGCACCCACGGTCTGCATCTCGACAGCGCCCTGCTCGCGCACGACGCCTGCGAGCGCGCCGGCAACGGAGTTGGGACTCGAATGCGAGGACACCTTGAGGGTTTCCATTGTTGCCTCCGGTGCTGCGGTGACTGGTGCGATGACAATGCTACGGGTGTGGTGGGATGTTGCTGCAGAACCCCGGGACACGCTGCCTGCGGCGACAGTATAGCGCACAGACGAGTGCTTGGCTCTCACGCTCAAGCGGACGTCGAGGATAGCCCTCGAAGCCCAACAGTCGAGCGGAGCCTCAGTCGTCCTTCTCGACCGGGAACCGGACGGTGATGGTGTCCCGGCCTACGGTGATCTTCGGCTCGCCCGAAAGGTGCAGGTAGTACCTCTCGGCAACGAGGTCGAAGGCCTCTTCGAGCCGGCGCTGGAACTCCCTGGCGTCGGAGCGGTCGATCCGCAGCCCACGGCGGTCGCGGTAGATGTCTGGGCGCCGGGGATCGATCTGGGCCGTCGTCGGCGCGACGTATTCCAGCACGCTGTCGAGCGGCTCGAGCTCTCCGCCGAGTACCCGGTGGGCGGTACGCTCGGATATCGCAAGCCCGATCGCGGCGCACACAGCCACGAGTTCGGCCGCATCGGCCGCGACGGCGGGCCTCAGCCATACGGGCAACTCAAGCGGATCGTCGCAGAAGAGCAGTTGTCGCGCATCCAGACGACCGCGGGCGTGCGCCACGATCGAGGCCACGATCTCGGTCGGTGTGCCCAGGAACACCTCAAGATCGGGGTGTTCGATGGCGAACTCGACGACCCGGCGCACGATGTTGTGCGGTCCCGTCGACACGACCAGGCGGCCGCTCTCGGAATCGCGCTCAACGGCGGGCCACTTCGACTGGTCGGCCTTCTCCGCGAGCTTCGTGGTGTCGGCCACGACGACGAGCGAGGAGCCCTTGTGTGGATCCGAGGCCACGAGCACGGCGCTGTCGACGTTGCTGCGCACCGAGAAGAGCGCCATGCCGCGTCCGTGGACGCCCCAGCGATCCATGACCATGGTCTCGAGCTTGCTCGTGACACGAGGCTCGAAGATGCGCTCCCGCATCGCTGCCGGAACGCCGACGCCGTCGTCGATGACGGTGAGGGTCCGCATGTCGCCCTCGCGGCTGTTCGCCACATAGAGGCGCCTGGAGTGGGCGTCACGGGAGTTGCGCAACAGCTCGACGATGATGTCCTCGAGGGTGCGGATGTCGTGCTTGGCCTGACGTCTTTCGGCCTCGGACACCTTGAGCCGGACGAAGCCGTCGCCGAGCGTCTCCTCGACCTTGACGTACTGGTCGCCGGAGACGGATGAAACGAAGTCAAGCATTGAGTCATCAGGAGTCATGCGTGTCAGTCTAGCGGGGCGTCGTCGGGTGCGGTAGGCGTGGCCACCGGCTTCTCAAGCCAGATAAGGTACGGAACGTCAGGCACCGGAGGCATCTCGGTGTAGCCGAGCGAGCGATAGAGCGCCAGCGGCGCGCGTGCCTCACGGCCCGTGAACAGCTCAAGACGGCGCGCGGATGGGTAGGCGCGCTCCAGAGTTCCCATCAGCGCTCGCGCTATGCCTCGGCGCACGTGGTCGGCGCTCACGGCGAGCCGGCCGACCTGAACCGTGCACTCAGTGGTCAGCGAGCCGCGGACGGTGCCGACCACGCGGGTATCCTCGAGCGCCACGAAGAAGCGCGTGCCCTCGGACATGATCCGCCGGAGGTCCGCCAGGTCTTCCTGGAGCGGTGGCAGATCGCCGGACTCGAGGCCCAGTTCCCGGGCCACACGACCGAAACCATCGTGCTGGACCTCGAGGATGTGAGGCAGGTCCACGTCTGTAGCCTCGCGGTATTCGATGTCTGAAGCGCCACCCATGGACGAGCACTCCCCCTCTCCGGCAAGCACACGAGCCGCCCCATCATGCGGGACGGCTCGTCGTGGGCGTTCCTTGGCGAGCCGGTTGGCTACTTCGCGTAGTCGATGGCGCGACTTTCGCGGATGACCATGACCCGGATCTGGCCCGGGTACTGCATCTGGTCCTCGATCTCCTTGGCGATGTCACGCGCGAGCATGACGGAGTCCGCGTCCGAGATCGATTCGGGCTTCACCATGACTCGGACCTCACGCCCCGCCTGCATGGCATAGACCTTTTCGACGCCCTTGTGGGCGCTGGCGAGCTCCTCGAGCTTCTCGAGGCGCTTGATGTAGCTCTCGATCGTCTCGCGGCGAGCGCCGGGGCGCGAAGCGGAGATGGCGTCCGCGGCCTGTACGAGGACCGCCTCTACGGTGGAGGGCTCCACGTCACCGTGGTGCGCCTCGATGCAGTGGACGATGTCCTTGTGCTCGCCCAGGCGCTTGGCAAGCTCGGCACCGATCAGCGCGTGCGGGCCTTCGACCTCGTGGTCGATGGCTTTGCCCAGGTCGTGAAGCAGGCCGGCACGCTTGGCGAGCTTCACGTCGACGCCGAGTTCCGCGGCCATGACGCCAGCGAGATAGCTGACCTCGAGTGAGTGCTTGAGGACGTTCTGACCGTACGAGGTGCGGAAGCGGAGGCGCCCGAGCGTCCGGACGAGTTCCGCATGCACGCCGTGGACCTGCGTCTCGAAAACGGCCTGCTCGCCCGACTCGTGGACCTGCTGCTCGACGAGCTTCTCGGCCTTGGCGAACATCTCTTCGATACGAGCCGGATGGATACGGCCATCCGCCAGAAGAGACTCGAGCGTGACGCGCCCGATCTCGCGACGCACCGGATCGAAGCTCGACAGGATGACGGCCTCGGGGGTGTCGTCGATGATCAGACTGATGCCGGTCATCTGCTCGAAGGCGCGGATGTTGCGTCCTTCGCGGCCGATGAGTCGGCCCTTCATGTCGTCGCTCGGGATGTGGACGACGGAGACCGTCGACTCGGCAGTGTGATCGGCGGCGACGCGCTGGATGGCGATGCCGACGATGTTGCGGGCCTTCTTGTCGGCCTCTTCGCGGGCGCGCGTCTCGACGTCACGGATCATCGCCGCGGCGTCATGCTTGACGTCTTCCTCGATCCGCTTCAGAAGGACCTGCTTTGCCTCCTCCGAGGTCATGCCCGCAAGCGACTCGAGGCGTGCCTTCTCCTCGGCGATCGCTTCCTCGAGGTCCTTGTCGCGCTTGTCGAGCTGACCTTGCATGCTCGAGAGCTGGTGCTCGCGCTTGTCGAGCGACTCGGCGCGGCGCTCCATCGACTCCTCGCGCTGCATGAGGCGAGTCTCAAGTGCCGTGAGGTCCTTGCGCCGCTCCTTGGCCTCGGTCTCCGCATCGGCGCGAAGCTTGAATACTTCGTCCTTCGCCTCGAGGACGGCTTCCTTGCGGAGCGTCTCGGCCTGCTTCTCGGCGTCAGCGACGATGCGGTCCGCGGACGTGCGCGCGGCATCGAGCTGCTTCTCCCCGAAGTTCTTCCGGAGATAGAAACCGAGAAGGACTCCGATGCCGACCGCGACGACAGCAATGATGGTCTCGATCACGTGGTCCCTCCCTTCGGGCGCTTGTATGGGTGGTGCGCCCCGTCGATAGCTTCCATGTGGGCGGTCGGCAGCCGGACTCGCCGCCACCCTGCGAAGGGCGGTCTGGTTCCCGCGAACGCGGGCCCCAGTCACGACGAAGCCGGACGACGAAGCGTCCGGCAAAGGCGACACAACATGTATGCGGGATCGGCGGCCCCATATGCGCCGCTAGAGCGCTATGTGCGCTCTCGTGCCTACCGCGTGCGAGACCGAGGTCCCTCATACACAACACCGAACGGTCGAAGCCGACGGTGTGATCACATTTGCCGAGGTCAAGGATAGCGTCGGACGTGCTTCGGGGTCAAGGACGACCGACGTCGAAGCGACCCCAGAAGCCGGAGCGAGCAGGCCTCAGTCGTCGTAGGCCGAGGAGGTTGCCGCACCAGAGTCGTCCGCGCGGTCGGCCGCCCCGATCGCCTCACGAGCGACTGCGAGCGCCACCGCGGACCGATACCCGCGCCTCAGCAGACGGGAGGCGATCTTGTCGACGGTCGCGCCCGGGCGTGCAGCAGCTGCCTGAGCGAGTCTGGATGCAGCAGCACGCTCCTCGTCGGGATCGAGCGCTTCTTCGAGGGCCTGGGCGGCGAGCTCCTCAGCGATCCCCGCCTGACGAAGCTCGCGCGTGATGCGCGCCCGCCCGGCCCCACGCGCGTTGGCAAGCGTGCGCGCGAGCGCGTGAGCGTAGCGGTCGTCGTCGATGAGCCCGATACGTTCGAGGTCGGCGGAGGCGCCCTCGGCGACAGCACGGGCGAAGCCGTCGTCAACGAGCCGCTCGACGAGTCCGTGGCAGGAACGCTCGCGTGCGGTGATCAGTCTGATCGCGCGCTCACGTGCAAGCGCCGGCTCTGCTGCTCGGATGCGCTCCTCGAGCTCGAAGAGGTCGACCTCGTCGGCGACGTCGACCGCGATGATCGCAATGAGTCCGGAAGGCACATCACGCCAGTGGTCACCGTCGATGACGAGGGCCCGTCGCCGAAGGCCCGGGCCGCATCGTCGTATCTCTGTGATCGTAGCCATCGCGTTCGGGGTCCCGGCCGGGACGCCCTCTACTCCGCGGTCTCGTCAGCTGCTGCGCCGATCGGAGCCGTCAGGCCGCTCGTTTGGGGGACATTGAGCCGTTCGCGAATCTGGCTCTCGATGCGGTCGCGGGTTTCCGTATGGTCGCGCAAGTACTCCTTCGCTGCCTCGCGGCCCTGGCCGAGACGCTCCTCACCGCAGTTGAACCACGACCCCGACTTGCTCACGATGCCCTCTTCGACGCCAAGGTCGAGAAGCGAGCCCTCTTTCGAGATGCCATGGCCGTACATGAGGTCGAATTCTGCCTGCCGAAACGGCGGTGCCACCTTGTTCTTGACGACCTTCGCGCGAACGCGGTTACCGACGATGTCTGTCCCCTGCTTGATCGAGTCGATGCGCCTGATGTCGATGCGGATCGATGCGTAGAACTTGAGCGCGCGTCCGCCTGACGTCGTCTCGGGGCTGCCGAACATCACGCCGATCTTCTCGCGGAGCTGGTTGATGAAGATGCAGGTGGTGTTCGACTTTGAGAGTGAGCCTGCCAGCTTGCGCAGGGCCTGACTCATCAGACGGGCCTGAAGGCCGACGGTCACATCTCCCATCTCACCTTCGAGCTCGGCGCGCGGCACGAGCGCCGCGACCGAGTCGATGACGACGATGTCGACGGCTCCGCTGCGCACGAGCATGTCACAGATCTCGAGGGCCTGCTCGCCGGTGTCCGGTTGCGAGATGAGCATGTCGTCGATGTCGACGCCGAGCTTGGCGGCGTATGCAGGGTCGAGTGCATGCTCCGCATCGATGTAGGCGGCGATCCCTCCGAGGCGCTGGGCTTCGGCAACGATGTGCAGCGCCAGCGTGGTCTTGCCGCCCGACTCGGGACCGTAGATCTCGACGATACGGCCGCGGGGGACCCCGCCGATGCCGAGGGCCGCATCCAACGCGAGCGAACCCGTGGGGATCGCGGGCATCGCACCGATGTTCGCGTGTTCGCCGAGGCGCATGAGCGAACCCTTGCCGAACTTGCGCTCGACCTGTTCCTTCGTGATCTCAAGCACCTTGTCGACCTGATCGCGCTCCATGCGCCACGCTCCTCATCGATATCGCGGCCCACGCGCTTCCGGCGCGCGGTCCTGTACCTGCGAAACTATACGAACACGTGTTCGGTGTCAATCGATCGAACTTCAGCCGACCGCTGTTCCGAGCTCGTACCGTGCGAGGCTCCGATACTCCGGACCGTCGCTACGAAGCTTGCTCGAGAACACCGTAACGAAGCGGACTGACACGAACCTGTCCGGGTCCCGTCCGGAGTCCGACAGTACCGCCGTCGCTCGCGTGATGGCGTCGGCCCGCAGGGAACGGGGATGGCGTGCTCGCACGAGCGTGATATGGAGGCGAAAGGGACCGTCCGGCACAGGAAGTCCCGCGGCCCGTCTCAGGTCCGCTGCGAGCGATGCCGCTGACTGAACCTCGCCGTCGAGCGTCGCCCACACCATCGAGGCGCGGCGCATCTCCGGGATCGCCCGGATCCCGGAGATGCGGAGTCGGAAGGGCGGCGTCCTGGCAGCCGAGGCTCTCACGTGCAGCAGCAGGTCCGGCAGGTGAGCTTCCGGCACGGCCCCGATGAAGAGCAGTGTCACGTGGAGCAGTCCGGCGGCCACGGACTTCTCCCCCACCCAAGGGGGGTCGGTGGCTGCGAGCGCCACGCCCGTCGCTGCCACAAGGTCGCGGGTCGCCGGTGACAGCTCGATCGCGAGGAACACGCGGGAATGCACCGGGTCGCGCCTACTCGGGAGGAAGGGCCCGCCGCAGCAGGTCCAGCGCCGTTGTGACCGAGCGTTCCCGGACGGAGTGACGATCGCCGGAGAAGCGCCGCATCTCGGCGCGCACGCCGTCCGGGCCTGCGATGCCGAACCAGACGGTGCCGACCGGTTTGTCTGCGGACCCTCCATCCGGACCCGCGATACCCGTCACGGACACAGCCAGGTCGGCGCCTGTCACATCGCGCACCCCTGCGGCCATCGCCCTCGCAACAGCATCGGAGACGGCTCCGAAGGTCTCGAGCAGGGACGGATCCACACCCAGCACCGTCGTCTTGAGGTCGTCCGTGTACGTCACCGCACCGCCGAGGAAGACAGTCGATGCACCGGGGACTTCCGTCAGGGCGCCGCTCACAAGTCCGCCGGTGCAGGACTCCGCGGTCGCAACGGAGACGCGCGCCGCGCGCGCCAGGTCGAGAACGACCTCGGCAAGGCTGCGACCGTCTGTCGAGTAGCAGGCCTCTCCCACCCGTTGTGCGATGGCCGCGCCGGCCAGCGCCAGCGCTGCCGCGCCGGCACCACGGTCGAACAGGACGACCCGCACATCACCCGGGGCTGCAAGAACGGTCAGCTCGATGTCGTCCCGATCCCCCAGCACGTCCTGGGCCGCCATCTGAAGGTCGGATTCCGATCGTCCGGCGCACCGCAGAACGACCGGTTCCGACCGTGCACCCGACCGGTCCCTGAGGTATGTCTGCAGGAGAGGGCGCATCTCACGCGGCGGCCCGGGCAGAAGCAGCACTTCGCCGCGTGCCGTGCGAACGACCTGCCCCGGTGCCGTGCCGAGGACCGCGTCGAGGACTCGCGCGCCGTCCAGGACGTCGGCCTGCCGGAATACCTGTTCGGCGGCGCGGGGGTCGGCATGTCGTGCAGCAACCGCTTGGAGGCCGCTCGCCAGCCGCGGGTCACGAGTGATCCCGACCCCGAGGGCCTCGGCGGCCGCCTCACGCGTCACGTCATCGTGAGTGGGCCCGAGGCCTCCCGTGACCACGATGAGGTCGTAGGCCGCACCACAGCGCGTCAGGTGAGCAGTCAGTGAAGCGCGATCATCCGGCACGGAGACGGCCTCGCGTACCTCGATCCCGACCGCGGACAGCGCACGCGCGATCTCGGAGGTGTTGGTGTCGACGGCCAGGCCACGGACCAGCTCAGTACCGACGGTGACGATCGCCGCGTCGGTCGGGGGGATCACGAGTCGGCTTCGTCCGTCTCGGAGGTACGGTCACCGCTCCACGGACCGGCGATGACCTCACGAGCGTGGTAGAAGTAGTCGGCCGCCGACCATACCGTGAGGATCAGGGCGATGATCATGACCGTCCACGATGCGACAGCGAAGGCCCCCGCGTACGCCGCAAAGACCCGCGCGTTCTTCAGGATGAACATCACGACCGCCACGACCTGGAATACCGTCTTGACCTTGCCCCATGGGGAAGCTGCGATGACAACACCCTCGGCGACGGCGACCATGCGCAGACCGGAGACGACGAGCTCGCGCCCGATGATGACGATCGCCACCCATCCGTCGAGACTCCCGAGCTGCACGAGCCCGACGAGGGCGGCCGTGACAAGGAGCTTGTCCGCGAGAGGATCGATGAACTTCCCGAACGTGGTGACCTCGTTACGGGAGCGAGCGACGTAGCCGTCCACGGCGTCGGTGGCCGCGAGCACCGTGAAGACCGCGGCGGCGAGCCAGGGCCTCCAGTCGCTCCAGTCCTCGGCGTACTGGCCGAGAAGCACCACGAGAAAGACAGGGATGAAGGTCATCCTGATCAGCGTGATCCAGTTCGCCATTCCGAGCTTTCGCACCTACCGCACCTCTCCGACGAGGTCGTATCCCAGTGAGTCGGTGATCAGCGCCCGGACGATCGAGCCAGGTGCGTGAACGCCGTCAAGCAGTACCACCCCGTCGATCTCCGGCGCCTGGCCGCGGTGACGACCGACGGTGACCCCTTCTTCGTCCACGCCTTCGACGAGGACTTCGAGCGTCGTGCCGACCAGCGCCGCCGCTCGCTCGACACCGATGGTGTCCGCAGCGTCCCGCACGCGCTGTGCCCGTGCCACGCGCGTACGGGAAGGAACCTGATCGGCCATGGTGGCCGCGACGGTGCCGTCCTCGGGCGAGAACGGGAAGACGCCGACGAAGTCGATCCGCGCCTTCTGGATGAAGTCCAGCAGGCGCTTCGAATCCTCACGCGTCTCCCCAGGAAAGCCGGAAATGAGCGTGGTGCGCAGCGTCACACCGGGAAGCAGGTCCCGGATGACGCCGATGAGCCGCAAGTAGTCACCGGCGTCGCCGCGGCGGCCCATGCGCGCCAGTACGTCGCGTGAGGCGTGCTGGAGCGGCATGTCGAGGTAGCGGCACACGGTTGGCGAGGACGCCATGGCATCGAGGAGATCCGGAGTGATCTCGTCGGGCTGCACGTACATGAGACGCAGCCACGCCAGGCCTTCGATGGACGCCAATTCGCGGACGAGATCGGCAAGTACCGGTCGCCCCGGAAGATCCCGTCCCCAAGAGGAGGTGTCCTGGCCGATGAGGATCAGCTCTCGCGCCCCAGCCTCGACGAGCGCCCGTGCCTCGGCGAGGACCTCAGGGGCGGACCTGGAGCGGTAGTCCCCCCGGATCGACGGGATGATACAGAAGGTGCACGCGCGATGGCAGCCATCGGAGATCTGCAGGTATGCGGAAGGCCCAGGAGCCAGTCGTGTTGCCGTGGATGGCGCTGAAAGGACCTCGACGCCCAGAAGACCGGCAAGTACGCGCAGGAGTCCTGCTTCGTCCGAGACCGATACGAACGCGTCGACCTCGGGCATCGAGTCGCTCAGATCGTCGCCGTAGCGTGAGGGCATGCATCCGGTGACGACCAGCCGGCGACTCGGATCGGCCGCCTTCCACTCCCCCGCGACGTCGAGGACGACCGCGATGGATTCCTCTGTGGCTTCACGAATGAAGGCGCACGTGTTGACGACCACCGCGTCGGCCGCGTCTATGTCGGCGACGAGGTCGAAAGTCGCCGTCAGGGATGCGGCCATACGGTCGGAATCGACCTCGTTCTTGGGGCAGCCGAGCGTCCCGAAGGCCACTCGGGGGCGTTTGGTGCCGGACATCGCTCGCCTCTACCGGCGGTTCGTGAACTGGAGCGGGATGCCGTAGTCCTTGTCCTTGACGAACGCGATGATTCGCTGCAGCTCATCGCGGCTCGGTGAGAACACTCGAAGCTTATCGCCCTCGATCTGGATCTTGGCTTTGAACTTCTCGTCCCGGATGTCCTTATTGATGCGCTTGGCGAGCGTGTCCTCGATGCCGTTGACGATGGTCGCGGTCAGACGAACCCAGCCACCGCTCGCGGCCTCAGGAGCGCCCCATGTCAGCGCCTTGAGGTCGATCCCCCGCTTCACGACGGCCGTGCCAAGCAGATCGATCACCTGGCGAGCGACGAAGTCCGACGGGGCCTTCACGAGGATCGTCGCGGCATGTTTGTCCAGCGTGACCTCGGATTTGGTGTCCTTCAGATCGAAGCGCTGGGCGATCTGGCGGTCGGCCTGCTGCACCGCGTTGTCGACCTCCTGCATGTCGACCTCGCTCACGATGTCGAA
>JANYLP010000002.1 GCA_025361445.1 Coriobacteriia bacterium
GTGGAGAAGCCCGAGGACGTCGTTGCCGTTGGCGACTCCGTCCACGTCCGCGTCATGGACGTCGACACCGAGCGTCGCCGCATCTCGCTCTCCATCCGCGCCGCGAACGCCGAGCTCGGCCTGCCGGACGCCCTCGAGGGCAAGGAAGGCTTCGAGGCCTCCGATGAGGAGCCCGAGGACGGCGGCGTTTCCGCCGCAGCCATCGCCGAGGTCATTTCCAACGAGAACCTCGAGGCCGAGGCCGTCGATGCCGCTCCGACCGAGGTCGCCGAGGACGCCGTGACCGAGGAGATCGCCGCCGAGGAAGCTGCCGCCGAGGTTGCCGAAGAGGCCGCCGCTGAGGAGCCCGTCGTCGAGGAGTCCGTCGCGGAGCCCGAGGCGGAGCCCGTCGCCGAGGAAGCTGCCGTTGAGGAGCCCGTGGCGGAGCCCGTCGCCGAGCCCGAGGCCGAGCCCGAGGCAAAGGAACCGCCCGCGGCCGAGTAGCGCCCGCGCGCAGTCGCGCGCACACGTACCGTCCGGGGCCGGGCGCCCGCGCATGATCAGCGCGGGGCCCGGCCCCGTCCATCGGACGAAGGAGTCGCCCGCATGTACGTTCTCGGAGTCACTGGAGGGATCGGGTCGGGGAAGACCACGGCCGCGCGCCTGTTCGGCGAGCTCGGCGCCACCGTGATCGACCTCGATGACCTGGCGAAGAAGCTCATCGCGGCCGGGGGGCCGCTTGCGAAGGACGTGATCGCGGCGTTCGGCCCCGAGGTCGCTGGGTCGGACGGAGGCGTCGACACGCAAGCGCTGGCCGACCTGGCGTTCGCGAGTCCTGATGCCTCCCGCAACTTGGACCGGATCGTACATCCCGGCGTCTATGCCGCGGCGGCCGGTGCGATCGACATGCTGGGCGAGATGCCGGAGCCGCCGTCGGTCATCGTCATCGACGTGCCGTTGCTCGTCGAGGCTCCCGAGTTCTTCGACCTGCTCGACGGCGTGCTCGTGGTCTCGGCCGACGAAGACCAGCGCGTAGCCCGTCTGCTCGAGCGAGGCATGAGCGAGGACGATGTCCGCGCCAGGATCGCGCTGCAGGCCTCAGACGCCGAGCGACGTGACATCGCCGACTGGACCGTCGAGAACGACGACGACAAAACGTCGTTCGAGTCGCTGCTCGTCTCGTGGTGGGACCTGGAGATGGCCGGCCGTGACTCGTAGCCATCGCCGCGGAGGGCCGAGACTCCTTCTGCTCGTCCTTGCGCTTGCGATCGTGGCGTTCGCAGCTTGGCGCGGCTACGACCTGTTCCAGCGCTTCTCCCACCCGCTCGCTCACGAGCAGGCGATCGCCGACGCGGCGGCGGCTAACGGCCTCGATCCGTACCTGCTCGCCGGGGTCATCAACGCCGAGTCCGGGTTCCGGGTGGACGTGGTCTCGACCGCCGGAGCGGTGGGCCTGATGCAGGTCCTGCCTTCGACGGCCGACGCTGTCGCCTCCCGCATCGGGATCAAAGGGGCGATGACCGTCATCGCCCTGTCGGCACCCGAGACGAACATCCGCGTCGGCTCCGCGTACCTCGCGGAACTGGTGGCGCGCTACGACGGCAACGTCGACCTCGCTCTGGCCGCGTACAACGCCGGCATCAGCAACGCCGACGAGTGGGCGGCGCGCTGGAAGCGCACGAAGGGTCCGGTGAGCGCCGCGATCGACTTCCCGGAGACCGCTCGATATGTCGACGGGGTCCGCACCCAGGTCGCGGCGTACCGCGAACTGTATCCCGACGCGTTCCCGGCGGCCCGGAAGTAGAATAGGAAGTCGCCCCGGATCGCTAGGGAACGCGCCCGGCCGTTTGTGGAACCGCCTTCGTGAGGAGACCGCTCGTGAGCAACGAACTGCGCGTGGTCGCCCCCTACGAGCCCGCCGGCGACCAGCCCAAGGCGATCGCGGACCTTGCCGCGGGGGTCGAAGCGAGGGAGCGCTACCAGACCCTGCTCGGCGTCACCGGTTCCGGCAAGACGTTCACGATGGCGAAGGTCATCGAATCGGTGCAGAAGCCGACGCTCGTGATGGCGCCGAACAAGACGCTGGCGGCACAGCTCGCGTCCGAGTTCCAGGACCTGCTTCCTGACAACGCGGTCGTCTACTTCGTCTCGTACTACGACTACTACCAGCCCGAGGCGTACGTCCCGTCCACCGACACCTTCATCGAGAAGGACTCCTCGATCAACGAGGAGGTCGAGAAGCTGCGGCACGCCGCGACGGCGGCCCTGCTGTCCCGCCGCGACGTCGTCGTGGTGGCCTCGGTCAGCTGCATCTACGGCATCGGCTCTCCCGAGGACTACGCAGGGCAGGCGGCTTTCGTGACCGTCGGCGCGACGCAGGACCGGGACGTGCTCATCCGGGCGCTCATCGACATCCAGTACGACCGCAACGACTTCGACGTTGCGCGCGGCACGTTCCGGGTGCGCGGCGACGTGCTCGACATCTTCCCGCCGTACGCCGACCACCCGTTGCGCGTGGAGTTCTACGGCGACGAGATCGAGTCGGTCTCGGAGGTCGACCCGGTCACCGGCGAGGTCCTTGCGGAGCTCGAATCGGTGCCGATCTGGCCGGCGACGCACTACGTGACCGTTCCCGAGCGGCTGCACACCGCCATCGCGGGCATCCGCGAGGAGCTGCAGGAGCGCATAGCGTACTTCAAGTCCCAGGGGAAGCTGCTTGAAGCGCAGCGGCTCGAGATGCGCGCCACCTACGACCTGGAGATGCTCGAGACACTCGGGTTCTGCTCCGGTATCGAGAACTACTCGCGGCACCTCGATGGACGCGCACCCGGCGAGCCACCCCACTGCCTCATCGACTACTTCCCGAAGGACTTCCTGTGCATGATCGACGAGAGCCATGTCACGATCCCGCAGGTCAGAGGGATGTACGAGGGCGACCGCAGCCGCAAGCTCACGCTGGTGGAGCATGGGTTCCGGCTTCCGAGCGCGCTCGACAACCGGCCCCTGCGGTTCGACGAGTTCGAGCAGCACGTACCGCAGTTCGTCTACGTCTCGGCCACGCCGGGCGACTACGAGCTATCGGTCTCGAAGAGCCACGTGGTGGAGCAGATCATCCGCCCCACCGGCCTGGTCGACCCCGAGATCGAGGTCCGCGCCACCAAGGGCCAGATCGACGACCTGGTCCACGAGGTGCGCGAGCACGCGGAGAAGAGCGAGCGCGTGCTGGTCACGACGCTGACGAAGAAGATGGCGGAGGACCTGAC
>JANYLP010000018.1 GCA_025361445.1 Coriobacteriia bacterium
GAGCGGCGGCCGGGTCGCCGTGCGCCCTGACGGATCGCCTATGAGCGCCGTGAAGTCACCGATGATCAGCACGACCACGTGGCCGAGGTCTTGAAACTGGCGGAGTTTGCGCAGGGGCACGGCATGCCCGAGGTGAAGGTCCGGTGCGGTCGGATCGACGCCGAGCTTGATGCGCAGCGGACGACCGGTGGCGAGCTTGTCGAGCATCGCCTGGCGAGGGACGATCGCCGAGACCCCGCTCTCGATGAAGTGCATCTGTTCCTCGGGAGAGAGCACTGTCTGACCCCTTAGGTCCACTCGTCATGCCCGGACTTCACGACCGGTTGACGGATACCGCTCACGTCTGGCGGGACCGGATTCGCAGGCCATACTAGCATGTGCCCGGCGTTTCCCCGTGCCTGCGGACCGAGGCGAACCGGCTCCGCGCGACGGCGCGGCGCGCTCTGATCGCCCGGCGCGATGACACAGCGACCTCCCCCGCTATAGAGTGAGAGTATGCCTACAACTCCGAACGACCGACCGAAGCCCAGACCGCGCGCACGCGCGGCCTCTCCTGCCGTGCGGCGCCAGCCTCAGGAGCCGCGGCGGCCCGCAGACGGAGGCCGGCCCGCGCCGAAGAGCGGAGCCGCGAGGCCGAAGACCGCGCGCACCAGCCGGACGAAGCTTCTCCTGCGCGTGGTCGGGCTGGTGGTGGCGTTCCTGCTCGTCGCGGGCGGCGTGGCGGCGATCGTGCTCTACAACGAGCTTTCCGCGAGCCTGCCCGACCCGACGAAGCCGCTCAAGGGCACCGACCTGTCCACACGGATCCTCGACCGCGACGGCAAGTCGATAACGACGCTGTTCGCCGACCAGAACCGCCAGTACGTGAACCTGGGGGACATCCCGCAGTCGCTTCAGCAGGCCGTGATCTCCACCGAGGACCAGCGCTTCTACGAGCATCCGGGTGTCGACGTGCTCGGCATCGCTCGGGCCTTGTGGGTGGACCTCACCTCCGGCCGGCGCGCCCAGGGCGGATCGACGATCACGCAGCAGTACGCCAAGCAGGCGTTCGTGGGGGATGAGACCTCGCTGAAGCGCAAGGCCTCGGAGGCCCTGCTCGCCTACAAGATCGAGGAGCAGTTCAGCAAGGACAAGATCCTGGAGATGTACCTCAACGCGATCTACTTCGGGCACGGATCCTACGGCGTGCAGACCGCGGCCCAGACCTACTTCGGCAAGGCCGTGAAGGACCTGAGCGTGGCAGAGTCGGCGGTCCTGGCCGGCGTGATCAAGTCCCCCGCCCGCTACTCTCCGTATCTCGACCCGGTCGCCGCCCAGGCGCGCCGGGACACGGTGCTGATGCAGATGCGCGATCAGGGGTACATCGACGCCGCGACGTACGCAGCCGCGATCGCGACCCCGATCAAGACGACCGGCCTCAAACGCGGCAGCGCAGTCGCGCCGTACTTCGTCGAGTACCTGAAGACCCTTCTCGTGGACGAGTATGGCGAGGATGCGGTCTACCGGGGTGGGCTGACCGTCACCACGACTTTGGACCTCACGATGCAGCTCGCGGCCGAGAAGGCCGTCGCAAAGAACCTGAATCGCAAGACGGACCCCTCGGCGGCACTCGTCGCGATCGACCCGGCCACCGGCGAGATCCGCGCGATGGTCGGCGGTCGCGACTTTGCGACCCAGCAGTACAACGTCGCCGTGCAAGGTCACCGGCAGTCCGGTTCCTCGTTCAAACCGTTCGTGCTGGTCGCGGCCTTGCAGGATGGCATCTCGCCTGAAGCGACGTTCACCGCGCAATCCGGCAAGTTCGCCATACCGGGCGGCCAGGTCTGGTCGGTCGCGGGCGAGCCCGGCTACAAGGGCGCGACACGTCTGCGCGTGGCGATGGCGCACTCGCTCAACCCTGTATTCGCCCAGCTGGTGATCAAGATCGGCGCCGACCGCGTGGTCCAGACGGCGGCCGACATGGGTATCACGACGAAGATCACACCTGTCCCCGCCGTCGCTTTGGGCGGCATGGCTGAAGGCGTCACTCCGCTCGAGATGGCTTCCGCATACGGAACGCTCGCCACCGGCGGGAACCATGCGCCGCCGATCGGGATCCTGAAGGTATCGGACAAGGACGGCAATGTCCTGTTCACCGCGAAGCCCGAGGGCACACGCGTGCTCGACCCGGCGATCTCCTATCTGACGACCGACATCCTCAAGGGCGTCATCAGTGGAGGAACCGCGACCGCTGCCAACATCGGACGGCCCGCAGCGGGAAAGACCGGCACGACGCAGAGCAACGCGGACGCCTGGTTCATCGGATACACGCCGGATCTCGTGGCGGCGGTCTGGGTCGGCTACCCGGATTCCCAGAAACCGATGAACTCGGTCCACGGCATCAGGGTGACCGGCGGATCGTTCCCGGCGCGCATCTGGGCGGCATTCATGAAGGAAGCGCTCAAGGGCACACCGGCCAACGCGTTCAAGCGTCCCCCGGGCCTGTCGAACGTCCCGCTGTGCCTCATCAGCGGCCAGAAGGCGACGGCGCTGTGTCCGAAGGTCGGGACGGGACTCTTCCTGGCCGGAAGCGAGCCGGGGTCGTGCACGCTCCACAAGACCGCGATCGGCCTCGTGGTCCCGGATCTCCGCGGTCTCCCGAAGGCCGAGGCCTTCGCGGCACTGGACGCCATAGCGCTGCGCTACACGGTGACCGAGAGCGACGTCAACGGAGTCGCTGCGGGCATCGTCGCGGCGCAGACTCCCTCTCCGGGCAGCACGATCACGACCGCCACGGTGGTGGCTCTGACCGTCTCGACCGGCGGCGCGGGAACGGGCCGCCCGCCGACGGCGGCGTTTGCGTGGACTCCCGCCTCGCCCTCGACAGGCAGCGCGGTGAAGTTCGACGCGAGCGCGAGCACCGCCGAAGGATCCATCACCAAGTGGGTCTGGGAGTTCGGCGATGGCACGAGCGACTCGACTTCCGGTAAGACGGCGAGCCACACCTACACGACGGCACGGATCTACGACGTCGTGCTATGGGTGACCGACAACCTCGGCACCACGGTCTCGATCAAGAAGCAGGTGGCCGTCCACTAGACGGGGCCGGGAAGCCGGGCCCCGCGCGCAGGTCAGCGCACTCCGCGGTAGAAGTGCCCCGTCGTGGCGGGCTCGACTATCGGCGTGTACGGAAGCTGCTTGCCCGCGCCCGCCCTCTTCAGGCGATCACTCCACTCGCGCGTGACCGCAGCGGCCTCGTCGGCGCCGGCGGTCTGCATCTCCAGGCGCACCATTGCGACACCCGCCTCGATCAGCTCGCTTATCGAGCGCGAGAGATCGAGCGGGACCGCGTTGTAGATGTGCGCCCGGCCCGCCGCGTCGGTTGTGACCGGCATCAGGTAGCCCTTGCGGTCACGCAGGGTCCACGGCTTCTTGCGACGGGCGCACGACGCGCAGTCGTGCGAACACGGCCCAGCCGACTGCAGCACGCAGTGCTCGGCGACCATGAGCTCAGCGCGACCTCCGACGATCACGCCCACCGGGACGACCGACCCCTGGACCATCGAAGCGATCTGTCGTCCGGAGAGCTCCGGTGAGGCCCATACGGCGGTCGCGCCCAGGTCGGCGAGGACCGCGACGGCCCAGGGGTTCGTGGCGCCAAGCCCCCAGTCCGCTTCGACCGCCACTCCCCGCTCGGCGGACTCTCGCAGCAAGCCGAGGTTCCCCGCCACCGATGGCGCTGAGTACTTCGCGGCACGGTCCAGAAGCCCAGGGACCTCGGCCTCATGCGCCACCCGCGGCAACAAGACGTGGGCCCGCCGACTCCAGGGCTCGACGCCGGCGTCGATGACGAGCACTCGGGCAGCGCCGGCGGCGAGGCACGCTCGGCCCGTCTCCTCGTCCGCCACGACGACCACGAGTTCAGGTGCGGATGAGCCGGCGACAGCGTCGGAGCGTCGCGCTAGCGCCGGCAGTCGCGGATCGGGCGCGACCCTGCGCGCGGACCAGTATGCGAGGCGCGCCTCGTCGAGGTGGTCCACGGCCTCACGGCGCACTCGATGCAGCTCTGAGAAGGCGATGCCCGCGAGGACGTCGAGGTGCACCGTCACGTCGGCGGCGACGTAGGGCGTGCCTCCGAGTCGTCCGATGTGCTCGGTCACATCCTCGACGGTGACCGGGCGGGTGCGGGCGGTCTCGACCACGGCGCCTGTCACTGTGGCCGAAACGCCGGAGGCCTCGACGGTCAGCGACAGCGGCTCCCCTATGCGCACGCGCACGTGCACGCGCAAAGGGATCGCTCGCTTCTCCTCGGCCGACTGCCACGAGCGGCGCGCTGCGTCCATGAGTGCGGCGTTCATGACTCGAAAGACGCGGTCGCCGGTGCGCACCGGTTCCTGCACGGCGACAGAGGCCCTCGCACCGGCCGGAGCGGCCGAAGCGGTCGCGTCGGCAAGGCCGAGCGGACCGGCCGTCTGTGCGAAGCGTCCTCCGGCCGTCCAGAACTCGATGGTGTCACCCGACTCGAGGCCACGCTCCAGTGCGATGACGGCCCGGCCGGGCTTCGTCTCGGCCACACGGCCGAGCGGGACGCCGCGGTTGTTCGGCCGCTGGTAGCTCATGAGGCGGTCGTCCCGGATGTCGGCCAGGTACCCCGGGGTGAATCCGCGATTGAACGCTTCCTCGAGCATCACCGACTCGGCCTCGCGCACGGCGAACCCATCCGCGTCCGCGGAAACGCGATCGATCGCCGCGCGGTAGACGGCAACCACCGACGCGACGTACTCAGGGCTCTTCATCCTGCCCTCGATCTTGAGAGCGGCCAACCCCGAAGCGGCGAGGGCGGGAAGCATCTCGATACCGCAAAGGTCCTTGGGGCTCAGGAGGTACCGGCCGGGGGAATCCGCCTCCTCTCCCGCCGCGTCGAGCAACTCATACGGTAGGCGACACGGTTGCGCGCACTGGCCGCGGTTCGCCGAGCGCCCTCCGGCCAGCGACGACATGAGGCACTGACCGGAATGGCAGACGCACAGCGATCCGTGCACGAAGCTCTCGAGTTCGACTCCGGCGGACGCCGCCAGTTCGGTGATCTCCGGGATCGAAAGCTCCCGCGCGAGCGTGACACGCGACACGCCCAGTTCCGCCAGAACACGGATCGCACCCGCGTTGTGGACGTCGAGCTGCGTGGATGCGTGGATCCTGACCTCGGGCAGGGACGCCCGGATGCAGCGCATCAGCCCGAGATCCTGCACGATGACCGCGTCGATCCCCGATTCCCAAGCGCGCGCGACCATGTGAAGCGCGGGAAGCATCTCGTCTTCGAGCACGAGCACGTTCGTGGTCAGGTAGATCTTCGACCCGCGAAGGTGAGCGTAGCGGCACGCCTGAGCGAGTTCGTCGGCGCCGAAGTTCTCGGCCCCGCGCCGGGCATTGAGCTCCCGGGTCCCCAGATACACCGCGTCGGCGCCGTTTCGGACCGCCGCCCGCAGTGCATCGGGACCGCCCGCCGGAGCGAGCAGTTCGATGGAAGCCGGGTGGGCTTGCGCGCTCACTTCTGAAGATCCCTCTCAAAGGCTTCGGTGGAACGGACTTCGCTTAGTCGTGCAAACGCGAGCGTAACGGTTCGCCGCCCGCGCGCACGCGTACACAGCATACCGAGTAACCTATGTCGGGTCAGACTGCGAGCGGGAGAGGTCGGATGTCAAGCAGGCTCCGGCGTGAGCGTGACAAGAAGGGCAGCCGCGTCGTCGTTCGCGTCCTCGCGATCACGGCCGCGGTCTTCGTCGTGCTCGCACTGGTGGGCGCGGGCATCGCGTATGCCTTCATCACGAACGCACTCAAGGGCCTGCCGGACGTCAACGATCCCAACGCGTTCACTGTCGCACAGCCGACGAAGATCTACTCCGCCGACGGCAAACTGCTCGCGAACTTCTTCCTCGAGAATCGCGAGATCGTGCCGCTCAGCTCCGTCTCCCCGTACCTGCAGCATGCGGTCGTCGCGGTCGAGGATGAGCGCTTCTACCAGCATGCAGGCGTGGATACCGTCGGGATCGCGCGCGCCATATGGATCGACATCACGACGGGCTCGACCAAAGAGGGTGCGTCCACGATCACGCAGCAGTACATACGCAACACGATCCTCTCGTCGGAGCGCTACGACATCACCGTCGAGCGCAAGATCCGTGAGATGTACCTGGCCTACGAGTTCGAGAAGCGCCACACGAAAGATGAGGTGCTCGGCGCCTACTTGAACACCGTCTACTTCGGAGACGGCTCGTACGGCGCCGAGGCGGCATCGATGGGCTACTTCGGAAAGCACGCCAACGACTTGACCATCGGTGAGGCGGCCCTGCTCGCCGGTCTGCCACAGTCGCCGCTCCGGCTCAACCCGTACTCCAACCTCGATGGCGCACTCGCGCGCCAGCGGTGGGTACTCGGCCGGATGGTGGCGAACGGATACATCACGCAGTCGGAAGCAAAGGCCGCCGAGGAGGCGACCGTCACGCTCAAGAAGAGCGTCGACCCGAGCCAGGGGATCTACGACTGCGCCTACTTCGTGTCGTACGTGCGCCGGCAGCTGCTCCAGCAGTACTCGGATACGCTCGTGTTCAAGGGTGGCCTGCAGGTCTACACGACCATCGACACCAAGCTGCAGCGTGCCGCGGAGAGAGCGGTCAAGGCCGTCCTCCCGTACAAGAAGGATCCGGATGCGGCGCTCGTCTCGATCGACCCGAGCACCGGTCAGATCGTCGCCATGTACGGTGGGCGCGACTACACCAAGGATAGCTACAACACCGCCACGCAGGGCAGGCGCCAGCCGGGGTCGTCCTTCAAGATGTTCGTCCTGGTGACGGCGCTGGAGAAGGGCATCCCGCCGCGTCGGCAGTTCAACGCGTCCTCACCGGCGCGCATCCCATCACACCCCGTGTGGATCGTGAACAACTCCGAGGGCTCCGGAAGGGGCTACATCACGCTGTCGGCTGCCACGAGGAGTTCGGTCAATGCCGTGTTCGCCCGGTTGATCTGGGAACTCGGAGCCGACGAGGTCGCGATGACCGCCAAGAGGATGGGGATCACATCCTCGATCCCCGCCCTGCCATCCATCGCGCTCGGATCCGCGCCCGTGAGCCCGCTCGAGATGGCCTCGGCCTACGGGACGCTCGCGAACAACGGCGTCCACGTGCCGCCGACGTCGATCACGAAGATCCTCGATTCCGCCGGCGCCACGATCTTCGAATACAAGCCGGCCGGTTCACGAGTGCTGACGCCGCAGATCGCATGGGCGGCGACCCAGCAGCTCATGGGTGTGGTGTCGGGTGGAACCGGCACGCGGGCCCATCTCTCCGGCCGCGAAGTAGCCGGCAAGACCGGCACCGCGCAGAACTACCAGGATGCGTGGTTCGTCGGCTACACGCCACAGCTCGTGACCTCGGTGTGGATGGGGTACTCCGAGGGCTCGATCCCCATGCGCAACGTGCACGGGCAGCGAGCGTTCGGCGGCACCTTCTGCGCACCGATCTGGCACCGGTTCATGGCCGCGGCGCTGGCGGGCAAGCCGGTGCAGCGATTCTCGCGCGAAGGCTCACCGCACTACATCTGGAAAGCCGCCTGGTCGGCAGAGGCGAGCGCTTGGGCCGCCGCGGAGGCGTCCCGCACGCACAAGCCGCACAAGCCGCCCGACACGACGACGACACCGCCCCCGACCGGCACACCCGCTCCCTAGGCGGAAGCGGTCGGCGACACAGAGGCCCCGCTGCCGG
>JANYLP010000049.1 GCA_025361445.1 Coriobacteriia bacterium
CGGGCGCATGCGCCCCGGCCCTGCCGTCACCCACGGTGATAGTGAGACTCTCGGTGACGGGTATCCGTGTACGCAACGGTACCCGCCACCGAGAGTCTCTTTTGTTGGTCCGACACGGAGGAACCATGGAAGACGCCCGGCGCGAGAGCACCCTCTACCACGTCCGCACGGCGGAGCAGGTTCTGGCCGAGTTCGACAGCGACCCGGACCTCGGTCTGACCGGGCATGAGGTGCTGCTGCGGCAGGAGCGCTACGGCAGCAACGAACTGCGCGGGTCCAAGTCGACCCCGCCGTGGCGCCTCTTCCTCGAGCAGTACAACGACTTCATGATCTGGGTCCTTCTCGCGGCCGTTGCCGTCTCCGCGTTCGAGGGCCAGACGATCGAAGCGATCGCGATCGCTGCGATCCTCGTCCTCAACGGAGTGCTCGGGTTCGCACAGGAGTACCGCGCCGAGAAGGCGCTCGAGGCACTCGAGCAGATGTCGGCGCCCTCCGCCACCGTCATCCGCGATGGGCGCGAGATGGATGTCCCGGCGATCGAACTCGTACCCGGAGACGTGGTACTTCTCGAGGCGGGTGACCGCATCCCTGCGGACGGACGCCTGATCGAGGCGGTCGTGCTCAGGCTCGAGGAGGCCTCGCTGACCGGCGAGAGCCTGCCTGCAAGCAAGGTGGTCGATGTCGTCGAGGACCCGGAGGCGGCTCTCGGTGACCGATTGAACTCGGTATTCGCAGGCACCTCGGTGGCGGTGGGGCGCGGGCGGGCGGTCGTCACCGCCACAGGGCAGGCGACCGAGATGGGACGGATCGCTGACCTCCTCGCCGCCCAGGAAGATGTGAAGACCCCGCTCCAAGAGGAGCTCCGCCGAGTCGGCAAGGTGATCGCGGTCATGGTGCTGGCGATCGCGGCGCTCGTGTTCGGAGTCGAGGTGTGGCGCTCGCTCTCGTCTCCCGCAGGCCCGTCGATCAC
Organism: Coriobacteriia bacterium; assembly: GCA_025361445.1. Taxonomy (GTDB): domain Bacteria; phylum Actinomycetota; class Coriobacteriia; order Anaerosomatales; family PALSA-660; genus PALSA-660. The sequence continues at coordinate 971 of JANYLP010000049.1, forward strand.
CACAGCGCTGCTCGTCGCCATCTCGCTCGCCGTGGCCGCCATCCCCGAGGGACTTCCAGCCATCGTCACCGTGGCGCTCTCACTCGGGGTACGAAAGATGGCCGACCGCAACGCCATCGTGCGCAAGCTGCACGCGGTCGAGACGCTCGGCTCTACGAGCTTCATCTGCTCGGACAAGACGGGGACCCTGACCCGCAACGAGATGACGGTACGGCGCATCCTGGTCGGCATCGACGGCGCGGAGGTCACACACGACTTCGCGCTCGTCCCCGACGGGCTGGAGCCCGTGCACGCCGATCGTGAGCTGCTCCTCAGCATCGCCGCCTCGTGTAACGACGCGCGGTTCGGTGAAGCGGGCGCACTCCTCGGCGATCCCACCGAGACCGCGCTCATCGTCGCGGAGCGCGAACTGGCCGCGGACCCGGTCCGGCTGCGTAGGCTCGCAGAGGTCCCCTTCGACTCGCAGCGCAAACGAATGACGACGGTGCACGACACAGGTGAAGGCCGCGTCGCCTACGTGAAGGGCGGAGCGGACGTCGTCTTCGACCTCTGCACGCGCGCGTTGATCCGCGGCGAAGTGGTACCGCTCACGCCTGCGCTTCATAAGCAGCTCCACGGGCTCAACGAGTACCTCGCGTCCTCGGGCAATCGCACACTCGCATTCGCGTACCGGGAGCTTTCGAGTGACGAGGCCGTCATCGACGAGGGCATCGAACGCGACCTCGTCTACGTGGGCGTCATGGGCCTGCTCGATCCGCCGCGGCCCGAGGTCGCGCTAGCGATCAGGGAGTGCCACGACGCGGGCATCAACGTGGCCATGGTCACCGGCGACCATGCGCTGACCGCGCGCGCCATCGGCGCTGAGATCGGGCTGCTGGAGGGCCATCGCGTCCTTACGGGCGCCGAGATCGCGAAGATGACCGACGAGGAGCTCGCCGACGTGGCCGAGGACGTCCGCATCTATGCGCGCGTCGACCCGGAACACAAGCTGCGCATCGTGGACGCGCTGAAGCGGCGTGGTCACACGGTGGCCATGACAGGAGACGGTGTCAACGATGCGCCCGCCCTGAAGCGCGCCGACATCGGAGTCGCCATGGGACTCATCGGCACGGATGTGAGCCGCGAAGCCGCCGACATGGTGCTCGCGGACGACAACTTCGCCACGATCGTGGAGGCCGTGAGGCAAGGGCGCGTCGTCTTCGACAACCTCAGCAAGTCGATCCTGTTCCTGCTGTCGTGCAACATCTCGGAAGTCGCGATCGTCTTCACCGCGGCGCTTCTGTTCGAGGCGCCGGCCCTGCTGCCGCTGCAGCTTCTGTGGATCAACCTCGTGACGGATGGCCTGCCCGCGCTGGCGCTCGGTGTCGATCCGGGCTCTCCCCGCGTGATGGAGCGGAAGCCCCGAGGCGCGGGCGAGTCGATCCTCACTCCGCGGCGCCGGATCGAAGTGGTCGTGCAGGGCCTCCTCATCACCCTTGGGGCACTGCTGATGTACATAGGCGTGGAGTCGGGCTGGATCCCCAATGAGGGCGCCGAGCACGCGCAGACCATGCTCTTCACCACGATCGTCCTCACGCAGTTGCTCCACGCATTCAACTTCCGGTCCACGACGAGGACTGTGTTCCGGTTCGAGTCTCTCCGGAACCGCTGGCTCGTCTTGGCCTTCGTCGGATCGATGGCCCTGCAGTCACTCGTCATCTACGTCCCGGCACTCCAGCGCATCTTCAACACGAAGCCCCTGGGCCTGCACGACTGGGTCGCCATCTTGGTGGCGTCGTTGGTCCCGCTCATCGCTATCGACTTCATGAAGGTGGGGCGCGCCCGGCGCACCGGCCGCTGAGCGCCTCTGAAGGTCCGTCCGTCGCGCAAATGCCCCGCAAGACCCGCGATTCCTTACGATGAGCGGGTGGTGCGGCGCACGCGGCGGCTCCACTCGTACGCGATCATCGTCGAGGGGGTATAGGTGGGCCGAACGTCCGGAACGAAGCCCCACGTCCGGAGACGATGGCTCCCGGATTCAATCGGCGCGCGCCTCATGCTCACGGGCGCCGCGCTCGCCATCGCGACGGCGGGGGCCACCATCGCGATCGACACCTGGCTTGTCTCGTCCCAGGTCGACGCATGGGCGCGCAACGACTTCGCGGCCGGCCTGCGGGGAGTCCATTCCCTTCTCTCTGTCGAGGCCGACGAGGCCAAGGCCGACATCGACAGGATCGTAGACACCCCTGACTTCCGTATGACCGTTGCGTCCTCCGACAGGGCAGGACTGGCGACGCGGTACAGCCACGTCTTTCGGGCCGGCGTCACGGCATATGCCATCGCCGCGCTCGATGCATCCGGAGCCGTGCTCGCGTCCGGCGGAAGTGCACCTGACGTTGAGAGGCTCGCTGCGCTGGGGCGCCTGGGTCCGTCGCGAGAGACAACCGGCCTTGTCGCGATGGCCGGGACGGTGGCGACCGTCTACGGCCGACCGGTGGTCGAGGGCGACAACGGGCGAATCGTCGGCTACCTGATCGCCGCACGGCTGTTCGGCGGGAGCCAAGCGGTCCGCTTCGCCACGGTAACGAGTCCCATCACCATCGCCATCAGGCCGGCAGGATTCCGTCCACCGGGAGTGTCCCTGGCAAGCCAGGTCGTGGGATCGAACACGTTCAGTTCGGGCGAGGCCTCCGGAAGTGCTGTGGCCTTTCAGGACTTGGTGGGTCTGGACGGGGGAAGCGCCGGCGTCGTGGAACTCATCAATGCCGACCCGCGGGCGATGCGTGTCACGGAGATCGCAGGTCGTTCCGCCCTGCTCTCGGGCATGCTGGCAATACTGATCGGGGTCGGCCTCGGAGCGTGGCTCACCGGAGTCATGCGACGCCCGGTTCTGCGGATGACCGAACACCTGCGCACTCAGGGCTTCCTCGCGGCAGAGGGCGTCGCCTACACCGCTGACGACATCGCTGACGACATGACGCTGCCCGTGGAGTTCCGCGATCTCGGTACGGTGATGCAGGACCTGCTCGTTCACCTGAATACTCGGCAAGCCGAGCTTCGGGAAGCGATCAGGGAGGCCACGTACGCCGAAGAGACGATGGGCGTCGTCGTCAACGAGTCCTCGGAGGCGAAGATCGTCTTGCAGGACGGTCGGATCATCGCCGCCAACCCGGCTGCAGCCTCTGCGCTAGGGCTCCCCGTCAGCCAACTGACTCATCTGACCGCACATGAGGCCATGTACGGCGTTGAGATCCGCGGAGAGGACGGCACTCACTACGACGCGGACGCGCTCGTCGATCGCGGCCTTGTGGAGCCGGTGACGGTCTCGATCACTGAGCCGGGCCGACTCGAGCACTGGTACATCGTCGACGCCGTCCGGCATGAGGACGATCTTCACCACCGCATGCTGCTCACCGCCCGCGACATCACCGAGGAACGTCGCCTCGGCCTGATCCGCGCCGAGATCATCTCGATCGTCGGACACGACCTCCGATCGCCCCTCACTGTGGTCATGGGGTACCTCGACTTGCTGACACGACCGATGACCGAGGAGCAGCGGCTCAAGGCCATCGACACGGCGCGCCGCAACGCGGGGCGCATGGCCGACCTCCTCGAGGACCTTCTGACCGCGACCAAGGCCGAGGAACTCTTGGCCCCGTCGGAGCTCGTTCCCACACCGCTCGTAGCACTGGCCGAGGACGTGGTCGGGTCGATGGCGCCGACGCACGCCGAGCGCCAGCTGCTGCTGGAGGTGGACTGCAACCCGGTCGTGCTCGGCGAGGAGAAGCGGCTGCGACAAGTGCTCGTGAACCTCGTTACCAACGCGTACAAGTACTCGCCCGACACCGACCCCGTGGTCGTGCGCGTGCGCTGCGACGAGACGTACGCGTATCTCGAGGTCGTCGACCACGGCCCGGGTATCCCCGAAGAGGACCGCGCGCACGTGTTCGAGCGCTTCGCGCGGTTGGCGAACACCGCGAGCCGGCCGGGGCTCGGACTCGGCCTCTACATCGTGAGCATCATCGCGCACAACCACGGTGGCGACGCGCTCGTTGAACAGACTCCCGGTGGCGGAGCGACGTTCGTGATCCGGCTCGCGCTGGCCGGACGGGTCGTCGACGGCGAGATACAGCTCAACGAGCAGGCGCCGGTCGCAGCGAAACGCACGACGCGCGGCACCCGGGGCTAGCCCCGGCGAGCGGTCCAGTCCTCGAGCCCGTAGCGCACGAGCCGCTGGCACAGTTCGGGGAACGGGATCCCCGCGGCCGCCGCGGCATCGGGAAGCAGGCTCGTCTTGGTCATTCCGGGGATGGTGTTCGTTTCGAGCAGGAAGACCGTCCCGCCCGGCGTCACTATCGTGTCGGACCGTGACATCCCGGCGCAACCGAGTGCGCGATGGGCCTCCACGGCCAGGCGCTGGCATTCCAGCCGCGCTCCCTCGCTCACGCCAGCGGGGATGATGTGCCGTGACATGCCCGGTACGTACTTCGATTCATAGTCGTAGAAGGCATTCACCGGCACGATCTCGAGCGTCGGGAGCGCGACCGGCTGCTCGTTGCCGATCACGCCGATCGTGACCTCGGTGCCGGTCTCGAAGCGCTCAACCAGTACCAGCGGATCGAAGCCGAGTGCGAAGTCGACCGCAGCTCCGAGGTTGGCCGGATCCTCCACGATCGTCATGCCTACCGATGAGCCCTCGTTGGCGGGTTTCACCACCGTGTGAGGTCCCAGTGCGATCGTCAGATCCTGGACGTCGAAGGGCTGGCTGCGCCGTACCACGCGGTAGGCCGGAGTCGTGAGGCCGTGGGTCGCATACACGTGCTTGGTCATGACCTTGTTCATCGCGAGAGCGCTCGCAAGCACGCCCGATCCGACGTAGGGGAGGTCGAGCAACTCGAGAAGACCCTGGACCGTGCCGTCCTCGCCGAAGCGCCCGTGCAGCGCGATGAAGACCACGTCGGGCGCCGAAGCCACGAGCGCGTCGATGAATCCCGGCTGGCCCGTGTCCACCGGCGTCACGGCGAAGCCGCGCGCCGTGAGGGCTTCTGCGACCTGCGCGCCGGTGTTGAGCGACACCTCGCGTTCGGCCGAGCGTCCGCCCAGCAGTACGGTGACCTTATGTACGACGCGTTCGCCCATCACAGCTTCCTTCACGTGACTAGCCGATGACTCCGGAGTGGTGGAGATCCAACAAGAGAAGCCCGACCCACCACAGCGCCACCCCGCCGGCCGTCCACGCGAGGGCGCGCGTCCAGAGCGCGAGCCCAAGCCCGGCGCTCTCATCTTCGCCGGCGCGCTTGCGCGCGACCAGCCAGACGACAAGTCCCGTAGCCACACCGATGAATGCCAGGGCGGCTCCACCGAGAACGAGGATGGCGTAGGGCAGTCCGTCGGCGAAGGTGGCTGAAGGTGAACGCCACAACACGATCACCGCCGAGACCGTGAGCACGAACCACACGGCGTCGAGCGCCCAGAAGGGTGCGCGGGTCCAGATCCGGTTCAGCAGCGCGATCGGCTCCACGGGGACGTCTGCGGACTCGGGATCGGATTCTGCCGACGCCGAAGCCGTCTCAGGTGGATTCGAGTCGGTCTCGGAGGCCTGTTCGGATTCCGGCTCTTCGACGACCTCGGCGGAGTCCGGCTCGGCAAGGTCCGCCACGAGCTCCTCGAGGGTGAGCGCCCCGGCGTCCGGGTCGGGCTGGGGCTCGGGCTCCGGCTGGGGCTCGGGCTCGGGCTCGGGCGCGGGCTCCGCCATCGGGGTCGCTGCAGCCTGCTCGAGGAGCTCCATGTCTCCTGCCGCTTCTGTCTCTGGCGTGCCGGCGGCGTCGTTCACGCGTCTCCCCCTTGGATCGGTCAGCACTCTCTCGGAAGTCTATTAGAGCCCCGGCGTGCGCACAACGCTCCGAGGTCGTGCGATGCCATGCAGCGAGTTCCACACGTTCCTCACATCATCGCAGGTCACGGCGGGTAAGATAGCGCCAACTCCGGAAAGAAGAGGTGCGATCGTGAGCGACTACCCCACAGACTCGTCCATCCCCGCTGTCCAATCGGCTTCCGAGCCGGCTGGCACGGAGCCCGCGTATTCCACGCCTGAGGCCCCATGGACTCCGGTGGCACCGGAGGAACCGGCGCACTTCGCGCCTGCTTACGCGCCCCCCGCCACACCCCCGCTGGCACCGCGCTCGCCCGGCGTCGGCCGGGTCGCTGCGATCGCGGTCGTGATCGCCCTCATCGGCGTCCTCGCCTCGGCGGCAGCAGGCGGTGTCGCGGGATTCTACGTCGCCGGCATGTCAGGCACCGGACTGAAGACAACGACGGCATCGGGCGTTTCCGTCAGCATCAACGCCACCGAAGAACCGATAGCCGCCGCGGCAGCGATAGCGCTTCCTTCGATCGTCAACATCGATGTGACCGGCAGCTCATCTACCGACGGTCTGCCCTCCGGGCACCCCGGTGTGCCGTCCGGCGGGACCGGATCCGGCATCGCGTACAAGGCCGCACCGGGCGGCGGTACCTACATCCTCACGAACGATCACGTGGTTGCGAATTCATCCAAGATCGTCGTCACGCCCGCGAGCGGCGAGAAGGTCATCGCCACGTTGGTAGGGACCGATCCGGAGACCGATATCGCTGTCGTCAAGGTCGACGTGGCGCTGCCGCTCATCGCTATCGGAGACTCTGAGGGGATCGTGGTAGGACAGGCGGTCGTCGCCATCGGATCACCGTTCGGCTTCCAGCATTCGGTGTCGAGCGGCGTCATATCGGCGCTGCACCGGTCCATAACCAGCGGGTCCTCCTCGGACACCACTCGCTCCACCTACCCGCTCGTCGACGTCATCCAGACCGACGCTGCCATCAACCCGGGAAACTCGGGTGGGGCGCTCGTGGACAGGCTCGGCCGCCTACTCGGGATCAACTCGGCCATCTACACGGAGTCGGGCAGCAACGCCGGAGTCGGTTTCGCGATCCCGTCGAAGACCGCGGTACGCATCGCGGAGGAGTTGATCGCCGGTGGAGAAGCGACCCATCCCTTCCTCGGAGTCGAGGGCCGAACGGTCACTGAGGCCGATGCGAAGACGGCGGGCCTGACGAAGATCGAGGGTGCGATCGTCGAGAACGTCATCAAGGACACCGGGGCGGCCAGAGCCGGTCTTCTCAAGGGCGACGTCGTCACGGCTTTGAACGGTCAGACGATCCGCACGATGGACGATCTCATCCTCGCCGTCCGGCGCTCGCAGGTCGGTGTCGAGGTGACGCTGACGGTGTGGCGCGCCAAGGCGTCCATCTCGGTCGTTATGACCGTCGGAGACAAGCCCGCCTCCCTCAACTGAGAGGCATGGCCGTCCTGCTAGAGTGACGGCCATGGAGCAGCTCACGGATATCGGCGCGCTGGACCGCGAGGGGATCGCGGGGCTCGTCGCCGAACTCGGACAGGCAACGTACCGGACGCGTCAGCTGGTGCGGTGGCTCTACGCCCGCGGGGTCGTCCGTTTTGAGGACATGTCCGACCTGTCGGCCGAGTTCCGGACGGCTCTGGCGGAACGGTACGTCGTGGGAACCGCCGAGACCGTCGTCAGGCAGGAGTCGGCCGACGGCACGCGCAAGTACCTCGTGCGGTTCGCAGATGGTGTGAGCGTCGAGACGGTCGGGCTGCCCGAAGGTGAGCGGCTGACCGTCTGCTTCTCAACGCAGGCCGGATGCGCGATGGGATGCAGCTTCTGCGCGACCGGACGCGCCGGCTTCGTGCGCGACCTGAGCCCCGGCGAGATGGTCCGTCAGATCATGCTCGTCGCGCGGGACTTCGGGCGCCGCGTCACCAACGCCGTCGCGATGGGGCAGGGCGAGCCGTTCGCCAACTACGACGCCGTCCTCGGCGCGCTGCGCCTCATGAATGCGGACGACGGCCTCGGCATCGGAGCGCGCCACCTGACGGTCTCGACGTGCGGGCTGCTTCCGGGAATCCGGCGGTTCGCCACGGAGCCCGAGCAGTTCACCCTCGCGGTCTCCTTGCACTCAGCGGTGGCAGTCACGCGCGGTGCGCTCATGCCGGGAGTGAGGTCGGTGAGCCTCACCGCGCTGCGACAGGCGATCATCGGGTACGCGGATGCCACCGGTCGGCGCCCCACGCTGGAATACGCACTCATCGAGGGCGTCAACGACTCCCCGGCCGAACTCGAGGCTCTCGTCGCGTTCGCGCGGGGCCTACTCGTGCACGTGAATCTGATCCCTGTCAACGCGATCGAAGGCGTCGACCTGAAGCGCTCCGCGGCGACGCGTGCGCGGGCCTTCGCCGATACCCTGTCGGCCGTGGGGATAGAGGCCTCCATCCGCACGGAACGTGGCGCGGACATCGATGCAGCCTGCGGACAGCTCCGACAGCACGAGGTCGGACGCGGCATCTCGGACCGAGCGCTCTAGATTCTGCGCGCCCGCGAGTGCGGGTGCACTACACGGCACAGCCCCCCGGATACGGGGCAGTCGGCGCAGAGGCTCGGATCGTAGGCGGTGAGGGGCGGGAAGCGCCCCGACTGCATCGCTTCGAGCGCCGCGTCGACCCGAGCGACGACCCGCGCCCGGTCCGCAGCGGTGAAGCGGTACTCCACCTCTTCGCATCCGGCTTCCACATGGATGAAGCGCATCCGCACGGACGCGGCTCCGGCTTCGAGAAGCGCGAGAGCGTAGATCTCGGCCTGGGCCGAATACCGGGCTCCCGTCGCGTCCCAGGTGACGCCGGTCTTGTAGTCGAGCACCGTCGCTTCGTCCCCGTCCCACGTGACCAGGTCCATCGTTCCGCGGATGACCCCGCCGTCGACCCGGATGGCGAATGGGACCTCAGGGCTGCCCGCTGCAACGAGCGGCTCGATCTCAGACGCCCTAACGGCCTCGACGGCGCCACCGAGCCGCTCGAGCACCCCCGCACTCAGGTGCCTGCCGGCGGCGATCCGGCGGAGCCTGTCAGAGTCCACCGTCTCCCCCCGTGCGATGAGCTCGAGTGCGGCGTGGAGCGCCGAGCCGAACGCCAAAGGGTCCTCGTCCTTCGGGATCTCGAGCGCTCCGATGCGCAGCATGCGTTCGGCGAAGAACCGGTACGCGCAGCGCGCGTGCAGCGCGAGCGCCGTGTACGAGACCTCCCGGGGCGGCGGAATGGGGCCCGCGGTCCTCAGCGACGGGGCGGCCGGTTGCATCCGCCGGATCCGGACCTCGGACTGCGTGTCCGGCAGCGCAGGGGCCTCGACTAGGTCGTCCGGCCCGATGACCGAGAGGGTCATCAGCGCATCGAGGTCGGCGTCTCCCCTTCGGGCTGATTCGAGCACCCAGTCGATCGCGATGTCGTCGCGCGGCGCGGCCGCGGGGTCCGTGGACCCGGCGAGCAGCAGCGCCCTTTCCGCGCGCGTGCAGGCAACGTAGAACACGCGCTTCGCTTCCGCGAGGTCAAGCCGCTTCTCCTCTTCCACCGCTTGCGTCCAGGCCGTGGCGGCGTCCGCCTTCGCTCCACCGATCACTTTCGGTCCACGCGCGACCACGACGAGCCCGTCATCCTCGGGTTCAAGAAGGAACGCGCCGTGCGTATTGAGCGAGCCGTGCCCCAGATCCGCCACGGCGACCACGGGGAACTCGAGGCCCTTCGCAGCGTGCACCGTCATCACGCGGACAGCTCCGGAGCCCTCCACCGCAAGAGCCGCAGCGGGTTCGCGACGGACGAAGGTCTCCCTGTCGTCGAGATAGCGCAGGAATGCGGCCGGATCGCCCGCTGAGACGCGTTCGAACTCCGAGGCGAGCCGTGCCGTCTTGCGCACGTTGGCCCACGACTCAGGCCGTTCGAGCAGGCCTCCGCCCGGTCCGAGAGCGCGAGCGGCGTACAGGATCGCGTCGGCCAGACCGAGACGGGCACGCACCTCGCGGAGCAGCTCCACCGTGCGCAGCAACAGCTCGGCGCGCTCCCGGTCGCCGGCGGGCAGCCCGGCCGCGTGTGCCTCTCTGATGGCCTTCCACAGGCCGTCGCGACCGTGGGTCGCAAGAGCGAGCAGGGCGTCGTCACTGAGCCCTCCGAAGCCCCCGGCGGCCAGCGCGAGCACGCCCTCGTCGTCGAGCGGGTTGGCGAGCACGCGGAGCAGCGCCCGCACATCGGCGTATTCGGGTGTCTCGTAGAAGCCGCCTGAAGATGCGGCTATCACGTCGAAGCCGACCTCCCGCAGCGCGTGCACGTACACGGGCATGGTCGTGGACGCGCGAACCAGCACGACGATGTCGTCTGCTGCGGTGCCCTCGACCACGAGACGTGCAAGGCGCTGCGCGAGAGCGCGCGCCTCGACCGCACGCCAGTCCTTCTCGGGACACAGTCTCTTGTCGACGACGATCACCTCGACGAGCGGAGCAGCGTCGGGTGCGCCCGTCTTCGGATCGCCGCTCGTACCGCTCTCAAGAGTCAGGTAGTCCTCGCCGAAGAAGGCCTGCGTGCCGAACATACCGTTGAGCGCCTGGAGGAGACGCCGCTCCGAACGGTAGTTGACCGTCAGGCGACACGCCTGTTGTGCCTCCCGGGCCTCAGCCGACTTCCGCTTGCCCTCGAGCACCGTCACATCGGCGTCGCGGAACCGGTAGATCGACTGCTGGGCGTCTCCGACGACGCACTGCCCCGAGCCTGAGATCGGCTCGATGACCTGGAGCTGCAGGAGGTTCGTATCCTGGAACTCGTCGACCATGACTTCGGCGAAGGACGCGCCGACACCGGCTGCGATGTCTGGACGCTCGTTCCACAACCGTCGCACCAGGAGCTGTAGGTCCTCGAAGTCGAGGACCCCGGTGCGCGATTTGTCCTGCTCGTATTCGTCAGAGAAGGCGACGAGGAGCTCTCGCCACGCGTGGGCCCGCTCGGTGGCGAGCGTGTCGATCGCTGCCTGCACGGCGGCCTCAAGCTCCGCGTTGATCTCCCGAGTGGCGGCTTTGGCCTCCTCATCGCCGCGAGCTGCGCCCTTGCACGCTGCGAGCGCGAACGCTGCCCGAGCACCCTCGCGATCGGATCCGCTCTTCAGCACCTCCGTGATCGCGCTACGGAGCTCGATGTATCCCGCAAGGTTCGCAGCCACCGTGGGTGTCTCACGGAGCGCCTTGTAGCCGGGCAGCAGCCTGTCGAGCGCCTGCGTGAGCCTGACCAGCGCCTCCCGATATCCCATGCCGTGCGCGATCCCCGTAGCGTCGATCCGCGCACCTTTCGAGCGCGCGCGATCGAACCCATCGAGGACGGTCTTTCGGAGGTCGGCGACGCCCTCCTCCACGAGTTCCGCGATGACATCCGCACTCGTCGACGTTCGAAGACAGACGGATGCGGCACTCTCGAACGCGGCGGTACGCGAAAGACCCGTGTACGGATCGGCGAGAACCGCGAACGCGGGATCCACGCCCAGCTCGAGTGCGTGGCGGCGAACGATTCGGGCGCAGAAACCGTGGATGGTCGATATCCATGCGTTGTCGACCTCCCGCGCGAGTGCCGGGTGGCCCGCGTCGAGGAATGCGCGTCTCACGCGCTCCGTGAGCTCCCCGGCCGCCTTGTCCGTGAACGTGATGAGCAAGACGGAGCGGATCGGGAAAGGCCGGCCGGCCGCCTCCTGCTCCAGGACTCGATCGACGAACCTCTGCACGAGCACGCGTGTCTTACCCGAGCCGGCTCCGGCGCTGATCACGATGCGATCCGCCCTACTGTCGACCGCCTCACGCTGACCGGGGTTGAAGTCGAGGCTCACTATCTCACCGCCTTGGCGCAGAAGCCCGCAGCCGAGCAGTAGCGACACGACGCCGATGAAGGCGTCGGCTCGATCCTGCCCTGCCGCATCTCGTCCGCAACCCGACGCGCCTCTGACGCCGCCGCATCGAGCAGCGCGTCGATCTCGCCACGCTCGATCACGTCGGCGGGCTTGAACGCGCCCGCGACGCCGCTCAACACGAAGCCGCGGTCAGAACCGTCCTTCAGGCTGCGGTAGACGCCCCCCGCTACGGGCAGCCCAAGGACGCGGGATGCTGCCACCGCGTACAGCTGAAGTTGCACGAGCCCGTCGCGGCGGATCTGCGCCAGTGATGAGGCGGTCGTGCGCTTGTAGTCCAGGATGACGAGGCCTTCCGGCCCCACGTCGATCCGATCGGCGCGGCCCTTGAGGGACACACCGCCGATATCGACGGCCGGCAGCTCGGCCGAGCCGCCGAACGCCCACTCGATGTGTGCCGGCGCGTAGTCCGGAAGGAACACCGCGTCGCGCTCCACGAGCGCCACGACCGAAGGTGGAACGCTCTCGAGCAGGACGAGCTCCTCCAGGGACTCCGGGGTGCGCACATCCGTCATCGCGGCCGCAACGGCTTCGGAGGCGACGATCGCTGCTGCAGCCCGGGTTCCGGGCGTGACCCGTGGCTCCCGCAGGTGCCATCCCTGGTAGAAGCGGGCGAGAGCGTCGTGTGCGAGCCTTCCGGCCGCTGAGCGATCGAGCGCCTGGTCCGGTGCCTGCGCGGCGATCTTGCGCTCGATGAACCATCGGTATGGGCATGCGAGGTACGTCTCGATCTGGCTCGGAGAAACCTCGTTCGTTCCGGCCAGATTCGCAAGTGATGCCTCGCAGAGCACCGCACCGTGAGCACCGCGCGGGCCGCCGAACGCCCCTTCAGCGTCGAGGGTGACCACTCGCAGCAACGGCCGCTCGCTCGTGGGTAGCGGGTCTCCCGGGCGTCGGTAGAGGTCGAGGAACTCGTCCCAGAAGACCGATTCCCGCAAGGGTGCGCCTTCGTCGTTCGCGCCTTGTCGCGTGAGCGTGAGGGTGGACGTGGCGGTCACGGCTGCGAGGAAGAACGCCCGACGCTCTCGCTTCGCGTGTTCCTGTGGATCGCCCACGATCCCGAGAGCCCTCATCGCTTCTGCTACCGACTCGCCTTCGAGGCGATCCTCGCTCCCCCGCCGCGGAATCTCGGCCGCGATCATCCCTGCGATGATGACGTGCGCGAACTCCCCGGACGGGACAGCATCGATGCCCGTTATGAGCACGTGCCCGGGTCGCCGGGCCGACGCGGGAGCGATACGGGCAACGGCGAATCGCTCCCAGAGCTCATCCGCAGTCACCTCGCCGTCCCCGAGCTCCATCGCTTCCTGGACGAGACGACAGAACGCACGGTGGACGGCCGCGTCGATCGCCCCGTCCTCATCAGTGACGGGCGCGGCCCCCGCGTTCGCGTTCACCAGGAGTGCATCAACCAGATTCTTCCATTTCTTGGCAGTCTCGATACTGATCGGAGCATGGGAGAGTGCTGCAGCGGCTTCGATGATCGGGTCCATCTGCGTGACCTGCCGGAGAAGCTCGCGCCCTCTAGCGGCCCCGCCTCGGCGCCAGGCGGAGTCCGCCCGGTCGGCCTGGTCGGTCGGAACGCCGGAGAACGGAGTGCGCGCCAGTGCCGCAAGATCCGCCCTGGCGATCCCGCCGGTCGCGCATGCGCGCAGGGAGAGCAGCGCGCGACCCAGTGCGGTATCGACTGCAAGCAGGCTCTCCTCCGTCTCGGACTCGACCCCCACGTCCCTGAACGCACGCCGCAACCACTCGCTGTGCCTTCCGGGATCCGCGAACGCGACGACGATGGACTCGGGACGGGCGCCCGATCCGATGAGAGAGGCTGCGGTGGTCGCGATGTGGCGCGCTTCGGCTTCTTCGCCCTGTGTCACGACCATGCTCACCGAGCCTCGCCACTCACCGGGTTCGGCTCCCCTGAACAGGTCGCGGCGTATTCTCAGCAGTTCGGGATCGAGGGCATCCGCGACGATCGCCTCATCGATCTCGGCACCGGACGCGCGCAGCCGTTCGATCAAGTCGGTCGTAGCGGCGGTCCCCGGGCACTCGGGACGCCAGGGCAGTGACAGCAGAACCTCGGCGCCGCCCGCGCTCCAACCACAGATCAGCGCTTCGTGTTCGGGCAGCAGATCGACGAAGCCATCGGCGACGATCAAGGAGGCGGGCGGCCTCTCCGCACCCAGCGCGGCGCACACCTCCGCACCCTCTGCAAGACCGTGCTGAACGAGCGACGCTCGATAGGCGTCGACGGCCGCGATGATCCGACCCGGGAGACCCTCTGCCTTTCGAGAGTCCCGCGAACCAACTCCCGCACGCATCGCCAGCATGCCAAGAAGGCCGACCGTGCCACGTCCGGACCACTCGGTGACGCAGGCGTTCACGAGAGAGCGCGCGAGGAGCACGTCCCTGCCCAACCCGGACGCGATGCGTCGTCCATCCCCGATGAGGGCCCATTCGGCCTGAATGAGCCCGTCCAGGGTCGCGACACGCACTCCGACCGGTGAATCGGCTGCCAGAAGCGAACGCGTACGAACGGCGTCCGGCCCGGACGGCACGACGACCAGCACGCTGCGGCCCTCGCTCGCTGCGCCAACGACTGCGTCGCGCGTCGCCTGCGCCACGCCTTCGCCCGGAAGACCCGTTAGGACAGATAGAGGCACGCGCCCACTCCTTCGGTCGTCACTCGGCCGAAGGCAAGTGTGCGCCGAGGGTCTGACACCGAGCTATACGGCCTGAGCCTGCGTGTAACGGTCCACGCCTTCCCGGATCTCGCGTACCTTGCGCCACGCGATCTGCTCATCGCGGCCCATGTAGTGATCGAACCGCTCGCTGAGCCCCTCTGCAGCCACCTCGGCCCTGTCGGCGACCACTCGAGCCAGCTCGGCCGCCTTGAGCGCGCGCTCGGCGAGCCGATGGCGCGTCTCGTCGCCACTGGCCGGCGCCATCAGAAGCCCGGCAAGGACCCCCAGGCCGGCGCCGACGATGCAGCCAATGCCAAAATATGCCAATCTTCGTGACATGCTAATCAGCCTCCACAGCCGACGGGCCCTCACTCAACAGCCGATAGATGCGCTCGAGCTCCTCTTCCCCCTGGAAGTCGATCTCGATCTTGCCCTTATTCGCTGTCTGCCGGACCCGGACGTTCGTACGCAGGAGACGCCGCATCTTGCGAGCCACGATCTTGTAGGACTTCGGCGAGATCGGCCTCGGCGCGCGATCGGCGCTCTGGCCTGCCGCGAACAGCCGTGCCAGCGTCTCTGCCTCACGGACCGACAGCCCCTCGTCGATGATCTTGTTGGCGAGGCGTATCCGCCGATCGTCGTCGGGAACCGATAGGACTGCACGTGCGTGGCCGGCGGTAAGCTTCTCCTGGGAGATCAGGTCCTGGATCTCATCGGGCAGGTCCAGAAGCCGCAGGGCGTTGGCGATGGCGGAGCGCGACTTTGAGACCTTGTCCGCGAGCTCTGCCTGAGTCATCTGGTGCTCGTTCAAGAGCCGCCGGTATCCGTGCGCCTCTTCCATCGCATTCAGGTCTTGGCGCTGCAGGTTCTCGATGAGCGCGAGCTCGAGCGACTCGCCCTCGCTCGTCGACATAACTCGTACCGGCACACGTTCCAGCCCCGCCGCCTTTGCTGCGCGCCATCTCCGCTCGCCGGCGATGATCTGATAGCCGTCGGAATGCGGGCGCACGATAATGGGTTGAAGCATGCCGACCTTGCCGATCGAGTCTGCAAGCTCGTCGATCGCCTCCTGGGCGATCACGGTGCGCGGCTGGTTTGGATTGGGGGAGATCGCTGCGGTGGGAAGCTCGTGCGTCTCGTCGGGTGCGCTGCTGCCGCCGCCGGGGATCAGCGCGGCCAAACCACGGCCGAGTCCACGTCTTTGCTCAGACACGGTCGAGCACCTCCTTAGCCAGACGGCGGTAGGCGTCCGCGCCGCGCCCGGACGGATCGTACACGGTTACGGGCTTGCCGTGGCTCGGGGCCTCGGCGATACGGACCGTCCGGGGAATGAGGGTATCGAACACACGGTCCTCGAAGAAGTCACGTACTTCGTCGACGACCTGCTGCGAGAGCCGCGTTCGAGAGTCGAACATCGTCATGACGGCGCCGAAGATGTCCAACGTGGGATTCAGGTGAGTCTTCACGAGACGCACGCTGTCGAGGAGCTTGCTCAGGCCCTCAAGTGCGTAGTACTCGCACTGTACGGGGACGACAAGCCCGTTCGCGACGGTGAGAGCGTTGATCGTGAGCAGACCCAACGACGGGGGGCAGTCAATGATCACGAAGTCGAAGTCCGCCAGCACCGGCTGCAGAACCACGCGGAGACGGCCCTCGCGACTCATCGCAGAGACCAACTCGATCTCGGCCCCTGCCAACTGGATGGTCGCCGGGGCAACGAAGACGTTCTCAACTTGAGTCGGCTCGATGATCGCCTCTATCGGCGTGTCGCCAAGGAGGGCGTCGTACATACAGAGATCGCGCTGGTTCTTGTTCAGCCCGAAGCCTGAGGTTGCATTCCCCTGTGGGTCCAGGTCGACCAGCAGGATCCGTTCCCCAAGGTCGCCGAGCGCAGCCGCCAAGTTCACGGCCGTAGTGCTCTTGCCGACCCCGCCCTTCTGGTTCACAACAGCCAGAACGCGCTTCGGTCTCCCGCCTGAGCCTGACATCCGCTTCCTCCCGATCCGAAGACATCCCACGCAGTATACGATGGATCCGCGCAGATGCGACCCCTATGCCAGCGGCTGACGCTGCGCCATACCCGGGCGCCGCGGCAATCTGACCTGCGACTGAGAGAGCTTCTCGTAGATGACGATGCTTCGCTCGACTTCCGCTCCCGGTACAGACACGCGGCGGGTCGAAGTTCGTCGCATCCCACAGAGTGCCGCCACTCGATCGCCGCGCATGAGCTCCTCGTCGTCGACTCGCCCCTTCATACAGAGGAGCAGACCACCGAGACGGAGCAGGGGAGACGCGAGCTCAACCAGAGAGGGCAGACTCGAGAGCGCGCGGGCGGTCACCGCCGCGAAGCCCCCCGGCATCTCGACCGCCAGCTCCTCCGCCCTGATTGGGTGGACCGTGGCTTCCAGGCGCAGCTCCGTCGCTTCGCGCTCAAGGAAGGCTGCCTTCTTCTTGACCGACTCGACGAGTGCCACCGGGCGACCGCTGAGTACTGCCAGCGGTATCCCGGGGAAGCCCGCCCCGCTCCCGATGTCGGCGAAAGGGCCGGGAGGGGCCAGCTCCAACGCCGGGCCTGCAGTCAGACTGTCCAAGACGTGCAGCCTGACCGCGTCCTGAGGGTGAATCGATGTCAGGTTCATTGACTCATTGGTCTCAAGCACTGCCTGCAGGTGCGCACTCAGAGCGCCCGCCTGAGCGCTGCTGAGGACGAGCCCGAGGGCGTCCACCCCTGCCTGAATGGCACTTGTGTAGGTCTCCATACCCGGAGGATACCGCAACTTTCCGACCCGCACCTTGCGGAGATCGGACCGGGCTCAGATCGGTTCTCCGTGACCGGATGGCCTGCGATGTTTCACGTGAAACACTGCAGTCCCTGAAAACGGAATGTTTCACGTGAAACATCTCCGGCAATGAAACAGGGGACCCGCTGACGGGTCCCCTGACTGAAGAACTAGTCTCGTAACGCCTACTTCGGCGACACAACCACCGAGCGGGCCGGATCTTCGCCCTCACTGGCGGTCACGACGCGCCTGTCTTCACGCAGGGCCATGTGTACGAGCCTGCGCTCGTAGCTGGTCATGGGACGCAGCTTGACAGGGCGTCCCTGCCGGACCGCACGGTCAGCGGTCCGCTTGGCCATGTCCTCAACCTTCTCGCGCCGCCGACTGCGGTAGCCCTCTACGTCAACGACGATCGGATACCTGAAGCCGAGCTGGCGGCTTGTCGCGGCTCCAACCAAAGTCTGAACGGAATCGAGCGTCTTACCGTGCCGCCCGATGAGGAGGGCGAGGTCTCCTCCGACGATGTCGAGGATGATCTCCCCGTCGTCACCTTCGTACTCATCGATGGCCGCCTCGATCCCGAAGCCGGCCAGTATCTGCTGGATGACAGCTACCGCGGTATCGGCGACCTTGTCCAGGTCCTCCTCCGAGAGCTCGGGGGACTCCTGCTCCACGCGAAGCTCAACCGGCAGCGGCTCCTCTTCCAGGTCTTCTTCGGAATTCTCGCCCGCCTCAATGGCCGCCGCCACGTCCGGCTTCAGCCAGACCCTGACAACGGCCGGCTTGCCCGAACCGAACACACCACGGGTCGGGGCCTCTATCACCTCGAACTCGGCGGCGTCAGCCTGAACGCCGAGCTCCTCGAGGGCTGCGTCGACTGCTTCTTCTATGGAAGGTGCTTCCTTCGTAGTCTCTGTGCGCATCTATGCGTCAGCCCCTTCTTTGGAGGCGAGGTACCGCTGGGTCAGGACCTGCTGTCCGATCTGCCACGCGCTCGACGTCACCCAGTAGATGAGTACCCCAGCCGGAGAGATGAAGCCGAACCAGATCATCATGATCGACATGTACCCGGCGGTCTTGCGCTGGGTCGGGTCCTTGGTGAGCAGGTACTGGGGCAACCAGGTGCTGAGGGCAAAGAGAGCCACCATGATGACGTACGGAAGAGCGGCCAACACTCCGTTCATCATGCCGCCAGCGCCCGGGACGATCGACGACGTGGCGACGGTGCTGGCGACGCCGGCTACGGCGTCCGCCGTCTTGGTTGCCGCAGTGGAGACGATACCGTAGACCTCACTCGGCGTCTTGGTAATATCTGGAATTATTACCCACCACTGCTTGGCGGCCGCCTGCGCCACCGGCTCGAGCTTCGCGATGTGCTGCGGAAGCAGGTCCCTGAGCACTGAGAAGAGCGCGAACAGCAGTGGCATCTGCAGCAGGAGTGGCAGGCACCCGCCGAACGGGTTCACCTTGTTCTCCTTGTAGAACTTCATCAGCTCTTCTTGCTGCTTCTCCTTGTTGTTCTTGTACTTGTCCTGCAGCGCCTTGATCTTGGGCTGGATCTTCTGCATCTCGATCATCGACTTCGTCTGCTTCCACACGAGCGGGAAGGTGATGATGCGGAAGACGATGGTCAGCAGGATGATCGCGAAGCCCCAGTCGTGCACAACTCCATAGAAGAAGAGGAGCAGCGAGAAGATCAGGTTGAGCAGGCCTTGCCAGAGTTCTCCCACGTGTCCGGTACCTCCTCTATGGGCCGCATGAGCGGCCCTTATCGAGCCGCGGACGGCTCGGCCATCAGTGCTTCCGGAGCGCCTCCGGTACGGGGTCGAATCCCCCGGTGTTCCACGGGTTGCAGCGCGCGATGCGCTTGACGGCCAGCCATCCTCCGCGAAGGACACCGAACCGCTCGACAGATGTTAGCGCATACGAGGAGCAGGTCGGGTGAAATCGACACGACCGCGGCAGGCCCGAAGAGATATATCGCTGATATGCACGGATCAGCGATGACACCAGGCTCACCATGGGTCTTGGCCGGTCAGCGCGAACACCGCTCATCTACGACACCCCGCCCGCTTTGAGCGCGGCCTTGAGCGCCCGGTCGAGAGCTTCAGGAGCTGCCGTCGCTGTGGCCGCTCGAGCCACGATCGCTACGTCGAAGGTGTCCCACGGCCCGTCGCAGCGTCGAACCGCCTCGCGAAGGACGCGTTTGCATCGGTTGCGGACGACGGCACCACCGAGCTTCTTCCCCGCGACGAAGACGACGCGACCCAGAGGGCCGCGTCGTTCAGGAGTCCGTATGCTGAGTACGAGGACGAGGTCGGTACTGCCGCGCCGGCCTGACTTGAACAGCGCGTCGATCTCGCTCGGAGCCTTCAGTGTGCGCATCGAGCACACCCGATCACAGACGGCCACGTCGGGCCGTCGGCTCTCAGGCGCTCAGGACCTTGCGGCCCTTGCGACGACGGGCAGCGATGACCGCGCGGCCACCGGGGGTCGCCATACGGGCACGGAACCCGTGGGTCTTCGCACGCCTGCGGTTGTTCGGCTGAAATGTACGCTTGCTCATAGTGTTCACTCCATCCCTTGCGGGAAGGTCGGATGTCGGTACGATCAGGCGCGGGGGAGGATTCGGCGGTGCGCCGACAGCGCCACCCGGGCGCAAAGCCGCACGATTGTATCCTCGGCTCATCTTTGGTGTCAACGAGCAGGGCGCCGATCGGACCCAGGGCCTGCCCCTCTCGGCCCCTTATGACGGTCAGGCTCCACACGGCAGCGCGCTTCATACCCTATCAATGCCTTTCCGAAGGCCGCGTCACTATTGCCCCGGAAATTGTGGATAGTGTGGAAAACGCAGGATACAGGCGCGTTCACCCTGTGGAAAACCCGCGTGGCGTGATTGTTGACCACAGGCCCCTCTGCTAGAATCGGCGGCACCGCGCGGGCTCGGAGTGCGGCGCTCAGAACCTTGAAAACCCCTGCTCAGAAGGCATGCTCTTGATCGGACACCTTGAGCGCCCTCGTCACTCCCGGGAAGTTATCCACAGCGTTCCGGCTGCGACGGGGGCATCGTCGTCCCTTATCCACAATCGGGCCTTGTGGAACGGTCTCGGAAAGCCCGTGATGGGTGCGCTACACCCCTTACCTAGCGTTTCGGCTTCGCCGGGTAGTGCGTGAACGGCATTGTTGTCCACAGGTGTGGAAAGGTCTGTGGACAGACGCGGAAATCCGCTGGTCAGTGGCTCTCATGAGCCTCTCAGTAAGGAGCCGGCTTGATTGTGGATACGCCCTTGAGCAGGGGTTTTGTAAAGCCGGATGTTTGGTTGGGTTGTGGATGGAGTCTTGCAGTGTTCCACCGGGGAGAGACGCGAGGGGGTGTGTGTGAAACGGTTCTTTGAAGTCGAAGACGAGCGCGCCGGCATGGTCGAGATCACATCTCTCGGCGAAGCAGCCTCGGCTCCCGGCCGCCAGGCGGGAGCGCGTATCGCCGTCTATGACGGGCTGATCGCGGCGCCGCGCGTAGAGGAGCTGCTCGCGGACGACCTTGCAGCCGCCATCGAGCAGCTTGCTTCACGCACCTACAACCTGGCGTACGAGCGCGGCGGTTCGATCCCTTTCACGATCATCCGTGAGGTGTCAGAGAACCTGATCCATGCCGGATTCCGCGAAGTCGTAGTCACGATCCTTGATAACGGGGCCACGATCCGCTTCGCGGATCAGGGCCCGGGGATTCCCGACAAAGAGAAGGTCTTCCTCCCCGGCTTCTCGACTGCGACCGCCGGGATGAAGCGGATCATCCGCGGCGTCGGGTCGGGACTGCCGATCGTTCGGGAGACCCTTGCGTTCGCTGGGGGGACCATAGAGATAGATGACAACCTCGGATCAGGCACGGTCGTGACACTGAGGGCCGCCGCGCCGGACATCCACGAGGATCCGATACCGACGATCGACGTCCCACGTCTGTCGGACCGGCAGAAGCACACGTTGTCGATCATCCTCGAACAGGGCGCCGTGGGGCCATCCGCCCTGTCGCGTGAACTGGATGTGGGACTGGCCACCGCGCACCGCGACCTCGCCTTTCTTGAGGACGCGGGGCTCATCGTCGGAGATCAGACAGGAAAGCGCACACTCACCGATCACGGCATTGCGTGTCTTGAGCGGGTGTTCGGATAAGTATGGGGGAGGACCGCTTCATGCAGCAGGTCGAAGAGATCGCGTCCGTCGCGCCCGAGGGCGCGGTCGCCGAGCTATGGGAGCAGGCGCTCGCCGTCGTCAAAGGCGAACTGAGTGAGCTTGTGTTCAAGACGTGGTTCGCCGTGGCTGAGCCGCTCGGCATGGTCGGCTCGGACGTCATCGTCGCTGTACCGAATGCCTGGGGCCGCGATTGGCTTCGTAACCGCTACTCGGGCCTTCTCGCAGCCGCCCTCTCGGAAGTCTCCGGTGAGCAGATCGGCGTACGCTTCGTCATCCGGGCACCGGAAGACCCGTCAGTCAAGCCGCTGACGAAGGACGTCGAGCCGGCGCGGAACGACGACGTGCTGGAGATCCATGAGACACCCGTGGTCATCCAGCCTGACCAGCACTCCGACGCTGAGCCAACACGCGGCGCGCACGAGATGTCCGGCCTGCGTTCGCGCTACACCTTCGACCGCTTTGTGCCTGGGGATTCGAACCAGTTGGCCTACGCGTGCGCGCTGGCTGTCGCCGAGACTCCCGCCTACAAGTACAACCCGCTGTTCATCTACGGAGGCTCGGGGCTCGGCAAGACCCACCTGCTCCAAGCCATCGGCCATTACATCTCGACCTACTATCCACACCTGCGGATCCGCTACATCGACGCTCACCACATGGTCGATGACTTCACCGACTCGATACGGTCGAAGAGTATGGAGTCGTTCAGGAAGCGCTATCGCGAGAACGACGTGCTGTTGGTCGACGACATCCAGGGGCTTATCGCGAAGAAGGAGACACAGGAGGAGTTCTTCCGTACATTCAAATTCCTCCACGACAACCACAAACAGATCGTACTCACATCAGACCGACCCCCCTACGAACTCGAGACGCTGAACGAACGCCTGATCAGCCGCTTCAATCAGGGGATGATGGCGGATATCAACCCACCCGAGCTGGAGACCCGCGTCGCGATCCTCAAGAAGAAGGTGGAGGCCGAGCCGGGGATCCCTGTTCCAGAGGAAGTCCTGACGCTCATCGCAGAGCGCGCATCCGGCAATGTGCGTGAACTCGAGGGGGCGCTTCTGCGGGTCCGTGCCTTCGCGGCCCTCCGTCCCGTGAAGCGCATAACCATTGAAGACGCCCGCGATGTATTGAAGGGGATGTTCCCGGAGCGCACAGTCCGACAGATATCTATACAGACGATCCAGAACGAGGTCTGTCGCTACTTCAACCTCTCCAAGGACGACCTGCTCGGCAACAAGCGGTCCCAGAACATCGTCCTACCCCGCCAGATAGCCATGTATCTGTCCAGGGAGCTGACGGAGCTGTCACTCCCGCGGATCGGCGCCGAGTTCGGCGGCAAGGACCACACCACCGTCATTCACGCTAACTCCAAGATCACGAAACTTCTGGGGGAGAAGCGCGAGATACTCAACGATGTGCAGACACTCACCACGGCGATCCGACAGAAGAGCTGAGATGCAAGTCCTCGAGCGAGCGTCAGGCCTGTGGAATAGTGTGTGTGTTGCCTGTGGGGAGCCTGTGGGTGGCTCGGTCGGTGTTGTGGGTGGATCCGCCTGCTCCCACAAAGCTCAACAGTTTCCACATTTCCATCCACACCCCGGTCCCTCGACGGACACACCGCCCGGGCTGGACTGATAGGGGTTTTACACAGAAGTCACAGCACGACGGATACGAATACTGATTGAAGAAGAGAAAGACCGTAAGAGCCGTACAGGGGAAGAGGAAGTCGATGAGATTCACGATCGCCAAGGGCGCTCTGCTGGAGTCACTGAGTGTCGTCACGAAGGCGTTGTCTTCAAGGACGACCCTGCCGATCATCTCCGGTGTGCTGGTGAACGCAGCTGATGGAGTGATCGTCCTGCAAGCGACAGACCTCGAGATCTCCATCCGTTCGTCTGTTGCGGCTGACGTAGAGGAGAAAGGCGCTGCTGTTCTCCCCGGACGCCTGCTTGCTGACGTCGTGCGCAATATGCCGGACGTGGCCATCAAGATCGAGACCACTTCATTCGACAGGGTCACCATCTCCTGCCGTTCAGAGAAGGCAGGCACCATCTCGTTCGAACTCAGAACCCTCCCCTCCGATGACTTCCCGCGCTTCCCGGAAGTCGAACCGGACACAACGACCACGGTCTCAGTACAGCAGATCGGGGCGATGGTCAGGCAGGTCGCCCGCGCTGTGAGCCGTGACGAGGCTCGACCCATCTTCACGGGGATACTGCTCGTCATCGAAGGCGACGACATCCGGATGGTGGCCACCGACTCGTATCGGCTGGCGATCAAGTCATCCAAGCTCCCGGCAACCGCTCCGGAGAGGATCGAAGTCGTGATCCCCGCCAAAGCCCTCGAGGAAGTTCCGAAAGTGGCGGGATCGGCTGAATTCATGACCATGGGGCTGAGTGCCAACCAGATCGTATTCATCGCAGGCGAGACGACCTACGTGACGCGGCGCATCGAAGGCACCTTCCCGAACTACCGCCAGCTCGTTCCGGCGGAGGGAACGACCCACATGAGCGTGGATCGTCAGGAGCTGCTCGAAGCGGTCAAGCGCGTGTCGATCCTCGCCCAGCAGAACGCTCCGATCAGGATGAAGATCGCAGACAGCACACTGACGCTCACCGCGATGACACAAGACGTCGGTGACGCGTCGGAGGATCTCATGGTCGAGACGAGTGGCGAGCCGTTGGAGATCGCGTTCAACCACGCCTTCCTCACCGCCGCGGCATCATCCTCCGACGACGAGAAACTAGCGTTCCTGGCGACAAGTCCGCTCAAACCCGGTGTCTTCTCGGCCAAGGGTGACGGCGAGTACACGTACCTCATCATGCCGGTGCGGCCCTAGGGTCCCCGGGCGGGACGGGAAGCCGTGCGGATCACCCGGCTGGAACTCACAGACTTTCGCAGCTACGAGAGGTTCGTACTCGAACCCGCGGCGGGCATGACGGTCCTCGTGGGCCCGAACGCCGCTGGCAAGACGAACATCATCGAAGGTATCCAGCTCGTCACCGCGGCACGATCGTTCCGGCGGCCGGAGTTCACTGACCTCATCAGGTCAGGAAAAACGCAGGCCAAAATCACACTGCGAGCAGAAGAGGGCACGCGCCTTCTCGAGACCGAGATGCGGGTCGAAGAGGGCGGCAGGCGTTCCTATCTCGTGAACGGGCAGCCGCGCCATCGTCACTCTGAAGTAGCCGGACTGCTTCCATCTGTCGTGTTCACCCCGGACGATCTCGCGATGGTGAAGGGACCTGCCGAACGCCGCCGGTCGGCCATCGACGACCTCGGGGACCAGATCTCCCCGACATACGGCTCGCTCAGGCGCGACTATGCGCGGGTCGTGAAACAGCGCAACACACTCTTGCGGGATGGGGCGTCGGATGCCTCATTCGACGCGTGGGACGACCAGGTCGTATCGCTCGGATCGCGACTCGTCGTGCATCGGTTGGGTCTGCTCGACAGGACGATGGCACATGCATCCAGGCGCTACTCGGAGATGACGGGCGGGGAGGTCCTCACCTACTCATACGCCGACAGGTGTGGCCTCGGGTCCTGTTCGGAGCTCGAGCAACCCCAGGTCGCCGTCGCGATGCGTGAGCAGTTGAAAGCGCGTCACACCGAAGAGCGCCGTCGTGTCACGACGCTCGTCGGCCCCCATCGTGACGACATCACACTGCTTGTCGACGGAAGGGATGCCCGAACGTTTGGATCGCAAGGGCAGCAACGCACGATCGCTCTGGCGTGGAAGCTCGCTGAGGTCGAGATGGTCGAAGAGGTGCTTCGCCGCAAACCCATCCTTCTGCTCGATGACGTCATGTCCGAGCTCGACGCCGAGCGACGCGAGGCACTCTCCACAGTGATCTCCGGCGAGATCCAGACCGTTGTGACCACGACCACGACGGCCTACTTCACAGACCAAACACTTGAGCGCGCCGTGATCGTGCCCATCGAGAGGTCGGTCCGATGAGACGCATGGGCGAAGCGAGCGTGACCGGTATGGCTCGCGGACTGCTCGACGGCCTTGACCGCAGCGGGGAAGGCCGGGCCCGGGCGGACATCATCCGCCTATGGAGAACGGTCGCCGGACCCGAGGTCTACTCACACGCCCGCGGATTCGCGCTACGCGACGGCGAGCTCGTCGTATTCGTCGACTCCCACGCGTGGGCCACCGACCTCACGATAATGAGCGCGCACTATCTGGCGGCCATCCAGGAAGGCGCCGGTAAGGACACGGTCACATCCCTGCGATTCACTGTGTCGAGGAAGGTCTCGCAGGACAAAGAGCACGACGCCGAGGACATGGACGCCACCGGTGCTTCCGCAGAGCCCGCGGTCGAAACGCGCAAGGCGACGGAGCATGAACGCCAGCAACTCCAGATGATGGCGGCTGGTATCCATGACGTCGAACTCCAGAAGGCGGTCATTGCGGCCGCGATAGCCCAACTTGAGTGGCGCAAGGGTATCGAGGCCCGAAACGCGGCGGAGCGGGGCGTACAGCGCGCGAGAGGCACCAAGCCACCCGCGCAACGGTAGAGGGCTTCTGGTAGACTGAGAAGTGTCCCCTCTCGGCACCCCGACGGCACCGGCTCTCGCGCGCGCGTGCGTGCGCGTGCGAGCGAAGCGGTGGGACCCATACTGACGAAGGAGCATGCGCGGGTGGCTCAGAAGCCGGGATCGTACTCAGGCAAGGACATCCAGGTACTCGAAGGTCTCGAAGCGGTCCGTAAGCGACCCAGCATGTACATCGGCTCCACCGGGCCGAAGGGCCTACATCATCTTGTGTACGAGGTCGTCGACAACTCCGTCGACGAGGCGCTTGCCGGCTACTGCAACCGTATCGACGTGGTCATCCACAACGACGGGTCCGTCACCGTCACCGACAACGGGCGCGGCATCCCGGTCGACAATGTGCCGAAGTACAAGAAGCCCGCGGTCGAAGTCGTCCTGACGATCCTGCACGCCGGTGGCAAGTTCGGCGGCGAGGGCTACAAGGTCTCCGGAGGATTGCACGGAGTCGGCGTATCCGTCGTCAACGCCCTGTCGACCAGGCTCGATGTCGAGGTCAAACTCGGCGGCAAGATCTACACCCAGTCATACGACCACGGCAAGCCGGTCGCGCCGCTGAAGATGGGTGGCTCCACGAAGACCACCGGAACCGCTGTTACCTTCTGGGCGGACGGTACTATTCTCGAGACGACCAATTACGACTACGACACCCTTGCTTCTCATCTGCGCGAGACGGCATTCCTGAACAAGAACATCCGCATCACGCTGACCGACGAGCGTGAGCTCGAACCGCGTAAGGATGAGTTCCGTTACGAGGGCGGCATCAATGACTTTGTGAAGTACCTGATCGGCTCCAAGGAGACGATCAACTCGAAGCCGATCTACTTCGAGCAGACCGGTGAAGAGGGTTCTGTCGAGGTCTCGATGCAGTGGAACACCGGCTACTCCGAGACGGTGCTCGCCTTCGCCAACAACATCAACACGCATGAGGGTGGGACCCATCTCGACGGGTTCAAGAACGCCCTGACGCGCACCATCAACGACTACTCGCGGCGCAACGGGATCCTGAAGGAGAAGGACGAGAACCTCTCCGGCGAGGACATCCGCGAAGGTCTCGTCGCGGTCATCTCTGTGAAGCTTAGTGATCCACAGTTCGAGGGCCAGACGAAGACCAAGCTCGGCAACACCGAATTCCGTGGCTTCGTGCAGCAGATCGTCACACAGGGGCTCGCCGAGTATCTCGAGGAGCACCCCAAGCCTGCGCGCGCGATCGTCAGCAAGTCGGCGCAGGCGGCCAAGGCGCGCGCAGCGGCCCGCAAGGCGCGCGAACTCACGCGCCGCAAGGGTCTTCTCGAGTCCTCGACGCTTCCCGGGAAGCTCGCCGACTGCTCCATCAAGGATGCGGCCTTCTCGGAGATCTACCTCGTTGAGGGAGACTCCGCAGGCGGCTCGGCCAAGCAGGCGCGCGACCGCTCCTTCCAGGCGATCCTGCCGCTGCGCGGCAAGATCCTCAATGTCGAGCGCGCCGGGCTGAACCGCGCGCTGGCCAGCGAGGAGATCCAGAACATGATCACCGCGTTCGGGACGAGCGTCGCCGAGGAATTCGACCTCTCCGCCGCCCGGTACCACAAGGTGATCATTATGACCGACGCCGATGTCGACGGATCGCACATCCGTTGCCTCATCCTCACGCTCTTCTACCGCTACATGCGGGAGATGATCGAGGCGGGATACGTCTACATCGCACAGCCCCCGTTGTTCAAGATCTCCCACGGCAAGACCGTGAAGTACGCGTACAGCGATATCGAGCTGCAGCAGGAACTCGCCAAGCTCCCGGAGACCACCAAATACGGCATCCAGCGCTACAAGGGTCTCGGCGAGATGAACCCCGAGCAGTTGTGGGATACGACGATGGACCCCACGAGGCGGACGCTGTTGCAGGTCACCATCGATGACGCGCTGGCGGCAGAAGAGGCCTTCAGCAACCTCATGGGTTCGGAGGTCGAACCGCGTAAGGAGTTCATCCAGAGGCGCGCACGCGACGTGAGGTTCCTCGATATCTGACGCGGGCACCGGCGAGAGGGCGGGGTCTAGGGCAGCATGAGCGACAACGGGACACGGTCGAAGGGCACGTTCGAGCCACCCCCCTGGGAGCGCGAAGCATTCGACGCTCTCGCGGCACGGCGTGCGGAGGAGCAGGCGGTGGCCGCGGCGCTTGCTGCGGCAGCGGCGAAGGATGCCGTGATCGTGGAGCCGCCGAAGCCCGCTGACCCGTGGGCGGAAGAGCCTGTTCGAGCTGCCGAGGCGGCAGTGCCTTCAGTCGATGCAGTGGATGGCGCAGGCAGCGCTCGACAGGGCGCCGTTACCGTGGACGAGCGGGCGGTCGAAGCGATGCTCACGAAGCTGCAGGCCGAGGAGACCAGCGACGGGACCGCCACCGTGTGGGTCGGCTGGGTCGCCTCGGGAGTGACGTTCCTTCTTGGAGGAGCGATGGCCGTTGCAGGGTTGCTCTCCGTGCGCGGGGCAGAAGCCAAGTTCGCGAATGTCGTCGGTAGCGCCGTGCTCGTGATCTTCGGTCTGTGTTTCGTGGGTATGGCGATATGGATGTGGGTCAGGACGAATCGTTCGAGAGGACGTCGATAGGTGCCGGACGAGCAGCACGACAAGATAGTCCCGATCGATATCGAGAGAGAACTCAAGGATTCGTTCCTCGAGTACTCGATGTCGGTCATCGTGGCGCGTGCCCTCCCGGACGTGCGCGACGGCCTCAAGCCGGTCCACCGGCGCATCCTGTACGCGATGAACGACATGGGGCTGTCGCCCGGTCGCGCGTACCGCAAGTCTGCGACCACCGTCGGTGAAGTGCTCGGCAAGTACCATCCCCACGGCGACACTGCCGTGTACGACACGATGGTCCGCATGACGCAGGACTTCTCGATGCGTCTGCCTCTCGTGGATGGCCACGGCAACTTCGGTTCGGTCGACGGCGACTCCGCGGCCGCCTATCGCTACACGGAGTCCCGCCTGGGCAAGCCGGCGATGGAACTGCTGCGGGATCTCGACAAAGAGACAGTCGACATGATCCCGAACTACGACGAGTCCACCACCGAGCCGAGCGTGCTCCCGGCCCGTTACCCGAACCTACTCGTGAACGGCAGCTCGGGCATCGCCGTCGGTATGGCCACCAACATCCCGCCGCACAACCTCGGCGAGGTCATCGACGGCACGATCATGCTGATCGACAACCCGGACGCCTCGATCGAAGACCTGATGACCGTCATCAAGGGGCCGGACTTCCCCACCGGCGGCGCGATCATGGGCCGCGAGGGGATCGTCGACGCATACATGACCGGCCGCGGTTCTCTCAAGGTGCGCGGCAAGGCGCACATCGAGCAGACGTCCACCGGGCGCATGCGGATCATCATCACCGAGATCCCGTACATGGTGAACAAATCACGCCTCGTCTCGAAGATCGCCGAACTCGTGCGCGAGAAGAAGCTGACCGAGATCTCGGACCTGCGTGACGAGTCCGATCGCAAGGGCATGCGCGTCGTCATCGAGCTCAAGCAGGCGTGCATCCCGCAGGTCGTCATGAACAAGATCTTCAAGCACACGCCGCTCGAGACCGGCTTCGGCGTGATCATGCTCGCGCTCGTCGATGGAGTGCCGCGCACGCTGACTCTCAAGCAGATGCTGTCCTACTACATCGCGCATCAGGAAGAGATCATCGTCCGCCGGACGAAGTACGACCTGCGCAAAGCACAGGAGAAGGCTCATCTTCTCGAGGGCTACGTCATCGCGCTCGACAACATCGACGAGGTCATCCGCATCATCCGCGCATCGGCGGACGATGTTGAGGCAAAGGCCGGCCTGATGGCCGCCTTCGCACTGACCGAGATCCAGACGGACGCCATCCTCGAGATGCGCCTCCGCCGCCTGACCGGACTCGAGCGCCACAAGATCGAGGAGGAGCTCGCGGAGCTGCGCGAGAAGATCGCCTGGTT
This sequence comes from Coriobacteriia bacterium, assembly GCA_025361445.1. Lineage (GTDB taxonomy): Bacteria > Actinomycetota > Coriobacteriia > Anaerosomatales > PALSA-660 > PALSA-660. The sequence goes on from JANYLP010000049.1 coordinate 30,928, forward strand.
CCTCAAGCTTCTCGCCGACGAGAGCCTCGTGCTGCAGGTCATCAAGGAAGAGATGATCGAGATCCGCGACAAGTTCGCTGACCCGCGCCGCACCGAACTGGCCTCGACCGCGCACGACCTCGACGTCGAAGACCTCATCGCCGAAGAGGACATGGTCGTCACGATCACGAAGGCCGGCTACGTGAAGCGCCTTCCGGTCGCGACCTACCGCCAGCAGAAGCGCGGTGGCAAGGGCATCGCCGGCGTGAACCTCAAGGAGAACGACTTCGTCGAGAACTTGTTCATCTCGTCCACGCACGACTACGTGTTGTTCTTCTCGACCAAGGGCAAGGTCTACCGGATGAAGGTGCACGAACTCCCGGTCGGCAGCCGGCACGCTCGCGGGACCGCCGCCGTGAACCTTCTGCCGTTCGAGCAGGACGAGAAGATCGCCGCGGCCATCACGACGCGCGACTTCTCCGCCGACGACTTCCTGCTGTTCGCCACCCGCGACGGCATGGTCAAGAAGACCGCTCTTCAGGCGTACGACCGGTCGCGTCGTGACGGCATCATCGCCATCGCGCTCAAGGCCAAGGATGAGCTGATCTCGGTCCGACGCGTGAAGGACGGCATGAAGGTCATGATGGTCTCGGCCTCAGGCAAGGCCATCAAGTGGGACGAGCAGCAGGCGCGGCCGATGGGCCGGGACACCATGGGCGTCCGGGGCATGAACGTGAAGGCAGGCGACGACCACGTTCTCGGCATGGAGATCGCGCCCGACGACGCGGAGTTGTTCGTCGTCACCGAGAACGGCTATGGCAAGCGCACCTCGGTCTCGGACTACCCGGAGCAGAACCGCGGCGGCATGGGCGTCAAGACGATCCAGGTGACCGAGAAGAAGGGGCGCCTGGCCGGGATGAAGATCGTTCTCCCGCAGCACGAGCTCATGCTCATCTCGCAGGAGGGCGTCGTCATCCGTGTCAAGGCCGAAGACATTTCGAAGCTCGGTCGCTCGACGCAGGGCGTGAAGGTCATGAACGTCGCGGCGACCGATTGCGTCAGCGCGCTCGCTCGGGTGACCGCCAACAAGAAGAAGAAGAAGGTGCCCGAGGGGCAGCAGGTCCTGGTAGCAGATGACACGGTGCCGCCGGGCATGGACGAGCGCGACCTCGAGGCCGAGGAGCTCGTCAGCGAGGAGTTCGAAGAGGACGAGTAGGGCGAGCAGCGGGAAGGATCGCAACGCTCTCGAGGGGCCCCGTCGCCGGGGCCCCTTTCCTTGTCGATCGGGCGTCACCCACCACCGCGGAGTCAGCAAATACCATACGCCGCACTGGATAAGCCATGAGATGAGTCGACCTCATGAGGCATATGACGGTCGTCAAGGGGTTGTGCTCAGGATTTGGCGCGGTACTATGAATACAGCGTGCTCCCTCGGGGCAGGCTTGTTGGGGAGTGGCGGGGGGGGGTCCTTCCGTGTCTCCGCAGATTTCGAGACCGGGAGGTGGTCGTTCGTCCGTTAGAGCGAATGCGGCGTTCGACCGACATTAGTACCACCGCGCACGCTCGTGCGTGGTCACTGCAAGAGGGGAGTGAAGCACGTGAATTTGTCTCGCGAGATTCGATGGTCGAAGACCACGGCCGTACTCGTCGTGAGTATGGTGCTCGTGATCGCGCTCGGTGTCGCAGCGGCATTCGCCGTACTGACACCGCCCGCGAGCGTCACGGCGACCGATACCAAAGTCGGCAACCAAGTCAACGTGACTTGGGTCGGCAGCGGGGGAATCGGCACCACGTCGTACCTCGTCCAGTTCAAGGTGCAGGGTGGGCTCACCTACACCGATGCGACCACAACGGTCCTGACCAATGTGACGGTCACCGACCCGGGTCTCGTCAACGGGTCGACGTACGTCTTCCGGATCACGGCTATCAACGCCTTGGAGGAGCCGGTCGCACCGACGTCCTCGAATCCGGTCGTACCTACTGACCAGACAGCACCCACTGCGGTGCTGGTGGCCAACCCCGCAGCACCGAACGGTGCGGGCTGGTACTCCGTACTCCCGACATACACCATCACCGCGCAGGATCCGTCCGGTATCTCGATGTACTACGCGAGCAAGGACTCGGGAGTGACCTCTGTCGCGGTGCCGGCGGGCACAGTGGGTCAGTTCTCCGCTGCCGGCTTCAACGCCGTCAAGTTGGCTGAGGCCACTCAGACCCTGTCCTACCGTGCTGTCGACGGTGCAGGGAACGTCGGCGCCTGGCAGTCCAATCCGTTCAAGATCGACCTGACCAATCCGACGATCACCCTGGCGACCCTGCCGGAAGAGGTCAATGGTAAGGCGGGTTGGTTCACAACGGTGCCGACGATCACGCTCGACCCGGCGGATGCCGGCTCGGGCGTCGCGCTGACGTCGTACAACTGGAACGCTCTCGCGTCCGTGAACAGCACGTCTGACCCCGTCGTCTTCAAGGCGATCCAGGGCAGCAACCTGCTGACCTGGTCGACCATGGATCTGGCCGGTCGCACCTCGACCGTGGCCACCGCCGTCATCATGGTCGACTCCGTGACGCCGTCCGTCGTCGCGACTCCGACCTTGGTTCTTGGCCCCGCGGGCAAGATCTCCGCGTCGTGGGCTGCGGCAACCGACGCGCTTCCTGGTTCGGGCGTTTCCATCTACACGATCGAGTGGTCCGAAGAGACCAGCTTCGGCGTCCTCACGGGCTCCCAGGATGTCACTGCTGGTGTGACCGCGTGGGACATCACGGGCGTACACGGCAACACCTACTACGTTCGCGTGAAGGCGTTCGACACGGCGGGCAACGGCTCCACTTCGTGGTCTGCCGCCGCGTCGGCAAAGGCCGACACCCAGGGACCTGTCGTGACGATCCTTGGTGCGAATTCCTCGTATACCGCGACCTCGTCGATCCCGGCGACCATCACCGCCATCGACGGCGGAAGTGGCCTGCTCAACATCAAGTACCGCTGGTATCCGGCGAGCGGCGCCCCGACCGGGCCATTCTCGGCACCGTCGGCCGCTGCCACCACGACACTGTCTGCTCCTGAGGGCGACTACGTCCTTCAGGCAGTCGGCGTAGACGTTGCGGGCAACGTGACTACTGTTACCGCAGCCTTCAAGAGCGACTGGAGCAAGCCGGTCAGCACGTTCACGATTGCTCCGGCGGCCCCGAACGGGGATAACGGCTGGTACATCTCGATAGACGCGACCCTCTCGGCCGTCGACGTTCCTGCTGTTGCGGGATCGGGCGTCACGACGGTGACCCTCAACGGTGTCGGGCACGCAGGCGCCTCTTATGCGCTGCCTGCGGGGGCGTACATTCAGGGCACGAACAACTTCGTGTTCTTCGCTTCTGATCTCGCCGGCAACATCGAGTCTGCGAACGCGACCGTTACGGTCAACTTCGACAGCGCTAGGCCGACGATCACTGCGACGGGCGTGAACGGCTACGTCTCCGACGCCGCGACGGCCACCCTGCCGGCATTCAAGCTCGCCGCAGACGACCTGACCTCGGGCGTCAACCGCATCGAGTACGTGTTCCTGCCGCACGGCAGCGCACCCACCTCGGTCACGGTCTGGACCCAGGTTCCGTCCTTCGCAGCCACGGCGACGGCGACCGAGGGTCACTTCGACCTCTACTACCGCTCCGTCGACAATGCGGGTCTCAAGTCGTCGTCGGTAGTATTCGTCTCCACTTGGAGTGACACGACGACCCCGACCACGACATACACCACGAACCCGGCTGCCGCTGATGGAGCCGCTGGCTCTTGGAAGACCGCTCCACTCGTCACGTTCGTGGTGAACGACACCACCATCGAAGGCGCGGTCACGTACTCGCGTTGGGATGAGACCGGCACGGTTGCTGCCGGCGTCACCGCCCAGACGCCTTCGTCAAAGGCCACCCACACGCTCGAGTACTACACGATCGATGCTGTGGGTAACCGGGAGGCTACCAGGGTGGCCACGTTCGTCGTGAACCAGAGCCAGCCGATCATCGATTCGCTGTCGCTCAGTGGCACGCCGAATCCTGCGGGTTGGTACTCCGTCGCCACGACGGCGAGCGTCACCGCGACTACCAACGGTAGCCTGCCGATCGGCAACATCTTCTTCAAGTACGACGCCGCGTCCACGTGGACCACGTACACTCCGGTCCTCTCGGCCAACGAAGGCACCCACACGCTGTCCTTCTACGCCACTGACGCGAGCGGCACGGTCGGCCCGACCCGGTCGATCTCCTACAAGCTGGACCTGACCAAGCCGGTCATCAACCAGTTCACGCCGCAGGTCGTATACAGCGCCTATCCGACGCTCATCGTTCCTGTGACCGAAACGGGCTCGGGCTTGGCCTCCGGTAGCTTCATGACCGCGTGGGGCCAACCGATCCTGGGCACCGTCTCCGGCAGCAACCTGAGTGTCGAGCTGCCGATGCCGCTGGTCGTCGGCGACAACCTGATCAAGGTCGATGCGACGGACGCTGCGGGCCTGCCGGCCGATTCGAAGTACCTCATCGTCACCTACGTGACGGACTACACCGTCAGCTCTAGCTCTGGTGCCAACGGTGTAATCTCGCCGGTGGGCAGCAACTCGGTGGCTGTCGGCGCGAGCGAGACCTTCACGGTCACGCCGAACGACGGCTACCACGTGGCTGACGTCCTGGTCGATGGCGTGTCCGTCGGTGCGGTCAGCTCCTACACGTTCTCGAACGTGCTGGCCGACCACACGATCTCAGCGACTTTCGCGATCAACAGTTACGCTCTGACGATCACGGCTCCGAACAACGGCACGATCACCGGTCCGGCGAGCGTGAACTCCGGCTCTGACGCCGTATTCACGATCACCCCGGCGGCCGGCTATCACGTCGTAAGCGTGACCGACAACGGTGTCGCCAAGGGCGCTCTCGCGTCCTACACGGTGTCGAACGTGACGGCAGTGCACACGATCGCTGCGACTTTCGCAGCTGACGTGCCCCCGGCACCGACGACTTGGACCCTCACGGGTTCGGCTGGCGCCAACGGCACCCTGTCCGTTCTCGGCGCGCAGACGTACGCCGTGAACGCACCTGTGACCGTTGCCATCACGCCGGACGCTGGCTACCAGGTCGCGACCGTTCTCGTCGACGGCGTGTCGGTATCCGTCGCCCCGTCGAAGACCTTGGTCTTCGCCAGCGGCAACCACACGATCTCGGCGACCTTCTCGCTGATCCCGGTGGCTCCGCCCGTCACGTTCAACATCACCAAGACCGTCGTCGGCAGCGGCTCGATTACGGGCCTCGCCGCCGTGGTTGATGGCAACAACGCGGCATACACGATCACCGCGGATGCGCACAATCATCTGGTCAGCGTCACGGTGGATGGCGGTGCTGTCGAGCTCATCGGCGGCAAGGTCACCCTCGTGAATGTGAAGGAAACCCACGTCATCGTGGCGACCTTCGCGGTCGACACCTTCTCCGTCACCGCTACCGCCGGTAGCCACGGTTCGATCACCGCCCCCGCGGGCGCTGACGCTGTGGCCTACGGCTCCTCGACCGGCACCTTCACCATCTCGCCCGCCGCGGGTTATCACGTGGCAGACGTCCTGGTCGATGGCGTCTCGGTCGGCGCTGTGACTGAGTACAAGTTCGCGAACGTCACGTCGAACCGTACGATCTCGGCGACCTTCGCCTGGTCTATCGTTCCGACGAGCATGTCGATCACGTCCGACCTCACCACCTCAACCCGTGGCCATTCGATCGTCTTCTCGGGCAAGGCGTCGCCGAGCAGCATGATGACGGGTTCGCGCATCACCGTCTGGCTGCGCAAGGCGGGCGGCAGCTGGGGCAAGTTGAGCACTGTCTACACCAGCAGCAGCGATAAGTGGGCCTACACTCTGAAGACCGCCACGCGTTCGCATGGCACCTACTACGTGCGGGTCGAGTGGGCCGGTAACGCGATCTTCGCCCCGTGCTCCACCTACCGCAAGATCGTCATCAAGTAGACCGATCCGGATCTTCGGATCGCGCGTGAAGGAAGGGGCCGGAGGCGACAAGCCTCCGGCCCCTTCCTTTTGTTGCGCGGGAAGCTAGAGAGGCAGTCGCCGCTCTAGCGGCGCCGCAGGACGAAGACGGCTTCATCGGCCAGCAGGTTCGGCCGGGTGCGGACCACGCGGAGTGTCCCGTCCGCGCGTCCGACGAACGCAATCTCGCGCTCGATGACTGCCCCGCAGTCGGCGCTGAAGTCCCGGAAGTCCGCTATCGTCGTGTGGTGGATGTTGGGCGTGTCGTACCAGGAGTACGGGATCGCATCAGAGACCGGCATGCGCCCGCGCAGCGCCAAGTGCGCACGCACGTGCCAGTGTCCGAAGTTCGGGAACGACACCACGCTGCGCTTACCCACGCGGAGCATCTCCGAGAGCACCAGCCGCGGACGGCGCACCACCTGCAGCGTCTGGGAGAGGATGACGACGTCGAAGCAGTCGTCCGGGACGTCTGCGAGACCTTCATCGAGGTCGGCCTGGTACACGGGTACGTCGCGCTCGACGCACTTCGCGATGTCCGCGAGGTCGATCTCGACGCCGCGGACGATGGCGCCCCGCTCCTCACGCAGGCGCGCGAGCAGCGCCCCGTCGCCACATCCGAGGTCGAGGACGCGGGCTCCCTGGGGCACCAGCTCGGCGACCACCCTCTGATCCGCGCGAAGCAGCTCGTGAGGCGTCATACGGCCACCTCCGCCCCGTTTGCGAGAGTGACGGCTCTGGGTGCCTCGCCCGCGCGCGCATGGCGCAGCGCGTTGTTGAGGAATGGCGCGATGAGCTTGTGCTGGGCTTCCGGCTCCAGCAGGAACGCATCGTGCCCGTATGCGCTCGGGATCTCGGCGAAGCTGACTTCGTTCCCGTTCTCGCGCAGCGCGGAGACGAGCTCCTTGGAGCGTGCCGTCGGGAAGAGCCAGTCGCTCGAGAACGAGATGACGAGGAACCGGGCGCTGACGTTGCGGAGCGCGGCAGCAAGAGAGGGCGCGTCGCCC
>JANYLP010000061.1 GCA_025361445.1 Coriobacteriia bacterium
CAACGACACTCCCGCGCTCGCGAAGGCCGACATCGGTATCGCGATGGGCGCCGGGACCGACGTGGCGATGGAGACCGGCGGCATCGTGCTCATCAAGAACGACCTGCGTGACGTCGTGACCGCCATCGAGCAGTCCCGCGCCACGATGCGCAAGATCCACCAGAACTTCTTCTGGGCGCTCGGCTACAACACGCTGGGCATCCCGATCGCGGCACTGGGCCTGCTTCGGCCCGAACTGGCCGGCGCGGCGATGGCGCTTTCCAGTGTCAGCGTCGTGTCGAGCTCGCTGCTACTTCGCAGGTTCAGGCCGGGCTTCTCGCGCTCGCCGCGCGCTGCGTCGAACGGACAGTCGTCCCGAAGCGCTTCCTCAGCGTCATAGGACTCAGCCTCGGTGTCTCGCTGACACTCGGGATGACCGTTCACACCTTCGCGAACGCCGCCAAAGCCGGTGCCATGGTCGGCGTCGTCACCACGGCCAAGTTCGCCTCGGTGGAGGTCATGGACCAGCCCGGCGCCAAGGGCGCGATCATGGTCGGCTCGGTGAAGACCCCGGGTCCGTCGTGGATCGCCGTCCATGTGGACGACAACGGCACGCTATTCCGCAGCGCGTTGATGCGCATGGCGGCGTAAGGTTCAGTGCCTTCCGTGCGACGGCGGAGTGCACCAGTTGTCCGACGGCCGGACCTATCTTCAGGGCGACAGTTCTTGGTGCATCCGCAGAGAAGTGCTGCCGTTCCCTCGGGGTCGGCGCAAGATGACACGGAGGTGTCTCGCTTGAGAAAGCTCACGAAAGCGGTGGTTCTGGTTCTCGCCACGACCGGATTGCTCGTGGCTTTCGCCACGAACGCGATGGCGGCGACCGCTATCACAGCGGACGACATCATCGCCCCCATGACGACGTCCGACGCGCAATCAACGCCCTACACCGACCCGGCCATGATCATGCTGACCGCCACGGACGAGGGCGGCTCGGGCGTGGCCCACACGTACTACACCGTCGACGGCGGCGCCCGTGTCGAGGGCACCGAGATCGTCGTGACGGGCGCCGGCATGCATGACCTGACGTTCTGGTCGGTCGACAACGCGGGTAACGTCGAGAACCCCGTGATGACCGCGATGATCACGGTCGGTACGACCGGGTCGACCGACATGATGGCACCGATGACGACTTCGGACGCGCAGGCCGTGTACATGGGCGGCGCGACGATCAACCTGACCGCCACCGACGAGGGCGGCTCGGGCGTGGCGCACACGCACTACCGTCTTGATGGTGGCGCAGAGGTTCTGGGAACGAGCGTCCAGGTCTCCGGGCTCGGATCGCACACGCTGGAGTTCTGGTCCATCGACAACGCCGGCAACGTCGAGACTCCGGTCATGACGTCGACGTTCTCTATCAGCACCTGCGCGTCCTCGCTGTCCATCAAGTCGAGCACCGCGGCTCCCGCGTACAAGAGGGCCTTCACCCTGTCTGGCGCGCTGACTCCGGGCGCGGGCAACAAGGTCCAGGTCTACGCGAAGCGCCCCGGCTCGACGACGTGGGTGCTCCTCTCGACGCGGACCGCGGGCTCGACCGGAACGTGGTCCTACAAGTACACCCCCACCAAGAAGGGCGTGTACCAGTTCCAGACCCGGTTCGCGGGCAGCTCCCACGTTGCTGCCAAGACGTCGAGCACCTTGAAGCTCACCGTTCGTTAGGCATCGCAGGACGCGGGTTCGACCTTCGGCCCGTTAGCACCCGCCGGTCCGGCAGGGCCCTCCTTCGGGAGGGCCCTGCCGGACCGGCCTCGTGCGGGGGAGTGTCTCCAGCGTCTATACGCATGCGTTCGCTGCGCATTGCGATGTAAGGTCCGCGCTCCAGGCAGCGACAGAGGTGCACACCGGGTCTCCGCGGATCGCGCCGCTGTCGAAGATAACGGCGGAGGCCGCGGCGGTACGCAACAACCATGGATCTGCTGACAGCAAGCAGACGGACTGAGTACGGAGGTGTTCGGATTGAAGAGGGTGACGAACTGCGTCGTGCTCGCTTTCGCGCTGTTGGGTGCGTTGGCTGTGTTCGCTACAGCACCCAGCCGCGCTTCCGCCTATCCCAGCAAGACCACGGCCTGCACCGCGTGCCACTCGGGTCCGGATGTTCCCGTGACCGCGACGCTCGCGTCGACCAGCGGAACGAACGCGGTGTACGACGTGAGCGCGCCCGGCGCGGACACCGTCGCGGTGTTCAAGGGATCTGCCAAGGTGTCATCCTTCGATGCCCAGAGCGGGCAGTTCACGCTCCCCGTGGGCTCCACGTACACGATCTACGCCGTCAAGGGCCCCTCGGTCAGTGATGGGCTCGGTCAGGCATCGAAGGATGACACCTTGGCAGATCCCTTGAACACCGCGACGGTGTCCGCGCCGGGCGC
>JANYLP010000092.1 GCA_025361445.1 Coriobacteriia bacterium
CCCGTGCGAGCTCCTGCCGTGCGCGTCGGCCACGGCGCCTACACGCCGCACTTCGCAGCGGCGTCCGCACATGCGAGCTTGATCGCTTCGCTCACCGTCGGATGCGCGTGGACCGTCTCGGCGACGTCGCGGACGGTGAGCCTGTGGCGCTTCGCCAGCGCAACCTCGTGGATCGTCTCCACAGCGTGCGGCCCGACGATCTGGCATCCGACGATGGCGCCGGTCTTGACCTCGGCAACGATCTGCACGAAGCCCTCCGACTCGCCCTCGCCCAGCGCCTTGCCGTTCGCCGCGTACTTCGAGACGGCCTGAACGACGTCCAGCCCGCGCTCTTTCGCACTATGGCGCGACGACCCGACTACCGCGATCTCAGGGAACGTGTAGACGCACGCCGGCACACACGAGTAGTCGATCGTCTGCATCACCGGCAGATGCATGAGCTTCGCGAGCAACCCCTCGGCCTCTGCGAACTCGTAGCGACGGACCGCGTTGCGCGCAGCGACGATGCCCTCCTCCTCGGCGACGTGCGCGAGCATCATCCCCCCGATGAGATCCCCGATCGCGAACACGCCGGGGACGTTCGTGGCGAAGTACTGGTCGGCCTTCACCGCGGCGCGGTCCATCTCTATGCCGGCTTCCGAGAACCCGAAGCCCTCGGAGAGGGGCTTGCGCCCGACGGCCGACAGGACGTAGTCGGTCTCGATCATCTGACCGTCCGGCAGCTCCGTGATCATCTTGTCGCCGAACTGCTGGACCGAGGTGGCGGCCTGGCCGAGGTGGAAGACGACCCCGATCTTCTCAAGCGCTTCCTGAGCGGAGCGCTGGACGCGCTTTTCGTTGCCGGGGAGCACCGCCGGCGTGAGCTCGACCACGTGGACCTCGGCGCCGAAGGACGCATAGGCGCACGCGAACTCCAGACCGATCACCCCGCCGCCGACGATAAGGATCGAGTCCGGGACGGCGACGATGGATGTTGCCTCGTCGCTCGTCCAGACGCGCTCGAGTGTGTGGTCGATGTTCGGGAGCCGGAAGACCTCGGATCCGGTGGCTAGGATGAGCGCGTCGGCGTGATAGTCGGTCTCGCCCTCGGTATTGGTGACCCGTACGGTGAGCGCGTCCACGAGCCGGCCCTCGCCGTAGACGACGTCGACCTTGGCGCGTGCGGCCTGCGACTCGATCTGGCCGCGCAGCTCCGCGACGACACCTTCCTTGCGCTCGAGCAGGCGCTCCTCGTCCACCTCAGCAGCGGGCAGACGCAGCCCGAACTCCGCAGCATTGCGAGCGTCCCAGGCGATGCGGGCGCTGCGCAGGATCGTCTTGGTGGGCACGCATCCCCAGTTCAGGCAGGTGCCGCCCAGGTTGTCCCGCTCGATGAGCGTGACGGTGGCGCCGAGGCGCGCCGCCTCCAGTGCGGCAGCGGTGCCACCGGGGCCTCCTCCGAGTACGACGACGCGCATGGTGTGCCTCCTCGACGTGGCGTCACGAGCCCGGGCCGGCGTGATCCGGGCCGCGGGGTTCACGAAGAATACCGTACCCGCTCGCGAGCATGCGCACGCACCGACGCACCGGCACGGGTATGAGCGACACGCGTCGAGCGAAGGGCGGCGCTACGTCCGGATGCCCGCCTCGCGGACGATACGCGGGACAGCGGAGTCGAGCCCGAGGGCCATCACGTGGATGCCGTCGGCGACGCCACGGAGCGCGACAGCCTGTTCTGTGGCGAGCAGGACCGCCTCCTCCGCTGCATCCTCGGCGCGCTCGATGCGCGCCGCTATGTGACTCGGGACCATGAGGCCGGCGAGCCGCTCGTTGATGAACTTGATGACGCGCGGGCTTCGCAGTACGAGGATGCCTGCGATGACCTTGGCACCGTGCGCGTGCGCCACCTTGGTCGCACGCGCCAATTTGTCGAGGTCGAAGATCGCCTGCGTCTGAAAGAACCGGACTCCCGCTGCGATCTTCTCCTCGATGCGCGCCCGCTGGACGTCCCACGGCTCAGCCTCGGGGAACATCGCGGCGCCGATGAAGAAGTCGGTGCCGCCCTTGAGCGGTCGCCCTTGCATGTCGTGGCCCGCATTGAAGCCGGCCGCGACCTGGGCGAGCTGTGTCGAGTCCAGGTCGAAGACGCCCTTGGCCTGCGGATGATCACCACCGCGCGGGTCGTCACCGGTCACGGCGAGCAGGTTCTCGAGGCCCAGTGTCCACGCAGCGAGCATGTCGGACTCGAGTGCGAGACGGTTCCGGTCGCGGCACGTCTGTTGGAAGATCGGCTCGTGGCCCATCTCCAGCACGACGCGGCTTGCGGCGAGGCTCGACAAGTGCAGCGATGCGCCCTGATTGTCGGTCACGTTCACGGCGTCGCAATACGGGGCTACCGTCTCGACCGAAGTCCGCATCGCCGAGAGATCGGTGCCGAGAGGAGGCGCGATCTCGCCGGTGACGACGAAGTCGCCGCGGTCGAGCATCTCGCGAAGGCGGCTCATGAGCCCTCCCCCATGCCCGGGCGAGCGGCGGCTTTGCGCTCTGCGCGCAGGTCGACACGACCCGGCTTCAGCTTCTTGCTGTAGTCCTTCGGAGGAAGCGGTTCGCCCGTCTTCACCCGGTGCTGCTCTGCGAGCCTTCGCCTGATCGCGACGTGCGTGCATTCGCGGTCGGTCAGGACCTCGCACATGCCGTCCCACATCCCGCCGCACGGTCCGTTGAGCAGGCCCTTCGGACAGGTCGTGACCGGGCAGATACCGGCGGTGCGGTCGAGCACGCAGTCCCCGCACATCTGACAGCGCTCCTCGAACACGCCATGCCGTACGACGTTGCCGAGAAACACCGACTCCAGGCCGGGGGTGACAGGTATCGAAGTGGCTTCGGCCATCGTCTGGACGCCGGCCCCGCACGCCAGGACCAGTACCGCATCCGCCGACTCGAGCTCGCCCGCGTGCTTGCGCGTCTCGAGGCGCTGGCCGCCTGAGTGACAGGCGACCTCGCCGACCGACCAGCCGGTGACCTCGATGCCCTCGGCCTCGAGACGTGCCTTCGCGGCCAGCACTTCGGCCTCGCCGCCGGTGTTCGCGACCGTGGCGCACTGGCCGCAGCCGGTGATGAACACGCGGCGTGCGCCAAGATCGGCGAGTTGCGAGCGAACGCGATCCCAGTCTCTGGGGCGGGTGATGATCACGTGCGCTTCCTCTCGATCGCGCGGCGTACCGCGTCCACGCAACCCGGGGCGTCCGCGGAGTAGCCGTCGGCACCGATATCCTGTGCGTACTGCGCGGTCACCACTGCGCCTCCGACGAGTACGGCCACGTGCGGAGCCAGCGCCTTGATCGCCGCGACGGCGGCTTCCATCGCCGGCAGCGTCGTGGTCATCAGCGCCGAAAGGCAGACCACGTCGGCGCCGTCGCTCGCCGCGAGCAACTCGTCACGGCCGACGTCCACACCCAGATCGGTCACCACGAAGCCCTGGGACTCGAGCATCGATACGCAGATATCCTTGCCGATCGAGTGCACGTCGCCCTTCACGGTGGCGAACACGACGTCGCCGGCCGAGGCGTTCTCCCCCTCGGGCAGGTGGAGCTTCACGCGCGCTACGGCTGCCTTCATCGCATCGGCCGCCACCATCAACTGCGGAAGGAAGACCTCTCCGCGGCCGTAGGCGTCACCGAGGCGCTGAATGGCCGGCGTCAGCACAAGGCCGATGATCTCGCGCGGATCGCGGCCACTCTCGATGAGCTCGTCCACGAGTCGGGGCGCCGCGTCACCGTCCCCGCGGTCGATCGCTGCAGCCAGAGCACCCGCGGGCGTCGCGGTCACCGGCAAGACCGGAACGCTTTCTTCGGAAACGCGCTGACCATCGATCCACTTCTCCGCGTTGTGATCGCGCCCAAGCAGGAGTTCGCGGGCCGCGGGCGACACGGAAACAGCGGCCGTCGTGGGGTTGACGATCGCGGCATCGAGCCCGGACTCGCGAGCCAGCGCAAGCATCGCGGCGTTGAGCTCGGGGCGACCGGGCAGGCCGTGGCTGACGTTGCTGACGCCAAGAACGGTGGCGATCCCCATCGCGTGGACGGCCGAGACCGCCGCAAGGGTGGTCAGTGCAGCCGTGCCATCGGTGGCGGCGGTCAGCACGAGGCAGTCGGCGACGAGGTCTCCGTCCCCGAGGCCTGCTGCGTGCGCCGCCGCCCGGATCCGCTCCACGACAGCGACCCGGTCAGCAGCGGTCACGGGAATGCCGTCGTCATCGAGTGCGAGGGCCACGACCGCGGCCCCATAGCGCTTCGCGAGCGGGAGGACTGCGGCGAGCGAGGCCGCACCCCCGTTGACCGAGTTGATGAGCGCCCGCCCGGGATACGCCTTGAGAGCGGCCTCGAGCGCGAGGGGATCTGTGGTGTCGATCACGAGCGGAAGCGCGGTCAGCCCGGCGAGCGCTGAGACCGCGCGTGGGAGGAGCGCGACGGCGCTGACGCCCGCAGCGCCGACGTTGACGTCGAGCAGGTGCGCTCCGGCGTGCTCCTGATCGACCGCGAGCTCGCGGACGATCTCGAGAGAGCCCTCGCGCAGGGACGCCGCGAGCGCCTTGCGCCCGGTCGGATTGATGCTCTCGCCGATCAGCGCGAGCCGGCGATCCCCGCCTATCCGAACGGTGCCACGGACGCTTGCGACCGCGACGCCGTCGGGACGCCTTCGCTCGGGAAGCCGGATGCGCTTCGCCTCATCGAAGATGGCGCCGGTGAAGGAGGGCGACGACCCGCAGCAGGACCCGACAAGCGCGGCTCCGAGCTCCGCGAAACGGGCGGCGTAGGCGCCCATCTCGTCCGACGTGCCCGGGAACACGGTATGGCCGTCGACCAGCGTCGGCAGGCCCGCGTTCGGCTGCACCACGAGCGGAAGCGCGGTCGCTCCTGCCATGCGCGCCACCAAAGGCAGCATCTGCTCGGGCCCGAGCCCACAGTTCATACCGACGACTGTCGCACCGCACGCTTCGAGGACCACGGCAGCGGTCTCGGGATCGGTAGCCGACAACTCACTGCGTCCAGAGAGCCCGAAGGTCATCGACGCGATGACCGGCAGGTCCGTCACCGAGCGGGCGGCGAGCAGCGCGCAGCGGATCTCGGCGAGGTCGGTGAACGTCTCGAGCGCGATGGCGTCGGGCGACTCCGCAACGAGCGCCGTGATCTGCTCGACGAAGATGTCGAAGACCTCGTCGAACGTCGCAGGGCCGAGCGGCTCCATGACAAGTCCGCACGGGCCGACATCTCCGAGGATGTGCTGGGCTCCGGCCCGGCGCGCGAGGCGCACTCCGGCACGGTTCAGTTCCTCCACCCTGTCTCCGAGGCCGTACTCCGCGAGCTTCGGGCGCGAGCCCCCGAACGTGTTCGTGGAGATGCACTCCGCGCCGACGGTCACGTAAGCGTGGTGCACGCCCATGACCATCTCAGGGTTGCTGACGTTGAGTTCTTCAGGACACTGTCCGGAAGGCATCCCGGCGCGCTGCAGCATGGTCCCCATCGCCCCGTCGACGATGAGAACCTCGCTACCAAGCCTGTTCAGGATGTCCGGCATATGAACCGCGCCTCTCACGGACGCGCCACGCGTGCGCACCCTCTTCACGAGCAGTATACGAGGAACGAGCTCCGCGCTAGTCTGAGAACCCTACCGTTCACCCTCTCCGAGAGAAGCAGATGGCGCCGACTCCCCGATTCTCCTTTCGCGCGAAGATGATCGCCGCCTTCGGGATCGTCTACGTCGTGTGGGGATCCACCTACCTCGGGATCAAGATCGCTCTGAACGAGGGGATGCCGCCCGCGCTGCTCGGCGGCTCGCGCCTGCTGCTCGCCGGCATCCTCCTCCTCGCCTTCGCACGCGCCCGAGGCACGCGCCTCGGCATCTCACGCCATGACCTTTCCACATCGGCGATCGTGGGCCTGTGCCTACTATGCGGCGGTATGTTCTCCACGATGCTGTCCGAGCAGATGATCGACTCCTCCCTTGCGGCGATCGTGGTGGCCGCAGCTCCGCTCTGGATGGCGCTGGCAGAGCGGGTCCTGCCGGGAATGGATCGCCCGTCTCGCCGCGGCGTCGCCGGCCTCGCCATCGGACTTGCGGGGCTGATCCTCCTGATCGGGCCACGGATCGGGGGCCTTTCCGGCACCTGGGAGGAGTTGCTCGGGATCGGAATCCAGGTCGCCGGCACATGGCTGTGGGTCACCGGCTCGATCCTGAGCAAGAAGCGGCCTCTGACGACCGACGGCACGGTCGCGACCGGCTACGAGATGCTCATCGCCGGAGCGGTCCTCGCGTGTCTTGCGCTCGTACTCGGGGAGCTCGGGCACGTACGCATCACCCCGGCCGGCGTCGGAGCGACGCTCTACCTCGCCGTGATCGGTTCGGCCGTCGCCTTCACGGCCTTCATGTGGCTCATCCGCAACGTGCGTGGCTCGACGGTCATGACTTATGCGTACGTCAATCCGGTCGTCGCCGTAGCGCTCGGCTACCTGGCAGGCGTCGTGGGGCTGCTTCCCAAACCGGAGACGCTCGATGTGTGGAGCCTCACGGGCACGCTCGTCATTCTTGGCGGTGTGGCGCTCACCACGTCCGCCGCCGCTCCGGCTCCGGGCCGCGAGCCGATCGCCCCCGCACCCGACGAGCTGGCGGAAACACCCGCCTCCTAGTCACGCGCGGAGCGTGCGAAGGCTCCTTCCGGCACTCCACAGCTTCTCCACATGCCGGACACGACCACGCCACCCGGCCACGGCATCCTGTGTCTGTGGCCGAACGGTGCGCCACACGCGCGACGCAGGACCCTGACAGCCATCCATCACCACCTTTCCTCCCTCCCTGCAGGTCCCAACGGGATGCCCCTCCCAGGGACCAGAGAGCGGCGGGACCTGCCCCGGGTCCCGCCGCTTCCTTTATCTCAAGGCTCGAAACACGTCGACCCCGCACCTCCGATCCCGGTGGTGGCGGGGTCGACGTGTTTCGAGGCGTCCGGATGCCGTGCGGAGTGGTTGTTGGTGCGGAAATCGCCCTCGACTGACGCTCGAGACATCTCGCAAGACTCTGACCTGCCCTTTTCCCTCTAAGTCTCAACCCATTGTTCATATTGCGTTTTATGGGACTTGTCCTATACTCGCTTTGTCCCATATCTCGTTGAGAGACGTATTCATGTCCCTGGAACACGCCATTCTGGGCTTCCTGGAGCGCGAACCGATGACCGGGTACGACCTGAAGACCCGGTGCTTCGACGACGCGGCGGGACACTTGTGGACGGCAGACCAGGCGCAGGTCTATCGGACCTTAGAGCGCCTCTCAGAGCGCGGCCTGGCGCGGTCGAGGGTCTTCCCTCAGCGCGGGAAGCCGGACCGAAAGGTCTACCGCATCACCACCAAGGGCCGCGCTGCGCTCGACGGGTGGCTGCACAGCGCCCAACCTCTCGCGCCTGTGCGCGATCCGTTCCTCGTGCGCTTCGCACTCGCGGACGGCCTGAGCGACGAGGAGATCGCCGCACTGCTCGCCGAGGCGCGTGAGGAGTACCAGTCGAGGCTCGATACCCTGCGCGCCGATGCTGCGGCTCCTGTCCCCACATGCGCCGGCGCTGACGACCGCGGTTCCGAGCTGTATCGGATGACGCTCGGGGCGGCCATATCGGCTACCCGCACCGTCATCGACTGGATCGACGATGCCACAGAGCGGATCAGGCAGGGTCTTCCCGTTGCGAAGCAGCGGCCGACGAGCGAAGGGGTCTAGATGAGGCTGGCCGTCATCGATGCATCACCCGTCGGAGGAGGCCCTATCACGCACGCCCTGTCGTGCGCCGTGGCGGAGCTCCCGGACGCCGATGTGGTCCGAGTGCGGACGTTCGACATCTTCGCCCGGATATGCAGCTCGTGCACGGCATGCTCGCGCACCGGACGTTGCTCGCGCCACGACGCGGTGATCGACGCTGCGGTCGCGGCGCTCGGGTCCGCCGACTCGCTCCTCGTCGGCTGCGCCGGTCACTTCCACGCGCACGACGCCCGGTGCGCCGCGCTACTGGAGCGCCTTGTCGGTGCGTTCGGCAACATCGAGACGGCCCGCGGCGTCGAAGGCGCACGCCGTAGCCCCGGCGCCCGGAAGCGGGCGGCTCTCGTATGCGGCGCTCCCCCGCTCATGGGTGTGCTGGCGATGCTGGGGATGATGCCGTCGGGTACGGCCGGGGTGTGGCGGATGCTCGAGCGTGCCGACACGGCGATCGTAGGGTGCGCCGCCGTCGGCGCCCGATGGGCCGGTCCCGCCTCGCGCGACCGCGCCAGTGAGTCGGCGCGTAAGATCGCTCGCTCCCTGGCCGCCGGCGCGTCGTCGCGCTCCGGAAGACCGGCGCTGACGGGCGCCCGCCGGGTCGCGGCGGCGCTTCTGGGAGTGACACGGGCTGTCTAGAGCCCGTCCCGGTACGTCCGCGCACGCCCGCGCGTGCACCTACGCCTTGAGCAGCAGATCCATCACCAGGCGGCCCGGGTCGAGCACGAGCCCGATCTCCATGGCTGCTCTTTCGCCGTAGACAGACGCCCCGTTATGGCCGATGCCGTCGCCGCACAGGACGAACGGAACGGGTTCGTCACTGTGCGTCTTGATCGCGATCGGTGTGGGGTGATCGGGCATGCACAGCACCCTGAGCGGTCCGGGATGCCGCATCACACGCGCAACCACTTCCCGGTCGATCGCCTCGATGCCGGCTATCTTGCCCTCGATATCGCCGGCATGACCTTCCTCGTCCGGAGTCTCTACGTGGATGATAACGAGATCGAACTCATCGAGCGCGGCCAGCGCTCCTTCCGCCTGTCCGGCGTAGTCGTTGTCCGCGCCGTCGGTGACGCCGGCGATCCGCAGACGGTGGATGCCGGTGAGCTGCGCCAGCCCACCGAGCAGGTCGACTCCGGACGTGATGGCAGCCCGGAGGCCACGCGATTCCTCGAATGCGACGAGCCCGGCGGGGGCGGCGCCCGGCCAGAACGGCCAGACGTCAGTGACGCGGGTCCTTCCCTGTGATTCGCGCTCACGGTTGACCGCTGACGTCCGCAGCACGCGCCGCGCCCGCTCCATGAGGTCGAGAAGGAGCTGCGCCCCGTCGCCGGCGGGAAGATGCCCTTCGACGGGCTGGCCGGAGATGTCGTGCGGCGGCGTGTATTCGAGATCGAGGAGCTCCGGGTGTCCCTTCACGACCAGGATGTGGCGATAGGCGACTCCCGCGTGGAACTCGAAGGTCCAGTCGCCCAGCGCGTCGGAAAGCTCGGCGATCATCGCCCGGGACTCCTCCGAGGAGATGCTTCCCCCCGCGTAACTGCTCATCGCGCCGTCCGCGACGACCACCAGGTTGAGTCGCAGGGCAAGCTCATCGGGCTTCAGGGCGATCCCCATGCTCGCCGCCTCGATCGCTCCCCGGCCGACGCGATCGGCTATCGGGTCGTATCCGAGTATCGACGTGCAAGCAGCCGCCGACGATGCTTCTGTTCCCGCGGGCACGGTCCGCGCGACGCCCACCGTGCCACGTGATGCGAGAGCGTCGAGATTCGGCGTACGCGCTGCCTCGAGCGTGGTGGCACCGGCCAGATCGTCGAGCGGCCAACCGGCCGCGCCGTCGAGGATGACGATGACGTGCTTCATCCTGGAGTCCTCCGTCTTTCGGATCGTCGCCGACGCGCAACGACGCGGCTTTCCGCTTCGGTTCGCGCCATCGTAGCGCGCCGCCTGCGTGCGCGACGGCGACGCCAGCGCATGCGCTACGATTCCCGCATGGATACCATCCTCTACAGAGACACCCGCGGGCTCGATCCGATGCCGCGATCGTTCACCGACACGGTGCTCGCCGGCATCGCACCCGGTGGTGGCCTCTATGTGCCCGAGCGGCTTCCCTCACTGTTACTGGCCGACATCCTGTCGCTGGCGCGCCTCCCATACGCTCAGCGCGCCGCGAGGATCTACCGTGCGTTCGCCGTCGATGTCCATCCCGAGCAGGTCGACGCGCTGATGGATGCGGCCTACGGCCCCGCTTTCAACGACGAGCGGATCGCGCCCGTCGTCGCGGTGGGCGCCGACATCCACGTGCTCGAGTTGTGGCACGGGCCCACGAGCGCCTTCAAGGACATGGCGCTGCAGTGCATGCCGCTGTTCTTCTCCGAAGCGATCTCGATGCGGCGCGGCGCGGGCGAAGCCCTGGACGACTACCTCGTGCTCGTCGCGACGTCCGGTGACACCGGCAAGGCGGCGCTCGAGGGCTTCGCCGATCGGCCGAACACGCGTATCGCGGTCTTCTATCCCGCTGACGGCGTCAGCGACGTCCAGCGCAAGCAGATGGTCACGCAGCGCGGCGAGAACGTCGCCGTCTTCGGCGTGCATGGCAACTTCGACGATTGCCAGAATGCGGTGAAGGCGGCGTTCGCCGACAAGGACTTCGCTTCCAGACTGCATGGTAGCCACCGCACGCAGCTCTCGAGCGCCAACTCCATCAACTGGGGGCGCTTGCTTCCGCAGATCGTCTATTACGCGTCCGCGTACGCCGACATGGTCGCGAGCGGCGCTGTGGTCGCCGGTGATCCGATCGATGTGTGTGTCCCCACCGGCAACTTCGGCAACATCCTCGCCGGCTACTACGCGAAGCGCATCGGCGTGCCGATCGACCGACTGCTGTGCGCGAGCAACGAGAACAACGTGCTCACGGACTTCATCGCCACCGGCGCATACGACATATCGGCCCGCGCCTTCACGACGACGCCCTCCCCCTCGATGGACATCCTCGTCTCGTCGAACCTCGAGCGCCTGCTGTTCGAGCTGACACTCGACCCCGACGCAGTTCGCGCGTGGCAGGCGTCGCTCGAGCGAGACCGGCGCTTCGTCATCGACAGGGGCACTTTCGCTTTGATGCGCGAGCACTTCTCGGGCGACTGGGTCAGCAATGATGAGTCGCTCGAGGTCATTCGTCGAGTCTGGAACGAGCACGGGTACCTTCTCGACCCGCACACCTCAGTGGCGTGGGAGGTCGCCGAGAGGCTGCGCGGCGAGAACCCGGTCCTGGTCGTCTCCACTGCACATTGGGCGAAGTTCGGGGCCGACGTGTTCCGGGCGTTGCGCGACCTTCCCTACACAGCGACGCTCCCCGAACGCGAGGCGGCGCTCGGTGGCGTTGCTCTACTGGCCGAAGTCGCCGAGATGGCCGCCGGAGCGTCGCCGGTGCCGGCCGGACTCGCCGGCCTCGATGAGCTGTCTGAGCGGTTCGCCACCGTCGTCGCGGCCGGACGCGACTCTGTCGAGAAGACCGTAGAGGGCTGGCTCGCCGACTCGCGCTGACCCGCATCTCACTGCGCCGTCCGCCCGCGCGGGAACACGACCACCTGCGAACAGACGAGGTCACGGACACCGAGGTCGACGATCCATGCCACTTCTCCGGTCATCGGGTCGACCCTGCGAAGCACCCCTTCTGCGCGATCGACAACGAGCAGCCCGTCCGCGAGCCCCGCGAGAGCGCACGGAGTGCTGCCGACCGTGATGCGCGCGAGCGGATCGAGCGTCCGCCGGTCGAGGACCGCGAGCGAGGCCGACTCCGGCGAATCCCCGTTCCAG
>JANYLP010000006.1 GCA_025361445.1 Coriobacteriia bacterium
GGTGTCGGCGTCGTGGAAGCGCGTGCGCAGAAGCAGCGCCACGTCGGCGTGCAGCGCGGCGGCCGAAGTGACCGCCTCCATGAGCGCCCCGGCCATGTCGAGCGCCGAGGACGGACGCGCCGGAAGCATGCTGACGTCGGCGAGCCGTCCGATAGCGGCGAGATACGCGGACATCAGGATCGAGGCGACGTGAGTGACGAGCGCCTCCTCGTCCGCGCCGTAGGTCCGGGCCGACCCGATCGCGCGGGCGCGCATGAGGTCCACGAGCGCGAGCGCGGACGTGCGCTCGGCCATGAACAGCATGCTGCCGCCGAGGTCGCCCAGCAGGCGGATGTGCACGGCGGCCACGAGCACTTCGGGACCGCCGAACAGCTCGGGTACGTCGCCGATGCCCACGACCTCGAGCGTTGGGACGTCGAGCGAGATCGGATGCCCCACCAGCTGTGAGAGTGCGGTGGCCGCATGCCCGGCGCCGATGCTGCCGCACTCGCGCAGCGCGTCGATCTGCATCTCGGTCAGGCTGTCGATCCTCATCGGGGTCCCTCCACATTCGCGAAGAGCGCACGCGGATCGAGGATGAGCGCCACGCTCCCGTCGCCGAGAACAGTCGCGCCGGAAAGCCCGGCCACGCCCGCGAACATCCCGGCCAGCGGCTTGATGACGATCTCCTGGCGGCCGACGAGCTCGTCGACGCCGATGGCGCGCGCGGCCTCTCCCCACTCGAGAAGGACCACGTTGCGGCTGCGCAGCGGCGCCGCGGCGTCCTCGAGAACACCCACGATGTCGTCCAGGGTGTCGAGCGGCACGACGCGGCCGTCGCGAAGCGTGAGGACGGGATGCATGTCGACGGTCTCCACCGGAAGGTCGTCATAGGCGAGCACCTCGGTCACGGCACCGAGCGGTATGGCGTAGATCTGGCCGGAGCTGCGCACGAGCAGCGCCTGGATGATCGCGAGGGTCAGCGGAAGGCCGAGCACGAACTCCGTGCCCGAACCGAGGCGGGAGCGGATCGTGAGCGCGCCGCCGAGCTGCTCGACTTTCGCGCGGACGACGTCCATGCCCACACCGCGCCCCGAGACCTTCGTCGCCGTCGCGGCCGTCGAGAAGCCCGGGGTACACGTAAGAAGCAGGATCTCTTCGTCGTTGAAGTCGGGACGCTGCGCCGCGGTCACGACGCCGCGTTCGCACGCCGCTGCCCAGATGCGCTCGGGGTCCATCCCGCGCCCATCGTCGGCGACGGTCACGAGCGCGCGGTCGCGCTCGCGGGCGGCCGAGAGGCGAACGAGTCCGCGCTCGGGCTTACCCGCCGCCCGGCGCTGTTCGGCGGGCTCGAGCCCGTGGTCGAGCGAGTTGCGCAGCAGGTGGACGAGCGGCTCCACGATCTCGTCGAGCACGGTCCGGTCGAGTTCGATATCGAGGCCGTCGACCTCGAAGGCGACGTCCTTGCCCAGATCGCGTGCCAGATCGCGCACCATGCGCGGGAATCGGTTGAAGATGTTGCCGACCGGCACCATGCGGGTCGCCATGACCTCGCGCTGCAGTTCGGCCGAGATACGATGCACCTCTCCGACGGCGTCCGTGAGCTCACGCACGTCGAGCCGCTCGGCGACGTTCTCAAGGCGGCTGCGCGCGATGACGAGCTCCCCCATCACGTCGACCATGGTGTCCAGATGGGTAAGCGCGATACGCACGGTCTGCGTGTCCGCGAGCTTCGGGACCGCCTTCGTCGCGCGGCTGAACGCCGCGTCGCGATCGGGGCCGTCTCCGGCTTCGCCCACCGCGACCGATGCGGGCGCGCTCGTGGACTCGTCGGCGGGTGTGTCGTCCGCGTCGGACGCGCCCGCAGAGGCGCCGCCGACGGGCTCCCCCACCACTTCGGCGGCAACAATGTCGGTGATCTGGAGTACCGCGTCGACGAGCTTCGCACCCGGTCGTTCGGTCGCGACGGTGATGGTGAAGGTGCCGTCGAACTGGCCTTCGTCGATGTCGCCCTCGGAAGGCTGCGTTCCTACGACGTCGCCCAGCTGCCGCAAACGCTTGATGACCATGTACGCACGTACGCCGGCGAGCTGGCAGCCGGGATCGACGGTCACCTTGAGCGTCACCGAGGCGGCGGGGCCGGCATCCGGGGCGGCGACCGGCTCGGGCGCCGCGGCGACCGCGGCAGCGGCGGCCCTGGCGACCTCCGTGCGCTCCTTGAGCTCCTGCACCATGAGCTCGGGATCGATCTCGCATCCGCCCGACGCCTCATCGTTGATGAGCTCGCGCAGCGTGTCGGTCGCCCGCAGCACGAGGTCGATGAGGTCGCCGTTCACGGGCTGCTGCCGCTTCCGCACGGTGTCCATGAGGCTTTCCATGGTGTGGGTCAGCGCGGCGGTGCGCTCGTAGCCCATGGTGGCGGACATGCCCTTGAGGCTGTGGGCAGCACGGAAGACCGCCTCGACCGGTTCGAGGTCCTCAGGATCGGATTCCAGCGTGAGCAGGGCGTCGACGATGCCCTGCAGATACTCCGTGCTCTCCGAGAGGAAGGCCTCCCGGTAGACCCCCATGTCCATACCGTCACTCACGATGCGCCCTCCGGCCCCCTCAGGGTCCGCCGGATCTCAACGGCGACCCGTTCGATCGGCACGACGTACTGCGCGGCGCCGAGCTTGACTGCCGCCCCGGGCATCCCCCACACGACAGAAGTGTCCTCGTCCTGAGCGATCGTCGCTCCGCCCGCGGCCTTGACGGCGACCATGCCGAGCGCCCCGTCCGAGCCCATGCCCGTGAGCACCACGCCCGTGACAGCAGAGCCGTAGCATTCGGCCGCGGTCTCGAAGAGCGGGTCGGCGGACGGCTTCAGGCCATGGAGCGTGGGCCCGTCGACGAGCCGGATCATGGTGGCCGCGCCCGGGGAACCGGTCACCTGCATGTGCGTGCCGTAGGGCGCGACGTAGCCGAACCCGGAACGAATCCGCATACCATCGGCCGCTTCTAAGATCGTGAAGCCGGCGACGCGTCCCAGACGCGCGGCAAAGGAGCCCGCGAACCCGGCAGGGAGGTGCTGTACGACGAGGAACGCGGTGGGTGTTTCGGTGCGGAGGCCGGCGAATACGCGCTCGAGGGCGAGCGGACCGCCGGTGGAGGAAGCGATGCAGACGAGCTGCCGCGGGTCGGTGTCGCTCGGAGGGATCTCGGGATGCTCGTGGGCGGGCACCGGTGCGACGGGGACGCGCTTCTCGGGGGAGATCGCGAAGGCGGTGCGGACCGCGCGCAACAGTTCGCCCGAGAGCCGCTCCATCGAGCTCGCGAGCCCCTCACGCGGCTTGGAGATGAACTCGACGGCGCCTGCCTCAAGCGCACGGTAGGTGGTCTCGGGATCGTCGCACGAGGAGAGCATGACGACGCGCGCGCTCGAGTCGCGGACGATGTGCTTCAGAGCCTCGATGCCGTCCATCTCAGGCATCTGGATGTCGAGTGTGACGACGTCGGGGTGGAGCTCCCGCACCATGGCGACCGCTTCGACCCCGTTGCGGGCGAACCCGACGACCTCGATATGCGCCGCATCGGAAAGGATGCGCGTGACGATCTGGCGCACTAGTGCAGAATCATCGACGACCAGTATTCGCATGGGATTCATTGGATGGTTCCGGCCGATCAGCGAGAGTCGGCGGCGAGACACTTCTTGACGGTCTCGAGCACCTTGGTGGGCTGGAATGGTTTCACGAGGAAGTCCATGGCGCCCGACTCGAGCGCTTCGACGATCATCGCCTGTTGTCCCATCGCGCTGACCATGAGCACCCGGGCGGTCGGGTCCTTCTCGCGGATCGCCTTGAGGGCATCGATCCCGTTCATCTCGGGCATCGTGATGTCGAGCGTGACCAGGTCAGGCGCAACCGAATCGTACTTCTCGACTGCATCGCGGCCATTGACGGCCTCCTCGATGCGGTACCCCTCTTTGGACAGGATGTCGCGGATCATCATCCGCATGAACGCGGCGTCATCGACGACCATGATCGTCCTCGACATCTAGCTCTCCACCTCCGGCAGCTCGGTGCCGGAGAGCTCGTATTCGGCCTTCGGCAGTATGCGATCGAGATCGAGCAGGATGATCAGGCGCGTGCCCAGGTGCACAACGGCCTCGAAGGCATCGGCGATATCGGGCGCGACGGCGCCGGTCGGAGCGGCCATGAGGTCCTCGGGCAAAAACGTCGCGACCTCGCTCGCGCCGTCGACCGCGAGGCCGACGGGACCGTCGGAGCCCTCGGTGACGATGATGCGGCTGCGCGAGAGCGCCTCGAACTTCGTGCCGAAGAGCTTGCGGCCCAGGTCGACGATAGGGATGACGCGGCCGCGCAGGTCGATGACGCCGAGCACGCCGCGCGGGGCGCGCGGGACCGGGGTGATCGTCTCGAACCTGATGATGCTGCTCACGCGCGAGATCGGGAGTCCGTATTCCTCACTCCCCGCCCGGAAGAGCACGTACTGGCGGCCGGGATCGTTCACGCCACATCGCCCGCCAGGCGCAGCTGACGGACCGACTCCTCCAGCTGGTGTGACATATCGGCCAGGTCGGCGGCGGAAGAGGATATCTCCTCCATGCACGCGGTCTGTTCCTCGGCGGCCGCAGCGGTCTCCTCGACTGCGGCGGCGTTCTCCTCGACGACGGACGCGATGTCGTGCATCGCGCGGTCGACGGCAGCGGCACGCTCGCGCTGATCGACCATCGCCCCTGCGATGCGGTCCGCGAGCTCGGCGGTGCGACGCACGGCTTCGTCGATCTCGATGAGCGCTGCTCCGGTCCTGCCGACGACATCGGTACCCATCGCCATCTCGCGCTGGCTGATCTCCATGAGCCGGACCGACTTCGCGGTCTCGTGCTGGACTTCCTTGATGAGCTCACCGATCTGCTCGGCAGCCTTGCCCGAGCCCTCGGCCAGCTTGCGGACCTCTTCGGCCACGACCGCGAACCCGCGGCCGGACTCGCCCGCGCGAGCGGCCTCGATGGCGGCGTTGAGGGAGAGCAGGTTGGTCTGGTCCGCGATGGACGTGATGACGTCGACGATCTTGCCGATCTCGTCGCTGCGGCGGCCGAGGATCTCGATGGAGGCGGCCAATGTCTCGATCGACTGCTGGACCTCGCCGATCTTCGTGCATGCCTCGTCGGTTGCGGCGCGGCCGTTGTCGGCCTGGCGCGCAGCGTCCTTGCTGATCCTCTGCGTCTCGTTCGCCTGGTCGGAAACACTGTTGATCGTCGTGGCGATCGCCTCGACTGCCATCGTCGTCTCTTCGACCTTGCGTGACTGCAGCTCGGCCCCGTGCGCGATGTGCTGCACGGAGTTGCTGATCTCCATCGTGGAAGCGCTGATCTCCTCAGAGGAGGCGGACAGCTCGGTGGCGGCGGCGGCGACGGACTCGGCGGAGTGACGAACGCCCGAGGCGATGAATGCGAGGGACTCGATGAGCCGGTTGCACTCGTCGGTGAGCAGACCGATCTCGTCGGGCCGGTGGATAGCGGCGCTCGCGGTGAGGTCACCCTCGCCCGCCTTCGACATGAGTTCCCCCACGTCGGACAACGGCCCGAGCACGAGCTTCTTGAAGGCCGCGAGGTACGCCCGCTGTCCGAAGAACGCAGCGACCATCATCACCAAGCCGCCGGCGGCGACGAGGATGATGATGTGCGTGAGGTCCGGCTTCATCAGCCAGACCGCGAGTATCGCGGTGACGACGAGCCCAGCCCCCACGGCCGGACCGATCGACAACCAGGTCTTCGTCAGGAACGTGCGAGCGAGACTCTCCTCGACTCTGATGGTGCTGCGCTGCGCCACCGTCAACCCCTCCTCGCTGAGGGCCGCGACATACCCGCGGTCCGCATGCTGCACACCCCTAACAGATTCTACGACTATCTATCGGCCTGCGGGACCGATTCTCCACAACATATGGTATACGGCACATCCGCCACACCCACTCACTGGACCTTGCGGTAGATCCGCTCCTTGGAGGAAACGGGCTCGAATCCACCCGATGCGCCCATCGCCATCTTCTCCGTGCGACCCAGCACGAGGTGGCCGCCACGGGCCAGAGCGTGGTGGAAGACGTTGGTGACACGCTCCTGCTGCTCGCGGGTGAAGTAGATGAAGACGTTGCGACACAGGATGAGGTCCATCGCCAGCGGTGGTGCGTCGCTGAACAGGTTGAGCTTACGAAAGCGGACGTGCTCGGTGACCTCGGGCTTGATACTGAACCGCTTGCCCTCCGTCACCGTGTACTTCACACGATCCGGCCCCGGAAGGTGCTCCAGCTTGGCGACGTCGTACTGGTTGGCCTGGGCGGCGGCGATCGCGCTCGGGTCAAGGTCCGTCCCCAGCACGCTCAGCAGGAACGGCTGCTTCGCCGTCTCCATCGCGGAGCGGAACGCCATCGCTAGCGAGTACGGCTCCTCGCCGGTGGCACATCCGGCCGACCACACTCGGATGCCGCGCTGCCCGGTGGCGCTCTTGGCGGCCAGAATGGCCGGGATGAC
>JANYLP010000076.1 GCA_025361445.1 Coriobacteriia bacterium
AAGATGCCGCCGGCCGGTGTGAGCTTCGCGCTCATGTACTTGATACGGCCGATGCGGTTGAGTGCCTCGGGCATCAGATCGTGGCCTTCGAGATGTCCGAGCGAGCCCGCGGAGCACGACAGCTCGTCGAAAGCGCTCACCGCGTCCACGAGCGTGCCGGCGCCGACCATCGCGATCGGGACGGCGTCGCCGGAGTGCACCAGGTCGGTCCCGCTCGGTGTCCCGTGGTCTCCGGTGACGATGACGAGGTTGTCGGGCGCCACGAGGCCCTCGTCCCACAGCGACGGGATCGCGGCGTCGAGTGCGGCGATGACGTCACGCTTGCGCGCCGGGTCCTTCGTGTGGCCGGCGTCGTTGGGGCCCTTGGTGTGGACGTGTACGAACTCGCAGCCCTCGTCCACAGCGCGGCGCGCGAGCGCGATGCGCGCGCGCAGGTCGTCGGTCCAGTCGGGAAGGTAGTCGCACCCGTACCAGTCCATCCCGAGGACCGATGCGATGCCCTTGTAGGTGACCCCGCTCGACACGCTCGCGCCGCGTAGGCCGTTCAGCTCGGCGAACGGTCGCAGCGCCACCGGCGCGGCCGACCACTTCACCAGCAGGAAGTTGGCGGGTTCTTCACCGCGTGCGCGACGCTCGGCGTTGATCGGATGGGCATCGAGCGTCCGGTACGCGTGAGCAAGCCATGCCTCGAGCGCTGCGGCGGTACGGCGAGCGCCCTCGGGGTCGGCCGCGCCCTCGAGCGCCTCCGGGCGGATCGCGTGCCGGCCCTCCACGTACGGCTCGGAGTCGGTCACGTCCGCGGAGGGACGGAGCCCGGCTTCCTCCGCGCTCAGCTTCACGATCCCCTGGTGCGCGGAGTCGAAGGTGAACTCGACACGGATGCCGTCGAAGAGAAACGGAGAGATCGCGCCGCTCAGCTCCCTGCAGCTCTCGTCATCGATCCGAGCGTAGCGCCGCAGCACGCGAAGCGAGCCGTCTGCCTGCCGCTCGACCGTCGAGAACAGCCCGCGGCACACGACCTCGTCCGGTCCCACGGTCATGCCCTCGCCGGCGGCCTCGAACAGCGCGCGGCCCGGATAGAGGTCCCGCGGATACCCGAAGAGCGTGTAGTGGGCGAGCTCGCTCCCGGGAGCGAAACCCCGGCCGAGCGGGTGCAGCAGCCCGGTCTGCCCGGCCGTTGCGAACCGATCGAGGTTCGGGGTCCGGGCGGCCTGCAGCGGCGTGAGTCCGCCGAGTACAGGCCAGGGCCTGTCAGCGATGCCGTCGAGGATGAGGAGAATGACCGCCATGTCGACTACGGTACCCCACGCGCGGCCGCGAGGGAAAAGGCGGACGCACGAAGAGCGCATGGCGAGCGTGCGAGATGGCAAGAAGCGGTCTCCGGGCAAGGAGAAGGCGCGGAATGCCGGGGGGAGGCTCCGCGCCTTCGGCCGTCCGCAGGGGGGTCGGCGCGGACGGAGCGTGAGGAACGCGCTCACTTGCTGAAGGTACCCGACACGCTCCGCAGATAACTCGGACACCTCGAACGGGGGATACGCGGTGGGGCGATTCCGATGCGCGGAAGCTCAGGGCGACCGGGCGGGTGTAGGGAGCGGACGTCCGGCGGCCGGACCCCGCACGACGACCTCAGGCCGCGTTCGGGCCTCGCAGCAGGGCCCGGACGATCGCCTCATAGTCCGGTTCCGCCGTCTCGCGCCACGCATCGACGATCGCTGCGCCCGCTGGCTCCAGGAACCCGTGGACGTAGCGCGTATACGCGAGCTCGTCGTACGAGACCGAGCCGTCCAGTGCGACGTAGTTGCCGGAGTGTACGCAGCACAGCTGCCGCGACCCGCCGGACCACCCCGGTCCCACGATCTCCGCGATCGTCTCGGAGTCGCGGATGCGGCGGATCGGTTCGAGCAGCTCCACGCCCGCACGCCCGAGCACGCGCACGCACGCGTCGATCCCGAGAGGCGTCTGGGACAACTTCACGCGGCCCCCATGCGCTTCGCGCTCCCCGGCGATGACGGGGATCCCTCCGAGCCCCAGCGCGAGCGGGACTCTGGCGAGGTGCGTGTACAGGTGGCAGGAAAGACACGGCGAGAAGATCCGGTACCGCTCCGCGACGACCGCAGCGAAGCGCCCGTTCAGCGCCGCCCACAAACGGGGGGAGCCCAGTCGGAGCAGTGGAAGCACCTCCACATCGGACCCGAGGAGCGACACGAGGCGCTCCACAGCGTGGTCCGGTGCGTGCTCGTCACCGTATTCGGTCCCGGTGGCGACCGATGTGGGAAGCAGCGTCGCGAATCCGCGGTCACGCACGGCCGATACGGCCGCCGCGACGCTGTCGCGCCCCGCGATCTCGGCGATGGCCAGCCCTGGGCGCTCGGCGAGTGTGATCGAGTCGAGCCCGATCGTCGCCAGCGCGTACTCGGGATGTTCGGCAGGGATGTGCATGGGCAGAGTGTAGCGCGGGCGCGAACGCCGGATTCCCCGCGCTATACTCGCGAAGACACGAGCCGACCCGCCTGAAGGAGCCGAAGTCCCATGCTCGATGCACGATTCATCCGGGAGAACGTGGAACTCGTCCGTCAGGCGATGGAAGACCGCAACGCCTCGTGGAGCGTCGACACCTTCGTCTCTCTGGACGAAGAGCGCCGCCGCCTGATCGCGACGACCGAGGTGCGTCAGGCGCGCCGCAACGAGCTTTCCAAGGCCGTGGGCGAGCTCATGAAGACGGGGCGCGCCGACGAGGCCGCCGCCCTCAAGGACGAGGTGCGCATCGTCAACGACGAGCTCACGGGCGACACAGCGGTCCTCGAGCAGATCGAGGCGGACGTCCGCGACCTGCTTCTGACCGCCCCGAACCTCCCGCACGGTTCCGTTCCATGCGGAGCCGACGAGACGTGCAACCCGGAAGTACGCCGCTTCGGCACCCCCCGCACCTTCGACTTCGATGCGAAGGCCCACTGGGACCTGGGCCCCGAGCTGGGCATCCTCGATTTCGAGCGCGGAGTGAAGCTCGCGAAGTCGCGCTTCGTGCTCATGGGCGGACTCGGCGCGCGTCTCGAGCGCTCGCTCATCAACTTCTTCCTCGATACGCACACGTCGCGCGGCTACAAAGAGTGGTGGACGCCGCTCCTGGTCAACGCCGAGACGATGACGGGCACCGGCCAACTGCCGAAGTTCGAGGACGATCTGTTCAAGACCGCGGACGAGGGGCTCTACCTCATCCCGACAGCGGAAGTGGTGCTCACCAACATCCATCGCGACGAGGTTCTCGACGCCGCCGACCTGCCCCTGCACTACACCGCGTTCACGCCGTGCTTCCGCGAGGAGGCCGGTTCCGCCGGCCGCGACACCCGTGGCATGATCCGCGTGCATCAGTTCGACAAGGTGGAACTGGTCAAGTTCGCCACGCCGGAAAGTTCGATGGATGAGCTGGAAGGGATGCTGACGGACGCTTCGCTCATCCTCGAGCTGCTGGGATTGCCGTTCCGCGTGATCACGCTGTGCACCGGCGACATGGGCTTCTCCGCCGCCAAGACCTACGACATCGAGGTCTGGATGCCGAGCTACGACGGCTACAAGGAGATCTCGTCGTGCAGCAACTGCTGGGACTTCCAGGCGCGACGCGCGTCGATCAAGTACCGCGACCCCGCCACCTTCAAGGGCTCGCGACTGGTGCACACGCTCAACGGTAGTGGGCTGGCCGTAGGCCGGACCGTGGCCGCGATAATCGAGAACTACCAGAATGCGGACGGCTCGATCACGGTGCCGGAGGTGCTGCGCCCGTACATGGGTGTGGACATCATCCCGGCGTCAGCCACAGGAAATGGAGCGTAGATGAAGCGGACGATCGTTCTCGCAGCGCTGGTTCTCTCACTCGTCTCGCTGACCGCATGCGGCGGATCACCGGGGGCGAGCGGGCCGGGCGGGTCCTCAGCGGCAACCGGCACACCCGAACCTGCGGGCCCGTACGCGGCGATCTCGACGGAGGGCGCGCACGAGAAGGCGGCGGTTGCGGCCCTTCCCGCAGCGCTCAAGACGGTGAACGCCGCCGTCAAGTCGCAGAGTCAGCCCACGATCGACGTCTCGGGCGCGACTCCGACGCTCGTCGCCTACGTGATCCAGGCCGCTGAGACGACGGGAGTGACCCTGTTCGAGGTGCGCTCGGGCGGCCGTGTGTATGAGCTGTACGGCTACCCGAAGCCGCCGAACCCGAAGGGCCTCAAGTGGACACCCTTGGCGTTCTCCGAGGGCGCGAGCCTCGCGGACCCGGCGGGCGGTCAGGAGCTGGCAGGGGCGTCAGCGGTGGCTTCGATCATAAAGGTCGCCCGTCCGGGAACGACGCCGACGGTGAAGATCTACGGCTACTCCTTCTACTGGATCAAGGCCGACGGCCAGCCCGTTGCCACGCCCAACGGCAGCCCGTTCACCGTGACGATCGATCCCGCGGGCAAGGCGTCATCCTGGTCGCAGTAGGACCTTTCAGCCGGCGGCGCGCGCGAGCATGCGCTCGGCGTTCCCCGACAGGATGCCTTCAAGCTCAGCGCTCGTGAACGGAAGCCGGCGCACGTGCGCGAGCTGCTGCGCGACGTCGGTCCAGGGTCCATCGCTGCCGAAGAGAACGCGGTCGCAGCCGTGGTCCCTCACAAGCGCGACGAACTCCTCGTCGGGCAGGTGTCCGAGGGTGTAGGCGGTGTCGAGGTAGACGTCGCGTCCCGCGAGTCGCTCGCTCACCGCATGCCACTGACGGAACCCGCCCATGTGGGCGAGCACGACGTGCAGTTCCGGCCAGTCGTCGAGCAGTTCCGCGAAGACCGCGGGCGTGCCGCGGACGCTGTCGAACGCCACATCGCCGCCGGCGTGGAAGAACAGCGTCATGCCGTGCTCCACCGCAGCGGCGTAGATCGGTTCCAGCTTCGCATCGAGCGGATCGAACGACTGATACTCGGGATGCATCTTGAAACCCGTGATCCCGGCGCTTCGCATGCGTGCGACCTCAGCCGCCGGGTCCTCGAGATCCGGGTGCATCGCGCCGAACGGGACCAGACGTGCCGACCTGAGCAGTCCGCCCACCCAGTCGTTGATCGTCCGGACCTGCCCCGGCTTCGTCGCCACCGGGAGCACGACGCTGACGTCGACCCCGGCTCCGTCCATCGCCGCCGTGAGGCCCGCGATCGTGCCGTCGTATGAGGCGCTGATGTGCCCTTGCGAGCCGACGGCGGACACCGCCGCCGCTGCGAGGGCGTCGGGCCATATGTGCGTGTGGACGTCGATGATGCGCATTGCGCAAGGATAGCCGAGCGCAAGCCCGACTAGGGTCTGCTCTTCTTGAGATCCTGGAAGTGCTGCGGGAATCGCCCGCCGTTACCCGCGGCCAGCACGTCGAACGCGGGTACGTCGTAGACGCGCAGCCGGTCGTCGAGGAAGTCGGAGAAGACGAGCTTCGTCCCGTCGGCCGACACGTCGAGCGCCGTGCACTGGTTCCCGCCGACGATCGCGTCGAGCGGTTTGGCATCGGCGGTGGAGATGAGCAGGATGGTGCCCCACTCGTATCCCTTGATGTAGTACGAGACCGGGTTGTTCTCGCCGCGGTTGGATACGAACAGGATGCGCCCGTCGGGCGAGAGCTCGATGGTGTTCGGCTTCTGATCGGTGTCGCAGAACTTCGTCGTCGCGAGCGTCGTCATGTCGGTGACCCAGATGACGTCTTTCGACATGTCAGAGGAGTAGAGCTTGCCGGTCTTCTCGTCGGCCACGAGGTGTCGCAGCGCGCCGCCGCTGTGGAACAGCTTCTTCACGGCCCACGTCTCGAGGTCGATGCGCTCGAGGTCGCCCGCGTCGAAACCCGCGACGTAGAGGTACTTGCCGTCGGCGCTAGGCCACAACCCGCGGGGCGTCTTGGCCACGGGGACGCGCTTGATCAGCGATCCGTCGCCGAGGGCGATGACGCTGACGTCGTTTCCGGACCAGTTCGCTGCGTACAGGATCTTCTCGTCCGGTGAGAGCGCGACCACCTTGGTCCACGCGGACTCGGTCTTGAAAGAGCGCGTCACCTTGCGCGTGGCCGTGTCGATCTCGAAGACCTTCGCGGTCTCCATCTGGCTCGCATATGCGAAAGTGCCGGCGCGGTTGAAGATGACCTCGACCGCGCCGTACTTCCCGATGTCGACGCCGCCGACCTTGCGCATGGTGGCGAGGTCGTAGATCTCGATAGACGGCGGGCCGTTGAGGATCGCCGCCCAGGCTTCTCTTCCGTCGGGCGTCACAGCGACGCTCTTCGGCGCTCCCTTGGCGGTCAGGGAACCGAGCGCGTGTACGAGCTGGCCCTCCGGGTCGAGCAGGACGTCGACGGTGCGCGCGGCATCCACGAAGACGTCCTGCTTGAAGGTGTTGCTGCCGGATTTTGCGATCGCGATGGCCACCGGTCCGGCGGATGCGGTGATCGAGCACGGCGTCGTCCCTGTCAGCGTGGAGCCATCCGGTCGGGCCATGGTCACGGCCGCGCCGGACGGGCGCGAGGTGAACGAGAGTCTGTACGAACGGGCGACGAGAGTGACGGTGCGTTCGACGCGCTCCCCGCGGCCCACCTGGACCGTTACAGTCGCCGTCTCGAAACCGCTACGAGTTACCACGGCCGTGAACGTCCCGGGCTCGACGTTGTCGAATGACGCCTTCCCGGTGCTTGTTCCGTGTCCCTCGATCGTGACGGCCGCGTCGGACGGGGTCACCGTGATCGCCAGGGCTGTCGGGCGGGTCAGGAACCAATAGGCGACGAGGCCCGCGACAACGAGGAGGATCACCGCCGCGAGCGCGAGCACCGCCTTGGCGGAGCCACCGCCGCGCTTGTAGCCGACCACGGTGCCACGCGGGGCGAGTGAGCGCGCACCGGCGCGGGACGGCCCGGGGGGGCGCAGGCGGGTGGAAGCCGCCTTCGGGCGGGATCGGCTTCCCTCGCGCGCTGACGCTGACGCTGACGCTGACGCGGGCACGCTCGTGGGTGCGGACACGCTCGCGGACGAGCGTGCGGATGACCGTCGCGCCCCGCGATTCGCCGCACGCGCGGACTCCTGGCGCGGTTGGTACTCCTTGGGCGGCTCGAACGTCAGGTGCGCGTCGCGTCCGCTGATCTGGGTGTGCTTGCGCTTGGGGCGGTCGTCCGTCGGCGGATGCCACTTGTTCGCACGACGCTGTGCGGGGCTCCACAGCTCGCGCGGGATCAGCGGGTCCTCTTCAGGCCTCGCGACGTGCGACCACGCATCCTCCCACAAGCCGCGCCCCTCTTCGTCCTCCGCCACGTTCGTCCCCTTCGCGGCTACATCGGCTTCATACGCCCCGTCATCCGTGCCCACATGAGTTTGAAGCCGCCGAGCATACTGCGCATTCCGTCGCTCGCGCTGTGGACGCGCCCCGAGCCCTCGCCGGGGACGGTGCACGCGGCCTCGACGAGCGCCGGGCCGACGGCTTCGATCGGCGTTCCGATCGCGTCGAGCACGACGCGGATGTTGGAAGCCACGTCCGCCAGAGCGGGGGAGACCTCCATCTCGTCGCCGTAGAAGTCGGTGTCCACCATGCCGGGCATGAAGGCCAGCACGGAGATCGGGTCGCTCTTGTGCTCCGCGGCCAGGCTCTTCGTGAAGACCATGATGGCGGCCTTCGTTGCGGCATAGGCCGCCGTGTAGGCGGCGGCGTCGCCCCGTCCGCCGCGGCCGGAGACATTGATGAGCACTCCTCGTCCACGATCGACGAAGTAGGGGACGACGAGGTACGAAGCGACCATCGTTCCGATGAGGTTCACGTCCACGATGCGACGCATCTCGTCGGTGGTCGTGTCGATGTGACGCCGCATGCCGAGCGAGATCCCCGCGTTGTTGACCCACACGTCGATGTGGCCGTGTGTCTCGATGGCGTGGGTGAACAGCGACTCGAGGTCCGCCTCGACCGCAACGTCGCAACGGATGCCGGACACCTTCGCGCCCGATGACTCCAGCGCGATGACGGTCTCGTCCACCGCGCTCTGCGTCCGGGAGGAGACGACGACCGTCGCCCCCGCGGCCGCGCACGCCTCCGCCATCGCGCGACCGATCCCGCGCGTGGAACCGGTGATGACGACGACCTTGCCCTCGAGTCTGCCTGCCACGTGAACGCCCCTTTGCCCCGCGTCCGCGGAACGCCGCCTCGGCGCCCCGTTCGGTCACTCGCAGTATGCCCACTCGCGCGCGTATGCGTCCACGGAACCGAGTCGAGTCGGTTGCCACACGGGTAAGTGCTTCAATGGAGCCCGAGCACGCTCCGATGAGAGGAACGCCCGTGGCAGCCGACGTCGACGTGGGACCGGGTCCGTTGCGTGCGATGAAGCGCGTGCTGGCCGCGATCGTGTTCTGGGTCCTCGGCCGCGGGCTTGTGGCCGCGTGCCGCGTCGACTCGCGGGTGCGCAAGGAGGTCGCGACCTGGCCCGACGGCACCGTGGTGACGCTCGAGATCGCCCCGGGAGGCCCCAGCACCACGGTCCGCCTCGAGAACGGCCGGCTGACCGCACTCGGCGGCGGGCGTCCGGTGCCCGCCACACTGCTTGTCACGTTCAAGAACGTGGACGGCGCGTTCCCGGTGCTGCTGGGCATGAAGAGCGTGCTCCAGTCGTTCGTCGAACACCGGGCGTCGCTGTCAGGAGACGTCGGCCTTGGAATCTCGCTCGTGCGCTGCCTGCACATCGTCGAGGGCTATCTGTTCCCGGACATCATGACCCGGCGCATCCTGCCCGCGAAGGCGCAGCGCCGCGTCTCGCACGTTCATGCGTACCTGGCGCTGCTCACACCGACAGCGGAACTCACCACGAAGGGAGCGCGGTCGTGATACCTGCCTACTACGAGTTCGCGAACACGGCGAAGGTGCTCTCCGGCGAAGGGGCCATCGAGAACATCCCGTTCGAGCTGCGCAACCTGCGGTGCGAGCGCGTGCTTGTCGTCACGAACAAGGATCTCCGGCGCCTCGGCTACGCGGACATCGTCCTGTCCGCGCTCGCGGACGGGAAGATCGAGGTCGGCGCCGTGTTCGACGACGTTCCGGTCGACTCCTCGGTCGAGGTCGTCAACGAGGTCGCGCGGGTCTTCGGCGAGCAGCGCTGCGACGGGCTCGTCGCGGTCGGAGGGGGGAGCGTGCTCGACACCGCCAAGGGTGTCCGCATCGTGCTCTCGGCCGGCGGAGAGGACCTGATGGAACTCCGCGGCGCCGACCGCCTCATCGGCCGCTTCCTCACGCCGCTGGTGGCCGTTCCCACGACGGCTGGGACGGGCAGCGAGGTCACCGGTGTCGCGGTGATCAAGGACACGGAGCGCCACGTGAAGATGGCCTTCGCATCGTTCAACCTGGTGCCCGACGTCGCCGTGCTCGATCCGCGGATGACTGCCGGCCTACCGCCTCGCCTCACGGCCTCGACCGGCATGGATGCGCTCACGCACGCGGTCGAGGCGTTCTCGTGCAGGCAGGCCAACCCGCTCTCGGACGGCTACGCGCGCGCCGCCATCGATCTCGTGCGCGGCTACCTTCCGCGCGCTGTCGAGAACGGGCGCGACACCCAGGCGCGGCTCGCGATGGCGAACGCCGCGCTGCTCGCCGGCGTGTCGTTCTCGAACGCGATGGTCGGCATCGTGCATGCGATGGGGCATGCGTGCGGTGGCGCGGCGAACGTGCCGCACGGCGACGCCATGGCTGTGCTGCTCCCGCACGGGATGAAGTTCAACCTTGCGTCTGCCGGCGACCGCTACGCGGAGCTCCTGCTGCACCTCGCCGGCTCCGAGACCTTCGCGGCGACTCCGAAGGCGGAGCGCGCGGAAGCGGCGATCGAGGCTGTGCGGGCATTGCTCGCTTCCCTCCACGAGAGCGTCGGCCAGCCGGTCACGCTCGCAGAATGTGGCATCACGTCGGAGCAGCTCCCCGAGATCGCGCGGGCGGCTGCCGTCGACGGCGCCATCTCGATGAATCCGCGCTTCGCGAGCGCGGACGAGATCCTGGAAGTCCTGAAGGCGGCGCTGTGAGCGGGACTGGCGACACCGCGGCGGCACCCGGGACGGCGCTCGGCGGGTACATGGGCCGCGTTCTGCGCGTGGATCTCACGACGCGCGAGTTCACCGAATACCCCTGGAGCGATGCGGACCGCCGCGCGACTTTGGGCGGCAAGGGCATGGCCGCTCGTATCCTGCTCGACACGCTGGGCACGGATACGGATCCGCTCGGTCCCGACAACGTCGTGGTGGTCTCGACGAGCCCGCTCACCGGCACCGGAGCGCCGAGCACGGCGCGCTTCAACGTGAGCGCGCTGTCTCCGCTCACGGGCGTCGTGGGTTCCTCCAACTGCGGCGGCTCGTTCGGCACCTACCTGAAGAAGGCGGGCGTGGACGCGCTCGTGCTTGTCGGGGCCTCGACGACGCGCACGTGGCTCGAAGTCGCCGAGGGCGGTGTCGTGAAGTTCCACGACGCCGACGGGGTGTGGGGCCTCGGCACGGGAGAGGCGCAGTCGGCGCTGAAGG
>JANYLP010000084.1 GCA_025361445.1 Coriobacteriia bacterium
ATGCTTGAGATGTGGCGAGGCGGAACAGCATCCACTGTTGCGACATGGCGTAGGCGAGCGCTCCGGCGAGAAGCAGGCACACGAGGGCAGTGGCGCGCTGGAGGCGGGGCTTCTCGCTGATCACACGCCATGCGGCGCGAGCGCTGAGGTTTAGAACGCCGAAGCCCACCGATGTGAAGATCAGCCACACCGCCATCTGGGACAGAGACGAGATCCAGAAGACATCCTGCTGTCCGAGGCTCACATACCACTGGTAGTCGGTCCAGACACCCGCCACCCAGGCGAGGATCCCGAGGACGACGACCAGCGCGAGCGCAGCGCCTGCCCACAGAGCGACCTTCTTCGACCAGCTGAGCTTCTTCATTGCGCCCCTGTTCTTCGGAGGCCGATTCTAGCATTGAGGAGGCCGGATACGCCTCGTGCCGATACCCTACCGACACCTTTCGCGCCGGTTCGGGGGCCAGCTCACGGTGCTATCATGCAGACTTCGGACGCCGATTCGGCCGTCGCCACCTACTCTCCGCGGGGTGTTGCCTCGATGCGCTTCTTCATAGCCGTCGCGACGCTGTCGGCCCGCTGCCTCTATGGCGTGTTCAAGGCGGTGCTGCCGGTCCGGCACGAAGTCGTGTTCCTCAGCCGCCAGTCTGATGCGCCGTCGCGTGACTTCGAGATGCTTGCGGAGGCGTTGCGAGAGGCGGATCCCGGTCTCGAGATAGTGATGAGGTGCCGGATGGTCGGCGTCGGGATCGGGTCGCGTATCGCGGCCGTCTTCGCGATGCTCGGCCAGATGTACCACTTGGCGACCGCCCGCGTGTGTGTCGTCGACGGATACGTCATCCCTGTAAGTCTGCTCGATCACCGCGCGGACCTCTTCGTCGTCCAGATGTGGCATGCGTTGGGCGCCATAAAGAAGTTCGGATACCAGACGGTCGGGCGCCCGGGTGGGCACGCGGCCGAGATCGCCTCGGTGATGCGGATGCATCGCAACTACGATCGCGTGTTGTGCGGAGGGCCGGCGACCGTGCCGGTGTTTGCCGAAGCGTTCGGCGTCGATCCGGGGATCATCGTTGCCCTTGGACTCCCGCGCATCGACTATCTGCTCGCGTCTTCGCGCGCGACGGCTCTGGAGAGTCCCGCGGTCGTTCGCCTGTGCTCGGATCACCCCGTCCTCGGCGATCGCACCCGGACCGTCGTCATGTACGCGCCGACGTTCCGGAGTGGCGGAGTCGGCCGTTACCAAGACGTCGCCGGGAGATTCTCGGGCGAGCGGTACACTCTGATCGTGAAGCCGCACCCGTTGGAGCGTGCTTCGGTGACCGGCTCGAACGTCGTCAACGCGGGCGGTGTGGACGTCTCGGACCTGCTGCCGCTCTGCGACGCGGTCATCACCGACTACTCGGCCGTCGCCCTCGAGGCGTGTGTGCTCGACGTGCCGGTCCTCTTCTGGGTGTACGACATCGACGAGTACTCGCGCATCAATGGGCTCAACGTCGATCTGCTCGCGGACTTCCCCGAGGTCACGAGCCGCGAGCTTGAACCGCTCGCCGCACGGATCGACGGGCGCGAGTTCGATCCGGCTCCGCAGCGGCGCATGAAGGAACGCTATCTCAGCGCGGCCGACGGCCGTTGTACAGAGAGGATCGCACGGATGATCATCGAGAACATACCGGGTCAGCGAGCGTGAGCGTTCCGACCGACACTTCACCGGCACCGGCCCGTCGCTCGCTGCGCGCGCGCGTTCTCGGCCCCGCGAGGCGGTTCGTGGAGGCCCACCCGGTGCTGAAGAGCGCCTTCGGTCCC
Source organism: Coriobacteriia bacterium (assembly GCA_025361445.1). Lineage (GTDB taxonomy): Bacteria > Actinomycetota > Coriobacteriia > Anaerosomatales > PALSA-660 > PALSA-660. Next base: position 1,801 of record JANYLP010000084.1, read on the forward strand.
ATCGTGCGACTGAGGCGTGGGCTCGCATACCGCGCGTTGTGCCGACGGTCCCCGCTCGATCCGCGAATGGTCATCTTCGAGTCGTTCGTCGGCTGGAAATACGCGTGCAACCCCCGGGCGCTCTACGAACAGATGCTCGCCGATCCGCGGTTCGACGAATTCACCTTCGTCTGGGCGTTCAAGGAACCGGACAAGTACCGGGATCTGCCGGCGCTCGAACGCGCGGTGGTCGTCAAGTACGGGTCGCGCGAGTACTACCGGGCGCACGCCGAGGCGAGATACTGGATATCCAACTCCGTCGTCCCGACCCGGATGAAGGTCCGTCCCGGGCAGGTATATCTGCAGACGTGGCACGGCAGCCCGCTCAAGCGGCTCGGGTGCGACCTCAGGCCGGGCACGGGCGCGGACGCCAAGCGCGCCGTGGATGCGAAACACCGCTGGTACCACGCCGAGGGGCGCCGGTTGAGTTTGCTGCTTGCACAGTCCGGCTTCGCCTCAGCGAGGTTCGCTTCCGCTTTCGACATCCCCGCCTCGCTGCGCGGCTCGCGCGTGCTCGAGAGCGGCTACCCCCGGAACGACTTCCTGCACACCCACACTTCCGACGACGTCGCGCGCATCAGGACGCAGCTCGGATTGCCGGAGGGGAAACGCGTGCTTCTGTACGCTCCCACATGGCGGGACGACTCCCACGAGCCCGGCGTCGGCTATACGTTGGAGCCGGCCGTGGACTTCGAGGAACTGCGGCGGGAGTTCGGCGACACCCACGTCGTGCTCTTCCGCGCGCACTACCTGGTCGCGGACGCTTTCGATTTCGAACGTTACGGCGGCTTCGTTCGCAACGTCTCCGACGCCGACGACATCAACGACTTCTTCGTCATCGCCGACATCCTTATCACCGACTACTCGAGTGTGATGTTCGACTACGCCAATCTGCATCGGCCGATCATCCTGTACATGTACGACCTGGAGAGCTATGCGAAGGACCTGCGGGGACTCTACCTTGGGCTCGAGGAGCTTCCCGGGCCCGTCGTTCGGACGATGCCCGAGCTGATCGAGGCGATCCGCGCAGCCGACGCCCCTGGTGGCGACGCCATCACGAAGTACCGGCACGCCCGCGAGCGGTTCTCGTCACTTGACGACGGCCACGCGGGGGAGCGCGTGCTGGATCAGCTGCTCTCCTCAGAGGCCGGCGCCGAGCTCCGGGTCGCGGCCGAGTACATCTGGAGCTCACTCAAGGGTGACGACCTTTCCGTTTTCGGTCTGCTGGTCGCCCACGACACGCTCGCCGGATTCGACTTCAGGGGTCTGTCCATCGACATCGGGGGCACCCCGCTGCCCCTGCGTTGCCTCCCTGAGGCCGGCATCCGCCTGCCCGGTGGGCGCTGGCGGGTCGGCCTGTACCGTTTTCGCGTCCCGCTCGAGGATCTCGAGGCGCTCTCGACCCAGACCGCTGTGCGCCTGATCCACCGGGGCGCCGACGGGCGCTGGTTCGATCGGGCGCTCGGCTTCGGCGACCTGAGCCGGCTCCGCGCCGCGAGGCGTAGCCGCCTCTTCCGGGTGCACGGCGGCGAGTCCATGGCGCTCGTTCGGCAGTTGGGCGGCAACAACCTCTACGTCACCGTGCGCCCTCACAAGCATACGGACACGTTCGCATCGCAGTTCAAGGTGATCCTCGCGCGTCTGGCCTCGCTCGTGTATCGCCCGGACGTCGTGCTCCTGTACGAGAAGGAGTCGGCCGGCTACGAGGAGAGCGCTGCGGCCGTGTTCGAGGCGTTGGTCGATTCGGGGCACACCAACGTGCGCTTCATCCTCGACGGCGCCTCAGTCGACAAGGTCCCGGAGCGGTATCGCTCGCGCCTGGTCGAGCGGTTCTCGCTCGAGCACTACTTCCTGTACTTCTGCGCGCGCACGTTCGTCGGCACGGAGCTGGTCTCGCACGCCATCGAGCTGCGGACGGTCGACCAGGTGCTCCTGCACCATCTCAGCCGAGGACGATTCACCTTCGTCTTTCTGCAGCATGGCGTCATGTACATGGTGGCTCTCGACTCCACGCAGCGAGCGTTCTTCCGTGCCGGAGCGAACTTCCCGAAGCGGTCGAAGATCGTGTGCTCCTCGAAGGTCGAGGCGGCGCACTTCGTCGAGCTAGGGGGTTTCGATGCGAAGAACATGTACGTGTCCGGTCTGCCGAAGTTCGATCGGGCGACCCGCGAGCCGGACTCCGACCGGATACTCATCATGCCGACCTGGCATCCGTGGGAAGCCAACACGATACGGACCCGGCCGAAGGAATCCCTGTACTACCGGATGCTTTCCGAGATGTACGCCGCTGTCCCGGACGACCTCAAGGCCAGGACCTGGGTTCTGCCGCACCCGCTGTTCCGGGACGAACTCGCGACCACGGAGCTTGCCGACCACATCTGGGGCGATTCCTACGACGAGGCGTTGCGCACGGCCTCGCTGCTCATCACCGACTACTCGTCGATCGCCTACGACGCCTTCTACCGCGGCGCCAACGTGGTCTTCTGGTGGAAGGAAAAGGACTACTGTATGGAGCAGTACGGCGGTCACCTGATGCTTGAGGCGGACACCGCGTTCGGTCCTGTGTGCTGGGAGGCGGCGTCGCTCACAGAGGCCGTCAGACGATGCTACCTGGCCCTGCAGGACGACGAGTACGTCGCGCGCTACCGTGAGATCGTCGAGTTCCATGACGGCCACAACACGGATCGTCTCATCGCCATGATGGAGCGCGACAATCTGATCTGATCTTCAACGGCGCCATCAGGAAGACATATCGACCACGACCGTATCGCCCGGGAGGTTGAACAGGATCGTGAAGCGCGTGCTCACATACGGTACTTTCGACCTGCTGCATCACGGGCACATCAGGTTGCTGAAGCGCGCGAAAGCGCTCGGCGACTATCTGGTCGTGGCCGTGTCAACGGACGAGTTCAACGCGGGCAAGGGCAAGACGTCGTATCACGACTACGAGACCCGCAAGGAGATCCTCGAGTCCATCCGCTTCGTCGATGAGGTCATCCCGGAATCGTCCTGGGAGCAGAAGCTCGACGACGTGAAGGGCCACGGGATCGACATCGTGGTCATGGGGGACGACTGGGCCGACAGCGACCGCTTCGACTACCTCGAGGAGTACTGCGAACTCGTGTTCCTCCCGCGCACCGAGGGCGTGTCCACCTCGGAGATCAAGGAGGACCTCGGTGGCGCAGGTTAGTCAGCCGCCCCTCGATCTCCTGGCCATCCGGACGAAGCGCTACGGCGCGACGCTGCTGGACATCGTCCGGGAGCACAAGGAGTACTGGCGACAGATCTTCCAGCTTGCGGCTGTCGACCTGATCAAGACCTACCGCGGCTCCGCCCTGGGATGGCTGTGGGCGGTCATCAAGCCGACGGTCACGATCTTTGTGTACTGGTTCGCCTTCTCGGTCGGTTTGCGCGCGAGTAAGGACGTCGGCGGCTTCCCGTTCTTCCTGTGGCTGCTGGCCGGGATCATCCCGTGGTTCTACATCCAGGAGATGCTCACGCAGGGGTCCACGAACTTCAAGCGCTACGACTACCTGGTGACCAAGATCCGGTTCCCGGTCTCAACGATCTCGACGTTCGTCAGCCTGTCCAAGATGTACGTGCATCTGGCGCTTCTGATGATCGTGGTCGTCATCTTCGTGCTCTTCGGCTACCCCGTGGATGTCTACTTCCTGCAGCTGCCCCTCTACGTGGCGCTCATGTTCGTGTTCTTCACCCTGTGGTCGATGTTCGCCTCACTGCTGTCGGCCATGAGCAAGGACTTTGCGAACGTCGTCAACTCGTTCGTCACGGCTATCTTCTGGGTGTCGGGGATCATGTGGGACGTGAACCTCATCGACAGCCCGATCCTGTCGAAGGTGCTGGCGTTCAACCCGGTCACGTTCCTCGCGACCGGCTTCCGCAACGTCTTCATCTACAAGCGCTGGTTCTTCGAAGACACCTTCGCTCTCGCCGCGTTCGCGATCATGCTCGTGGGCATGTTCGGCCTCGCACTGTTCACATTCCATCGCCTGCGGCGCGACATCGCCGACGTGCTGTAGAGGAGGCGGGACATGAAGTCAGACGTCGTCATCGAGTTCCGCCACGTGTACAAGCGCTATCGCCTGTACCGGAGCCAGAAGCACCGCCTCATCGGCATCTTCACGAAGCGCGTCAAGTACCGCGAGGTCTTCGCGAACCGCGACCTCACCTTCGAGATCAGGCGCGGCGAGTCGGTCGCCATCTTCGGGAAGAACGGCGCCGGCAAGTCCACGATGCTCAAGATGATCACCGGCGTGGCCTTCCCGAGCTCCGGGCACATCAAGGTCGATGGTCGCGTGAGCGCGCTGCTCGAACTCACGGCGGGCTTCGACCCGGAATTCACCGGACGCGAGAACGTGCAGCTTCGCGGGCAGCTATGGGGGCTGGACAAGGAGGAGATCCTTGACCTCGAGAAGGAGGTCGTGGACTTCGCGGATATCGGCGTCTACATGGACCAGCCGATGCGCACCTACTCGAGCGGGATGAAGGCGCGCGTGGGTTTCGCGATCTCAGCCAGCATCAACCCTGAGATCCTGGTCGTGGACGAGGCGCTCTCCGTCGGCGACAAGGCCTTCCGCGAGAAGTGCGACCTCAAGATCAAGGAGATCATGGCGAAGGAGAACGTGACCGTCATCTTCGTCACGCACTCCTCCGCCTCGGCCGAGCGGGTATGCAACCGGGGCATCGTGTTGGAGAAGGGCAAGCTGGCCTTCGACGGGCCGATCCGGGCCGCGATCGAGTACTACGAAGGGCCGCAGGAGCAGTCGGTCCTGTCCTCCTGAGTGGTAGAATCAAGTCCGACGCATGACAGTGCCCGTCCTTCAAGATGACCGTTGCAGCAGCTCCAGACGCAGCCGTTCCACCGCACGGAAGGGACCGTGGCCGGCATGACGGCTCACCCCAAGATCCTCCCGACCCTTCGCGCCGCCTCGAGCTTCTTCATGGTGCTCGCCGTTTGTGCTGCGGTCTTCGCCGCGCCCGCGCTTGCTCATGCCGATTCAATCTTCGCGGTGAGCGGCCGCGGATGGGGCCACGGCATCGGCATGACCCAGTACGGCGCGATGGGTTATGCCAACCAGGGCTGGGACTACAAGCGCATCCTCGCTTGGTACTTCCAGCACACGACGATCACCACGCGTCCCGAGCTGACCGTCAAGGTCGACCTGGAGAACGAGAAGTCCGCGCGCGGCTCGTGGCTCGTGACTGCTGCAAGCACGGTGACGACGCTTACGATGAGCGATCCTGCGAGAGTGGAGCACAGCCTGGAGGTCACCGGAGGCGTGGCCGTGTGGGTCCAGTTCTCGGGCGGTAAGGCGGTCGTGCGTGCTGACCGCTACGACTCCGTCGCGAAGACGCACGCCGTCGGTTCGGTCGTGGCGACGTTCCCGGCCGCGGTCATCGCCTCGACCGGCCCCATGGCCGCATCGAAGGTGCGCCTCATCGGGACGAGCGGGCCCTTCTCCGATACCAACATCGCGTGGCGCGGGAACATCCTGTTCTCGCCCCATGACAGCACCACCGGCCACGCGATCAACTATGTGCCGATGGAGCAGTACCTCCGTGGTGTGGTTCCTCGCGAGTCCCCGTCGAGCTGGCCCGTGCAGGCGCTCAACGCGCAGGCCGTCGCGGCGCGCAGTTACGCGTACGGGGCGGCCTCGGCGGGCGAGATCCTGTGGTGTACGACGATGTCGCAGGTCTACAACGGGGCCGACAGCGGTCCGCACGACACCCACGAGGCCGCCAAGACCGACACCGCCATCGCCGACACGGCCAACGAGTACGTCGTCTATGGCACCACCGTCGTGCAGACCTTCTTCTCCTCGAGCAGCGGCGGGCGCACCGCGAACATCCAGGACGTCTGGCTCGGGAACACACCGCGCCCGTACTACACCAGCGTCGTGGACGCCGACGACGTGGGCGGCAACAGCAACTACCGGTGGTCGCTCGCGGACGTGAGCGGCACGACGCTCGCGGGCAATATCCGAGCCCACTACGCCTCACTTTCGCATGCTTCGCCGGCCACGGTCACCAACGTGACGCTCGATCCTGGTACCTCCGGCTGGATCCGGCACGTGACGCTGCACTGGTCGGCCGGGGTCGACACCGTGCTGACCGGACCGCAGTTCCAGCACGCGCTCGGGCTCAAGTCCTCCGCGTTCTCGGTCACGCTCAAGAACCCGCCTCCGCCACCGGCGACGCGATATCAGGACACCGACATCCGGCCGCTGTGGATCGGTGCCTTCTCCGTGGTCAAGACCGCAGCGGCCTCGGGAGGCACGTACCGGCTGGCAAGCACCGCGGGTGTCAACCTCACGGTCATGTTCAAGGGGTCGAGCGTGAGCTGGATCGCGACGACGGGCAACCACATGGGCAAGGCCGACGTCTCGCTCGACGGGACCCGGCTCGCCACCGTGGATCTCTATGCTTCGAGCACGCACTACAAGGTCGCCGCATGGACAAAGGCGGGGCTCAGCGCGGACGCGACGCACACGCTGGTCATCAAGGTCCTGGGCACACACCGGACGGCGTCCGGCGGCGCGTACGTAGCCGTCGACGCCATCGACGTCCTCGGCACGCTGATCGCGGTGCCGAGGCCTCCCGTATGGAAGCGGTACGACCAGAGCTCCTCCACGGTGTCACGCTCGGTCGGATGGAGCACATCGGCGCTAACGGGGTTGTGGGGCGGGACCCACCTCTATTCGCACGAGACGTCCGCGTCGGTCACGTTCACCTTCACAGGGACCCGCTGCCGCTGGATCGGCAAGCGAGCGTCCAATTACGGGAAGGCGTGGGCGAGTGTGGACGGAGCGACGCCGGTGCTCGTCGACCTTTACGCCACGAAGTCCCTCAACCAGCAGCGCCTATTTGAATCGGCGGTGCTCGCCCAGGGAACACATACCTTGACCATTCGCGTCGTAGGTACGAAGAACGCCAAATCGACCTACCACTACGTCGACATCGACGCATTCGAGGCACTGCAGCCGGTGAAGTGACCGCGCCGCACCCGGGGCGCATTCCCAGGGGGAGGACGACCATGAACGACGAGAGGCTCGCGAAGATCCGGCACGCGGCCGGTGAGTTGCGCTCGCTGTCCGGCGGCGTCGAGCCGCGTGCATTGGTCGTCCTGGGCAGCGGGCTTGGCGGCGTCGTCGATGCGATGGACGTCGCTTCCGAGGTCCCGTTCGCGATGCTGCCCGGGTACGCCGATTCCACCGTCATCGGACACGCCGGTAGGTTCGTATTCGGGACGCTTTCCGGCACACCGGTGCTCGCGATGATGGGCCGGATCCATCTGTACGAAGGTCACAGCGCCGACAAGGTGGTACTTCCGGTGCGCGCAGCGCACCTGCTCGGCTGCAGCGTGATGATCGCAACGAACGCCGCCGGTGGCATCGCGCCACGCCTGAGAGTCGGCCAGACGATGATGATCACCGATCACATAAACCTGATGGGCGCCAACCCGCTCACCGGAGCGAACATCGACGAGCTCGGGGTGCGCTTTCCTCCGATGGCCGACGCGTACAGTCCGCGGATGGCAGCGATCGCCCGCGAGCTCGCCGACGAAGCGAGCATCGAGATGGAGGAAGGCGTCTACGCCGGTGTCCCGGGCCCGAACTACGAGACGCCGGCCGAGATCCGCTATCTGCACGCCATCGGAGCCGATGCAGTCGGGATGTCGACCGTGCCGGAGGTCATCGCGGCGCGCCACTGCGGCATGGAGGTCGCTGGCTTCTCGCTCATCGCGAATGTGGCCGGCGAGATGACCGATTCGCACGAGCACGTGCTGGCCGCGGTGGAGGCTGGCGCCCCGGTGCTGGCGTCGCTGGTGGCTGGTATACTCGCCCGGCTGTGAACCCCATGCGCGCCTGTGCGCGCGCGAAAGAAGCGTATTCCAAAGGAGCATTCATGGATAATCACGTGAAGGATCTGGCGCTGGCCGACGCGGGCAAGGCTCGGATCGAGTGGGCCGACCGCGACATGCCGGTGCTCGCCAGCATCCGCGACCGGTTCGAGGTCGAGAAGCCGCTCGCCGGCATGCGCATCAGCGCGTGTCTGCACGTCACCACCGAGACCGCGAACCTCATGCGCACGCTTCAGGCCGGCGGCGCGGACATCGTGCTGTGCGCCAGCAACCCGCTCTCCACGCAGGATGATGTCGCGGCCGCGCTCGTTCAGCACTATGGGATCCGCACCTACGCGATCAAGGGTGAGGACACCGAGACGTACTACCGCCACATCGACGCAGCGATCGATCACAAGCCCAACATCACGATGGATGACGGTGCCGACGTCGTCGGTCGCGTGCACGCCGAGCGTCCCGAGATGCTCGCCGACATCATCGGCGGTACCGAGGAGACGACCACCGGCGTCATCCGCCTTCGCGCGATGGCCGCCGACGGCGCCCTGAAGTTCCCGATCGTGTCGGTCAACGACGCGAACACGAAGCACCTGTTCGACAACCGCTACGGCACCGGCCAGTCGACGATCGACGGCGTCATCCGTGCCACGAACCGCCTCATCGCGGGCCGCACGGTCGTCGTCTCGGGATACGGCTGGTGCGGACGCGGTATCGCGATGCGCGCCAGCGGACTCGGCGGCAACGTCATCGTGTGCGAGGTCGATCCGCTCGCCGCGCTCGAGGCTGTCATGGACGGCTACCGCGTCATGCCGTGCGTCGAGGCCGCCCCGCTCGCGGACATCTGGCTCACGGTCACCGGCGACGTCAACGTCATCGGCGCGGACGCCATCGACGTCCTGAAGGACGGCGCCATCCTGGCCAACTCAGGTCACTTCAACGTCGAGATCGACATCCCGCACCTTCGCTCCAAGGCGGTCTCGGAGCGCGAGGTGCGCCCGCTGGTGGAGGAGTTCGTCTTCGCCGACGGTCGCGTCGTCCACCTGCTCGCCGACGGCCGCCTTGTGAACCTGTCCTGCGCCGAGGGCCATCCCGCATCGGTCATGGACATGTCGTTTGCGAACCAGGCGCTCTCCGCCGAGTACATGGTGAAGAACCACGAATCGATGACGGCCGGTGTCTACCCGGTCCCCGCCGATATCGATGCCGAGATCGCGCGTCTCAAGCTCGCTTCGATGGGCGTCAAGATCGACACGCTCACAGCCGAGCAGGCCAAGTACCTCGCGACCTGGAACGAGGGTACGGTCTAGCCCCGGCCGCCCGTTTTGCGCGCACTTCCACCACGAAGGTCCCGGCGCTCGAGCGTCGGGACCTTCGTGTGTCCGACGACGCGGAGCCGCTACACTACTGACGCTCGCGTGAGTCAGCAAACGAATCCGATGATGTGGAGCCCGATGGCGATCAGCGACATCCCCCAGACTCTGTGGTGGGCCGAGGACGAGACGACCGGGCTTCCCTCGGTGTACTTGGTGGATCAGTCACGCCTTCCGCTCGCGGGCGACGTGCTCGTGTGCAGCGTGTACGCGGGCGTGTGTCGGGCGATCGCGGGCATGGCCGTGCGCGGCGCGCCTGCTCTGGGAGTGGCTGCCGCGATGGCTGTCGCTTTGTGGGCCACGAACGAGACCGCGGACATCACCGGCGTCGACGAGTTCCTCGCGCGCCTCGACGAAGTCGCGGCCGAGATCGCAGCGACGAGGCCGACCGCGGTCAACCTCGCGTGGGGCGCGGAGCGCATGCGCGGCCTCGCCCATCGGAACTCGTTCCTGGACCTCGCCTCGATGCGCGATCTGCTCGTCGCCGAGGCGCTTACGATGGCCGCCGAGGACGAGTCGCGCAACCGCAGGATCGGCGAACTCGGAGCCGAGCTGCTCCCCGAGGGCGCTCAGGTTCTCACGCACTGCAACGCCGGCTCGCTGGCGACCGCGTACTTCGGGACCGCGCTCGGCGTCATCTTCACCGCGCACGAGCAGGGCAAGCTCGCCGGCGTGTGGGTGGATGAGACGCGCCCGGTCCTGCAGGGGGCGCGCCTCACCGCGTGGGAGCTGCGTATGGCGGGCGTGCCGTTCCGCCTCATCACCGACAGCATGGCGGCGTCGATCATGCGTGCCGGCTGGGTCGATGCGGTCATCGTCGGCGCCGATCGCATCGCCGCCAACGGTGACACCGCCAACAAGATCGGGACCTACGGGCTCGCCGTCCTGTGCAAGGAGCACGGCATCCCGTTCTACGTGGCGGCGCCGACGTCCACCGTGGACCTCACACTTTCCGACGGTGACGGCATCGTGATCGAGGAGCGGGACCCCCGTGAGGTCACGGGCATCTCGTTCTCGGGCGTGATCGAGCCGGCTTCGGCAGCCGAGATCACCGCGCTGGATGCGCTCACCCGCGAAGGTCCCTGGGAAGTCCCGGTGGCCCGGGGCCACGTCATGGACATCACCCGCAAGGGCGGCGCCTATCAGATCGACGGCTGGGTCCGCGTCGCGCCTCCGGGTGTCGAGGTCTTCAACCCGGGCTTCGATGTGACGCCCGCCGCCTACATCACCGCGATCATCACGGAGAACGGCGTCGCCAAGCCGGACTTCGTGGCTTCGCTCGCGTCCGCGTGTGAGGGCTCGGGCGCGATACACGAACTGGGGTAGGCACCCGGTCGGAGGCGGGTCGGGGAGTGGTCGACCCCGGTCGCGAGAATGGTGTCAACCGGACGCATCACCGAGAGTGCCCGGACGCCACTGACGCCGAAGGTGCCCGACGTGCCGTTCGACTTCGCCGTGCAAGACCATGCTGCTCTGCGCGCGGCAGGATCGGCCATCGCCGACCTGTTCTGGCCGCAGCGCTGCGCCGGTTGCGACCTGCCCGGCACGCTGCTGTGCGACGAGTGCCGGCGCAATCTCGCGCTCATCGATCCGGCGCATGCCTGTCCGCGGTGCGGCGCGCCCGACGGCGACCACGGTTGCGCCGAATGCGGCTGCAGCGAGTTCACCTTCGCGGCCGCGCGGTGCGCCGGGGTCTTCGAATGGCCGCTGTCCCGCATGGTCACGCTGCACAAGGATGCAGGCGAGCTGCGGCTGACTCCGCTGCTCGCGCGACTCGCGGCGGACGCGGCCGGCGATTGGTGCGCCTGGGCGGACTGCGTCGTGGTGCTGCCGGCGTCGCCGGGCGCCTTCGCCCGCCGCGGCTTCGACCACGGTGCCCTGCTCGCGGCGGAGTTCGCACACATCGCGGGCCCGCCTGCGCTCGACGCTTTGCGGGCGCGTCCGCGTCGCGATCAGCGACACCTGTCGCGGCAGGGCCGCAACGAGAACGCCGACGCTTCCATCATCGCGTGCCCGGGCGCGCACGTGCCCGAGCGCGTCTTTCTGATCGACGACGTCATGACAACAGGGGCGACGGCGGAAGCGGCCACCGGTGCCTTGCTGCGTGCGGGGGCCCACGAGGTTCGCGTGCTCGCAGTGGCGCGTGCCTGCGGGGGGCGCCTGTAGGCGTCGGTCGCAGGCTCGGTGTCGGGCGACAGGCACGCGCGGCTGCCCTGCTACAATCGACGCGCTTCCACCCGGGTCTGTGGTTGCGGGCCGCGCTTCGGCGGGGCCCTAGTCCATGGTAGACGCGGCCGAAAGGATCCACGTAAGCCGGCGGGAAACCGTCGCGCGAGCATGGCGCGTCTTAGGGGTAAGTCGTACCGCTCGGTTCAGGTCGCATACCGCGGCCCCGGGCGAGAGGGCTATTAGTGAGATCACATCAAGCGAACGTCCCGGTATGCGAGTGTGGGGCCAAAGACCAGGTCAGCCGGGTGGAAGCGCCCTTACGGCTGCGACGGGATCGGGGAGTAGGACATGAGGCGACGCATCATCACCGTCCTGGCACTTGGGGCGCTGCTCGTGTCGGTCAGCGGATGTGTCGGGGCGATCAGCGCTACCACGCTCACGCCCAAGGTGTCGCCGCCGGTCATCGGTAAGGAAGGCGTCCTGAGCGTCGCGGTCGACCTGAGCTACCCGCCGTTCGCCGGGAGCGTCAAGGATCAGAAGGCCGGCATCGACGTCGACGTCGCCGCCGCGGTGGCCGAGCAGCTCGGCCTCAAGCTCGAGCTGGTCGACGCGACGCCTGCCGTCGCGATGGGGCTTATCAAGGACGGGTCGGTCGACCTGATGCTCGGAGGGCTCACTGTCGAGTCGGCCGTGGCCTCGCAGGTCGCCTTCGCCGGGACGTACATCTCCGACGCCCCAGCCGTCTTCGCGATGAAGGGGGGCGTCGTCTCGATCGGCGCGCTCGGCACCAAGCGGATCGCCGTGCAGAAGGGCACCCTCGCTTACTGGATCCTCGTCGACAAGTACGGCGAGAGTTCCCTGCTCGTCGTGCCAAGCTTTGATGAGGCATTCAAGTCGGTTAAGGCGGGCACGGCCGATGTCGCTGCCGGCGATGCGCTGCTGGGTGCCTATCTGATGCGCGGGTACACGGACATCCAGTTCGCATTCCAGCTCGGCAGCGCCTATCCGATCGGAGTCGGGGTATCGCAGGCCAAGCCCGACCTTGAGACCCAGATCCGCTCGGTGCTCGACAAGCTCTCGTCGCAGGGAGTCCTCCAGACGATCCGCAGCAAGTGGATCGGGGAGTTGCCTCCGCTGAAGGTGACCGACACGTCGGGAGCGAGCGAGACCTCTCCGACGGTCGAGACGACGCCCACGCCCTAACCTCGACTCCCGCTGCAGCACTGCGGCGCAGCGCCGCGTGGACGGGGAGGCGCGGAGTATCCGTTACAGACGCCCGGCCGAACGCAGATCGCGCTTCGTGTACTACGCGGAAACGCATCGTATGGTGTAGGATATGCGCGTCTGAAGGTCGATGGCGGGTCTGGCCATGTCGGTCCGGTCCGTCTTCCATGAGGAGGAAAGATGGCGAAGTACGGCAAGCTGTTCGCGTTGCTCACGATCGCCGCTCTCGTCTTGAGCGCGTTCGCGGTCGGTGGCTGCACCGCCCCGGCAACGACCACCCCGCCGAAGACCACCGAGACGTCGACGACGCCTCCTCCGGCACCGACCTACAAGCTCGTGTTCCCCGGCAAGCTCACGGTCGGTTCCGACCTCGACTTCCCGCCGATGGAGCAGCTCAACGGCACGACTCCTGAGGGCTTCGACGTCGACATCATGAAGGCCATCGCACGGGAGCTCAAGCTCGAGATCAACTACCTGCCGCCGCAGAACTTCGACGCGCTCATCGCGCTCGTCAACGGTGGCAAGTTCGACGTCATCGCTTCGTCGATGACGATCAACGACGACCGCAAGAAGCTCATCGTGTTCTCGGATCCGATGTTCGAGTCGAACCAGTCGATCGCGATGAAGGCCGGCTCGACCTACACCGCGCCCGCGGACTTGAAGGGCAAGAAGGTCGGCGTGCAGTCCGGCACCACCGGCTTCGACTGGGCCAACGAGTTCCTGAAGCCCGCCGGCGCCACGGTCGTTCCGTTCACCAAGACCAGCCAGGCGTTCGCGGCCCTTGAGGCCGGCAACGTCCAGGCCGTCGTCAACGATCTGCCGATCACCAACGAGATCGTCAAGGACGCCTCCAAGGGCCTTGTCATCGTCAAGCAGATCCCGACGGGCGAGCTCTACGGCCTCGGCGTCGCGCTGGACAATGCGGATCTCGCCACTGCCATGAACGCCGCGCTCAAGACGATCAAGGCCTCGGGCGAGTACAAGACGATCTACGAGAAGTGGATCGGCCCGATGCAGTAGCCGCTTCGGCGGACTCGCGTGTGATTGATCACGGGGAGGGCCTCCGGCTTGCGCCGGGGGCCCTCACTTCAGGGGATCGAGCGAACGATGACGATGTCGCGCGCAGGGCTTAGGCGAGTATCACTGTTGTTGACCGCGAGCGCGCTTGCGCTCATGTTCCTGATGTCCACAGCCGTCCCGGCCTTCGCCGCGGACGCGCTTCAGGGCACCACGTTCACGCTGAACCAGACGAGCGGCGGTAAGCCGACGCGCTTCACTTTCTCGACCGTCGTGACCCAACAGATCGACTCCCTTGCACTCGGGTTCCCCGAGGGCTTCGACCTCAAGGCCATCACGCTCGACGTCGTCACCCTGGACGGCCTGAAGCGGATCCCGGTGACGTTCACGCAGTCGGTCGAGGGCCAGAGCGTGAAGCTGGTCTTCGATCCTCCGATCAAGGCCGGCTTTGAACTGCGGGTCCAGATCTACCAGGTGGTCCTCCCGATGGAGGGTGGTCAGTACAACGCCACCATCGACTACGTGTCGGCGGGCGTTCCCGGCCACACGACGACCCCTCCGTTCTCGTTCGACACGTTCACGTCCGTCCAGGCGATCAGCGGCTGGCTTGACGAGCAGGGGTGGGTCAAGAGCTGGAACTCCGTCAAGTTCCTGAACCTGTTCATGCAGCCCCAGATGATGGTGACGTCCGCGCCGATCCTGTTCACCGGTTGGCTCATGTCCATCGCGCTTGTCGGTGTCGCGTTCCCGTTCGCGATCGCCGGGGGGCTGCTCCTGGCATTCGCCAAGATGTCGAAGCTGTGGCCAGTGCGCTTCATCTCCAACATCTACATCAACGTCATACGAGGAACGCCGCTCTTCCTGCAGATATTCATCGCGTTCGTAGGCTTGCCGATAGCCGGTATGACCGGCATCCCGCTGTTCCCGACCGGCGTGATCGTGCTCGCGCTGAACAGCTCCGCTTACCTGGCTGAGATCTTCCGCGCGGGTATTCAGTCGATCAGCAAGGGACAGTTCGAGGCCGCAAGCTCGCTTGGGATGAGCTACCCCAAGGCGATGGCCTTCGTCATCATCCCGCAGACCGTCAAGCGCGTTCTGCCGACGATGACCTCCGAGTTCATCTTGCTCTTCAAGGACACCGCGTTGCTCTCCGCCGTCGGAGTGTTCGAGCTGATGCTCTACAGCAACAGTATCGCCACCCGCAGCGGCAACCTCACACCGTTCATGGTCGCGGCCGTCTACTACCTGATCATCACCGTGCCGCTCATCAATTGGGTCACCGGCCTTGAGAAGCGCCTGGCGATCTCCGAGGGCGGTCAGGCGGCATCCGACAATACCGGCGGCCGTCGTCGTCGACGCTGGTGGCCCGCATCGGCGAGCGCCGAGGCCGATCGACAGGCATCCGCCGCCCAACACGAGTCGAGGTAGACGAGATGACACAGCCGATCGTCCGCATCCAGAACCTGAAGAAGTCCTTCGGCTCGCTGGAGGTCCTCAAGGACGTCGATCTCGAGGTGACGAAGGGCGAGGTGGTCGTCATCCTCGGTCCGTCCGGCTCCGGCAAGTCCACGCTTCTCCGGTGCATCAACCGGCTCGAGGAGCCGACCGGCGGCCACATCTGGTTCGAGGACGTCGAGATCACCGACCCCAAGACGAACATCAACGACGTGCGCGAGCACATCGGCATGGTCTTCCAGAGCTTCAACCTGTTCCCGCACCTCACCGCCAAGGGCAACGTCATGCTCGCGCAGCGCAAGGTCCTCAGGCGCGACAAGGCCGAAGCGGACCGGATCGCCGTCGAGCAGCTGGTCAAGGTCGGGCTCGGCGACCGCGCCGACTACTACCCCGCGCAGCTCTCGGGCGGTCAGCAGCAGCGCGTCGCCATAGCGCGGGCGCTCGCCATGGACCCGCACGTGATGCTCTTCGACGAGGTGACCTCGGCGCTCGACCCGGAGCTCGTCCGCGGCGTGCTCGACGTCATGAAGGCGCTCGCGGCGGGTGGTATGACGATGCTCGTGGTCACCCACGAGATGGGTTTCGCGCGCGATGTCGCCTCCCGTGTCGTATTCATGGACGAGGGCGTCATCTGCGAGCAGGGCACCCCAGAAGAGGTATTCGACCACCCGAAGTCGGATCGCACGAAGGACTTCCTCGGCCACATCAGGTAGGACGCGGCCGGCCCGCTCCGCGGGGTACATAATGAGTGCGAGCGATCCCGCGACTAAGGAGTCTTCTATGGCGACGGTGGACCGTCAGCACGACGCACTGCAGACGATCTTTTCGTTCTTCCTCGGGCTCATGGTCGTGGCATTCATCGGCATTGGTTTGATCACTTTCTATCCCGCTCCCAACGGTTTCGCCAACTGGACGCCAGAGATCGAGGCCGCGCAGCAAGCGTGGCGGATGAACACGAGCATCATCCTCGTTGTCTTGGCGACGGTCGTCATGGGCGTTTCCCTCTTCAGCGGCGACCAGCTCAAGGTCGTGTCGAACGGGCTTCTGCTCGGCGGAGCCTTCACGATGCTCTACGGGATGGGCTGGACGATCACCAGCGATTCCTCCTATGTCAGGTTCTTCGTCGTGCTGTTCTCGCTTGCCGTGACCGTGGGGCTCGGCTATGCGAAGTTCGTCTGGCTGCGCAAGGGCGAGGCCCCGGCGGCTGTTGCGGCCATCGCGGGCTCGGGAGTAGTGCCTGCTGACATCTCCGGGATCGCGGCGCGCGTCGCCGCGCTCGAGGCGAGGACCAACGCCGCGGCTGCGGCGCTCGGAAAGCGCGAGGGCTACTGAGTCACGCGACTAGTCGAACGTGCCGTTCGTGCCTGGTGAGCCGCAGAGGAGACTCGCGAGATGGATATCGTCATCAAGGGTCGTCGATTGGACGTCACGCTCGAACTCAAGGCGTATGCGGATGAGAAGGTCGGCAAGGTCGCGCACATCCTGAATGGGCTCGCGATCAGCACGGAAGTGGAGCTCTACCACGAGCGCAACCGGTCGATCGGCGAGCACGAGGTCGCAGAGGTAACGCTCTTCACCAAAGGTCACGTGCTCCGGGCGCGCGAGACCGGCAGCGACATGAAGAGTGCCATCGACAAGGTCGCGGCGAAACTGGAGCGCCAGGCGCGCAAGTTCAAGGAGAAGGTCGTCGATCGCCACGTGGGCAAGGGAGCGGCAGCGCCGGTGGTTGCAGCGGCAGAGCCGGAGGCCGAGAGCGAGCCGGCCATCGTCAAGGTCAAGAAGGTCGACCTGAAGCCGATGAGCCGTGAAGAGGCGATCCTCCAGCTCGAGCTGCTGGGTCACGACTTCTTCCTCTTCGCGTCAGAAGGCGCCGACGAGATCGATCTCCTGTACCGGCGCCGGGACGGCGACTACGGTCTGCTGAGGTCGCGGCTGGGGTAGGTTGTGGCGGCACAGAGCGCACCCAGGGGACCGGTCGAAGGCGACCGGCCCCTTCCTTGTTAGGGGCGTCATGCACGGTCGTGTATTGCCGCTGGCTTGACACTCGTCGAATGCGCGGGATACTCTCGTCGCAGCCCCGCGCGCTTTGCGGGAGTTTCTTGGGGTGACTCGGGGTCTGACGCAGCCTTCATCGTAGATAGGGACCTCCCTCATGGACGTGAACCTCCCCTCAGCGACAGTCGCGGAGATCGAAGAGGCGCTTGCCCAGGTCGCGGAGATCCGGGCGGCTCGCGTCGTTTCCTCCGAAGACGGTGCGATCCTTGAGATCCACGTTCTCGCGACTCCTCAGAAGTCCCCGAAGCAGATCGTCCGGGACATCGAATCCACGATCATGGCTCGCTTCGGCATTGCCATCGACCACCGCACCGTGTCCATCGCACAGCTCGGCCGTGACGCCGCGCCGCGCGATCCCCGCGACAAAGGGCGCGCCCGCATCAAGTCCGTCAGCGCCGAAGTCATCGGCGTGCGTGCATCCGCCAAGGTTCAACTGGAACTCGACGGTGAGGTCTACGACGGCTTCGCAGAGGGCGCGGCGTCCACTACCGGTCGTCGGCGGCTTGTTGCTCAGGCGGCGCTCGAAGCGGTATCTCAGTACGTCACAGGGGATTTCGGGTTTGCTCTGGAAGACGTGACCATCGTCGACCTCGGTCGCGAGAAGGTCGCGGTCAGCTGCGTCATCTTGGTGACGCCTCTGGGGGAGCAGCCCTTGACCGGATCGGCATTCGCCCGGCAGGCAGAGAACGAGTCCATCGTGCGCGCGACATTGGATGCGATCAACCGGCGCATGAACTTCTTGACAACCCCATAACAGGGATCAGCACCGTGACCGATGTTGCTTCGGATACGGACACTGTACGCACTTTTAGCGGAGCGGACAGCGTTCTTCCATTTTTAGCGGAATGGGAGAAGACCCAGTCAGATTTCGTGCAATTTACACGTAACTGGAGGTCTTCCCATGAAGCGCATCTTTGTCATTCTGGCCAGCCTGGCCACGCTCGCCCTTTCCGGCGGCGCTTGGATGAAGTGGTAGTCGGTTCACGACTGCTAGATCCGATCTTGAGGAGGGCGGAGGCATGACGCAGGAGACGCGTCGTGACCTCCGTTTCTCCGTTTTCTGTGCCTTCGTCGTGGGCGGGGCGCTTGGCCTCGCGGCGTTTGTCTGGTGCACCAACACAGTGATGCTGACCGAGTCCAACTTGCCGACCTTCGTACTCATCTTGGCCGCGCTCTTCGTCTCCGAGTATCTAGCGGTTGCGCTTCCCGACGGTCCGACGGTCTCTCTCTCATACCCTCTGAGCGTCGCAGCGATTGTTCTGTTCGGACCGTATTGGGGTGCACTGGTCACGGCCGTTTCGTCGCTACCGTCGCTTCTGGGCAAGGAGCGTCCGGGACTCCTCCGGTTCACCGTAAACACATCGCAGACCGTAATCTCGGCCGCCACCGCCGGCCTTCTCTTCGTCACGCTGGGGGGGGTCCCGCTCGCGGTCGACAGTTCGCGAGAACTCATCACGATGCTGCTTCCCCTAGCAGCCGCCGCGACCGTGGGCACCCTTGTCAACGCCGGTCTTCTCACGGTCACCTTCGCTTTGCTGCAGTCCAGGCGACTCCTGCAGGTCTGGAAGGACGTCATCGCCTGGACGCTACGCTCCCAGATCGTGCTCGGCTTCGTGGGCGTGGCGATCGCTGAGACTATTGCTGCAGTAGGTGCCACCGGATTCGCTCTGTTTGTTCTGCCTCTGATTGTCGCGCGTCAGACATATCAGCAGTCCGTGAGACTTCGCTCGGCCTACGCCGATACTATTAGCTCACTCGTAGCCGCTCTCGAGGCGAAGGACGTGTACACGAAGGGTCATTCGGTTCGCGTGGCCGAGTACACGGTTCTTATCGCTGAGGCGATGGGATTCGCACAGGATCGGTTACGCCGCATCGAGCAGGCGGCGTTGTTGCACGACCTGGGGAAGGTCGGAGTCAGCCGGCGGGTTCTCGCAAAGGAGGCCCGACTCACCGATGGCGAATACGACGAGATCAAGCGGCACCCGGACATTGGTGCCCATATTGTGGCGGACGTGCCCTACCTCGCGGACCTCGTACCGATGATCGAGCACCACCACACGTGGTATGACGGTCGCGGTTACGGGGGGGCATCGGGAGACGACATCCCAGTCGAGGCACGCATACTGACTGTCGCGGACTCCTACGATGCCATGACGTCGGTCAGGCCCTATCGAGCCGCCATGAGCCATGAAAACGCCCTTACGGAACTCCGGCGCAATTGTGGTACGCAGTTTGACCCGGAGGTCGTAGCGGCATTTGAGATTGGTCACGTACGAGTGACTTCGTCTGAGCCCGACTTATCCGGGGGAACGGGGTTGCCTGATGAAACGTGACCACGTTCTTGTGGTTGTCCAATCCCTGGTTGCAGTAGTGGCTGTGGCGGCGGTGACGGTACTCGTGCCTGGCGGGATGCCCGGGGCGAATGGCCTGCCGGATGCGGTCGCGCGAGCGTTGGCCCTCGGCGCAGCGCTGCTCGTGCTCGGCTTCTTCAATGTGTGGCTGCCTCGCGGCGACGCGGTTGACACGACTGTTCCAGTTGCATTCGCAGCGAGCGTCATGCTGCCGCCAGCACTCGCGGTCGGTGTCGTGTTGCTCGCGCGGTGTGCAACTGTGGCGCTGCGACCACGGGGCCACACCCTTTGGACCGCGGTAGAGCAAGTGGGACGGCGCGCGGTTCTGATCAGCGGCGCGTTTGCAGTGCTCGGACCGAACTTGCTGATGAGCATCAAGTCCGATCCATCTCCGACGCAACTTGCGGTTGTGGCGGCTGCAGCCGCCGTGTTCATCGCGCTAGATATGCTCGTCGAACAGATGCATGCGTCCGTTCGGTTCAGGGCACCGCTGCGCGCCTTGGTTGTTGGGGCTGTTCGCCTGCAGGGCTGGATGCTAGCAGCCGAGGTTTCCACGGCGGCCCTACTCGTGGTGGCGTTCCCCGCGTTGGCGTACTTGGGTCTAGTGGTTACGGTCGCGCTCCTGCTCGTCATGCGCCAGTCATTTGCGCTCCTGCTCGAAGTTCGCGCGTCCTACACTTCCACGGTCGAGGTGTTGGCGCGCTCACTTGAGGCATACGACCCGGACCGACGCGGACACGCGGAGCGCGTCGCGAGGATGTGCGGGGAGGCTGGAAGGACGATTGGTCTTCAGGGCCGGAGGCTCGAGAGCCTGACGTACGCGGCCCTATTCCACGATGTGGGCCGTCTCGGATCAGATACTCTGGACGAGCAGCCCGAGCACGCAGGCGCCGATGTTCTCGCCGGTGTGGGGTTCCTGTCGGGGGCGATTCCGATTCTGCGGATTCTCGACAGGGCCGCCGAAGGAGAGGACTCGCTGGATGAGGCGGATCTGATTAGCGCCTACTTGGTTGCCAGCTTCAGCGCGTTCGATAGTCGGCACAGTTCGGGCATCGATGAGCGGGACCTGCTGTCCAATGCGGTTGGCTCACGGCTGTATGCGAGCACGCGCGGCGCGGTCGATCGAGCAATCGCTCGGGTGGAGCGCGAGGCGCGCGGCGGATCTCTGCCCGAGATCGGGCTGGCGGATGTGATGGCTTGATAGTCGTCCTTTGCCTGCTGGCTGGTATCGTTCTCAGACTCGTCACCAGGCGCAGTCTTCGAGGTCTAGCTGCAGCCAAGTTGCGAGGCGAGACGTTCCTTCTTGTCATGTTGGTGGTGCAGGCGACGCTGCCGCTCCTCCAGCTAACCGGCACTCCCGCTCGATTCGCATACTACGGATGGCTTGCGACGTTCCCTTGCATGCTCTTCGTTGCCTGGCTGAATCGCCGAGAGCCAGGAATGCTCATACTAGGAATCGGCCTGTTGCTCAACCTGATTGTGGTCGCGTGGAATGGCGGCATGCCGGTATTCGGGGATGCGGTACGCATCGTGAATGCGTCGCCGCTCCCGGCGATTCCCGCGGGGGATTTCGTACACGTGCTTGGCACCGCGGCAGCCCATTTGCCGTGGCTGGCCGACATCATTCCGCTCCCCGGTCCGAACTGGCTCCGTGTTGTCGCGAGCCCGGGTGATCTCATGCTATTCGCGGGCATAGTCGCCTTCGTTGGGATGGCGGGCAAGTCACTCCCCGGGCGGCTGCCGCGGGACGAATAAGCAGGAATCTGCATGAACATGTAGAAGATTAGTCCTAGTCGGACCCCCTCAGGCTCCCGAATGGGGGTCATCGTATGCCCGAATCAGCGCTCGTGCACGCCCAGAGCAGGTTCTTCCGGCGGCTCGCCGAGGGTCTCCGGAGAACTCGCCTCATCGAGCCCATACTCGCGGCGCGACCCCCATTGGTCGTGATTGGCGCGCCGTCCGGCTACGGGAAGACGGTCCTCGCTGCCCAGATAGCTTCATCGGGCGGGTATGCGGACGTTCTATGGATCTCTGCCTCGGTCGCGGACTCTCTGGAATCCCAGTGGATGCGAATTCGTCTCCACCTCGTCCCGCGCGACGGGATGCCTGCATGCATCACTTCTTCCGAACCCTCAAACGCCTTTGGGTCTGAGGCTGCGCGTCCGAGCTCGGCGCACGGGTCACTGGTCGTGTTGGACGGAATGGATGAGATCTGCACCGCAGAGGGACTGCGCGCGGCTTTCGAGATTGTGATGGAGGCAGCACCTGGCAGTTCCATCGTGATCACGACACGGATTGACGGTGGTACTTCCCTTCCGCTTCGCGACATGTGCGTGCTCGACTCCTCGCTTCTTTCGCTCAATGACGACGACCTTGCGGGCATGTGGCGCCTCCATTCAACCGAGGGGCCCTGCTCGCTTGAAATGGTCGCATTGCGCTCCGCTTCGGGCGGCCACGCGGGGCTGGCGTCACTCGCGTGTCGCCGGCTCGCCCTTTTGGGCCGAGGCGCTCTTTCGCTTGATGGCGATTTCGCGCTCGCCGCGGAGGTGCGTCAACTTGCGGAACTAGTGAGCGATTCGGAGAGTAGTCGCCTTCTGCACGTGATCGCCGCAGCGAAGCACGGCACAGTCGAGCTCCTTGCGGACAGTGTCCCCTCGCCGGGCATGGACACTGCCCTGCAGCGGGCCTTCTGCGCTGTGCCGCTCTTCGAGTTCCACGAGGCCGACGCACTGACAACGTTTACCGCCGAACCGCTCTTAGTGCGAGCGCTCCGCGGAGCGAAGTGGCTTGCTGTTCATGATCCGGTCTGCCTGCGATCGCTCGCGCTCTCCTTGGTTGCGCAGAAGCGATCGCTCGATGCTCTGGCTGTGTCGATTGATTCAGGTTGCACTGAGCTTGTTGCCGACATCCTTCGCCTGGTCGGGGGCGAGCTCGTTGTTGGCGCTGACGCGCCACTGGTTCGTGCGGGCCTCCACCTTGTTTCGGCTGCGCACGTGTCCGGAGATCCAATCCTGCTCACGCTCCTCGCTGAAGATGATTGGCACTGCGGCCGGACTCTTCAGGCGCTGGGCACGGCGCGGTTGGCATCGCGGTTGGCTGAAGCCGATGGCAACTCCGAGGCGATGCTCAAAGCTCGCCTCACCGTTGCTCGCCTGAGAGCATCCGTGGGGGACTTCGAAGGCATATCTGCGGAGTTGCTGCCGCTTCTGGAGACGTGGCGCAGCATCATAGATACGGAGGACGTATGCGCACTTGTTTCCGCAGGATTGCTTGCCTATGGATTCCTAGGTGACCGCCAAGGTCTGAGTAAATGCATGAGGATCGTCAGTGAGATTGTCACGCTGCCGTGCCTAACGTCAGCGTCACTGTCTCGGCTAGACGCCGTTCAAGGTCTGGTAATGGCAGTACTTGATGGTGACTATCCGGCTTCCCACGAACGATCTCGCCGGGCCGCGAGTCGCACGCAGCTTTCCCTGAACCAGCAGGTGGGCGCGGTGAGCAATGTCGCGACTGCGGCGCTGCTGGCTGGGATGCTCTCTGAAGCCAAGGCGGCCGCAGAACACGGACTTTCGATGGCCGTCGGCCGAGATGCAGACGCGAGCGTCGTCGCTTCCATGACGCTCGCCAGAGCGGTCGCGTCCGGACTCGGTGGAGACGGTGACGCACTCCATCTACTGCAGGAGTCAGCTATCGAAGCTGAGCTGCGTGGTAGCGATCGCTTCAGCCTGACTTCAGCGTTAATCGTAGGCTCCCTCCTCATGACGCTATTCCGGAAAGTGGAGGCCGCCAGGTTGTACTCGGATCGTGCCGTCATTGTCGCCCTCGAAATGGGAAGCCCGGTCCTTCTGTGGCTCGCCGAGTTGGTCCAGGCGCAGGCATGCCTGGCCATCGGCGAGGTGGATCGAGCTGCCAAGACCGCTACCAGACTGCTGCCGCGTGTTGAGGCGATCGCCGCGATGGGCCACGTGCTTCACGCTCGAATGATCCTCGCGGAGGTAGCGCTCCGGGGCGACGATCTGGCGACTGCGCTCGAGCACCTGTCGGCCGTCTCCGATCACATCGTCGAGAAGACGCCGGCGCTCGCGGTCGCGGCCTATCTTCGATCCTTCCCTGACCTACTCGGTCCCCTCACCCATGTGATCGGCGCCGAGCGCCTACCGCTCAGCATCCTTCGGTGCCTGAACGGCATCTACGCCGCCGAGGCCTTCGAGTCGGCCGCGAAGGTCCTGACGAGGGCTGAGATGGCTACGCTCAAGAACCGGATGCAGACGGAGGCCGGTCAGGGCAATCGGGGTCGAGAGGCTGCGGCGACGGACGAGCCGGTCGTCGAAGTGAAGCTGTTCGGCGGACTCGAAGTGAAGGCAGCGCACGGGATCGTCGCGCAGCGGGATTGGGGCAAGCGCAAGGCCCGGATCCTGTTCGCGATGCTGGTCGCCCGCCACGGCACGGACATACACAGGGCGGAGTTGATCGAGTACCTATGGCCGGAGCTCGACGAGCCCCATGGCATCAACAACTTCTACGTTGTGTGGAGCGCCATGAAGCGCGCTGTATCCCCGCAGTCAATCGAAGACGAGACGTCTCCGCCCTTCGAGAACCACAACGGCGTGTGCCGCATGATTCCGGGGAGGATCGTCAGCGACCTGGACCTCTTCACCGCCGCGCGCGCGGAAGCGCGATGCGCGAAGGGGACCAAAGACACTGAAGCGGAGATCAAGGCTCTGCGCGCGGCCATCGAGTTGTACCGGGGGGACGTGCTGCCCGGTGACATCTACGACGACTGGTTCGGGGGCATCAGACAGCGATTCCGCCAGGAGTATCAGGCGTCTGTGATCCGGTTCGCTGAGTTGATGTTGGCTTCCGATGACCCGCTCGCCGCGCTGCCCTTCGTAATCGAGGCCAGCGAGAGGGATCCGCTGCGCGAGGACCTCTACCAGGTGAGAATCAGGCTGGAAGTGGGGTCCAACCAGCGCGGGGCCGCCATGGGGACCTACATGTCGTGCAGGCATACGCTGATCGAGGAGCTGGGTGTCGACCCGTCACGGGAGACTGTCGAGTTGTACAACCAGATCCTCGCAATGGAGGACGGTCCGGACTCGAAGGCGAGCTGACCGAGAAACGGTAAGAATCCGGTAAGAATCACCGCCTACGATGGTCTCGTCCCCAACGCTTCAGGGGGAGACGGTTCCAGTAGGGGGTACGCAGGGCTTTCCGGTAAGGAACATTGCGCGGGATGCGTGTGCAGCCGGGTCCATCACGGTGAGGAGAGGGAGACTCCTGAGGGGCACCCGATCGGACCGGCACGGCGGCACCACCCGAGCCCTGGGGGCTCACTGCGGAACCAGGAAGGCCGGAGGCCAGAAGCCCCCGGCCTTCCTCTCGCAACAGCGCCCACTGGTTCGCGCGCGTGGAGACCTCGTG
>JANYLP010000063.1 GCA_025361445.1 Coriobacteriia bacterium
GGCCGGGTTCACGACGATGGCCACGCCGTCACGGGCGACCTTTGTAGCGACAGGGTTGATGCTCTTCGCCTGAGCCTGAGCGATCTCCTCGGCCTTCATCTCGCGAGACGAATCGGCGAAGTCGACGGTGCCGTTGATAAGCGCCGCGATACCGGTTCCGGACCCGCCGCCCTTGACCGCGAGCGTCACGTCCTTGTTCGCATCCATGTACGCATTCGCCCACGCCTCCGCCATGTTCACCATCGTGTCGGAGCCGGCGATGGTCAACGTGCCCGGGGCCGGAGTGGTCGAGCCGTCCGCCGCAGTGCCCGGTTTGGCGGCGGGCGTGCTGCTCCCGCAGCCGGTAAGACCGATCGCGCCGACGGCGAGCACCGCCACGACCCCGATCGCAAGTGCCTTGCGCATCTTCATGTACTCGTCCACTCCTTCGTGTTCTTTTCACATCCCGACCCGCGCAGCCTGATGCGGCGCTACGAAGATGTTGCGCCGATGTGACGAGGAAGTGGTTACAGCGATGTAAGAACTCCTGCATCGTGGTTTCATGTTTGTTAAACGGTCTTTGCAGCGGCGGCGACGCGGTCCATCATGTGACGCAGAGTTCCCCCTTATGCCGTCATGGAAGGCGCGAGCAGTGCCAGAGATACTCATAGTGGAAGACGATCCCATCATCAGGCAGACCGTCGACTACGCGATGCGGCGCGCCGGGTTCACGACGCGGATGAGCGGGGACGGCTTCGAGGCGCTCCAGATGGCGCGCGCCATCGCCCCCGACCTCATCCTTCTCGACCTGATGCTGCCGGGACTCGACGGCTTCGAGTTCGCGCAGCAGATCCGGAAGACCGACCCCGAGGTCGCCATCGTGATGGTCACGGCACTCGGCGAGGAGCGCGACACCGTTCGCGGGCTCGAGGCCGGGGCCGACGACTACGTCACCAAGCCCTTCTCGATGGAGGAGCTGCTCGCCCGCGTGCGGGCGAACCTTCGCCGGGTACGTGAACGCGCGGTGCTCGAGGCAAGCGACACGATCGAGGCGGGCGACCTCGTCATCGAGCCATCGCAACTCCGCGTAACCGTCGCGGGAGAGCCGGCTCGGTTGCGCCTCAAGGAGTTCCAGCTGCTGCTGGCGCTTGCCCGCGAAGCCGGCAAGCTCATGACGCGCCAACACCTGTCGCGGGCGGTATGGGGTTACGACCACCTCGCATCCTCGCGGACGATCGACGTGCACATCAGGCGACTCCGCCAGGCGATCGAGGACGGTTCCGGCTACACGTACATACACACGGTCCACGGGGTGGGATACCGCTTCGAACCGCTCCCGGCCGAGTTGTCACGGCCCGACGCCGCGCGGTCCGGCGCGCGCCCGTGAGCGGCCGAATCACCACGCTGCTGACCTCGTACCGGCTGCGTCTCGTCCTCGGCTACGCCCTGATCGTCGCGGTCCTCACCGGCGTGTGGGCGTGGAGCCTCTTCGGTCCGCTCACGCAGGCCGCAGTGGAGCAGCAGCGTTCTCACCTTCAGACCATCGCAGAGGTCTCGGCTCTGGCTCTCGGCGACACGACCGCCACTCCCGCTGCCGCCATCGCGCCCATCGTCGAGCGGACGAAACTGCGCGTGACGCTCGTGTCGGCCGACGGCACGGTCCTCGCGGACAGCGCCCAAGCGGCCAGCACCATGGAGAACCACGCGACGCGCCCCGAGATCGCCGCAGCGCTCGCCGGCCGTGTGGGCTCGGACACGCGCACGTCGGCCACCTTGGGGATCGCACAGATGTACGTCGCGGTGCCCGTCGGCTTCGCCGGACGGCGTGCGGCCCTGCGTGTGTCGGAGCCGCTCGCCCAGGTGAGCGCCATCGCCGAACAGGGGCGCACGACCGGCCTGTGGCTGCTGCTCGGAGCGCTCATCATCGCGGTAGCGATCGGTGTGCGACTCGCCGCCACCACGGCCCGCCCGGTCCTTCGGCTCCGGGACGCGGCGGAGGCGATGGCCGCGGGCGACCTGCGCGCTCCCGTGCCCGTCACAGGTGGCGAACTGGCGGAGCTCGCGGACGCCCTGGTCTGTCTGCGCGATCGGATGCGTACGACGATCAGCGAGTTGGAGGGAGGACAGGCCACGCTGCGCGCTGTTCTCGACGGCCTTCAGGACGCCGTCTTCGTTCTGGAAGGCGACCGCGTGACCATCGCGAACCGCGCTGCGAGCGTGCTGTTCAAGGCGCCGGCAGCCGGCTGGAACGGCACGGCCCTTTCGGAGACCGAACTGCCCGAGTCGCTCGCGGCCGCCGTACGGGCGCGTCTGTCCAGCGAAGCTCCTCGCAGCGGCGAGGTCGGCCCGGACCCGGAGGCGCGCTACTACCGGGTGACCGTCGTCCCGCTGAAGCCGGCCGACGCGGGTCCACGCACGCTCGTCGTCATCACCGACATCACCGAGATCCGGCGACTCGACGCTGTGCGACGTGACTTCGTGGCCAACGCCTCGCACGAACTCAAGACGCCGGCTTCCGCCATCCAACTACTCGCAGAGGCCGCGGACAGCGCCGCAAGCGACGGAGACACCGCCCAGGCGCTCGTGTTCGTCGGACAGATGAAGGCGGAGGCGAATCGGCTACGGCACCTCGTCATCGACCTGCTGGCTCTCTCCCGGCTCGAGAAGGTACCTGAGGCGGACAGCATCACCGACGTCCGGGCGGCCATCGGAAACACACTGGCCGGGCACCGGGCTGCGGTTGCGGCCACCGGGCTCACGGTCACGTTGGACGAAGCGGCGGTCGTCGGTCAGGACGTCTACGCCGCTGCCGATCCGACTGATGTGGCCGTCGCGCTCGATAATCTCCTCGCGAACGCCATCGCCTACACGGAGCGTGGCGGCGTCACGGTGAAGCTGCACGCAGACGCCGATTCGGTGATCGTCGAGGTCGCGGACACCGGAACGGGTATCCCATCCGAGCACCTCAGCCGCGTGTTCGAGCGCTTCTACCGTGTCGACGGCGCGCGCACGCGCGCGAGCGGGGGCACCGGACTGGGGCTGAGCCTGGTACGCAACGCCGTCGAGAGAAGCGGTGGCACCGTGGCAATCACCTCGGAGGTGGGCGTGGGTACGACCGTCACGGTCCACTTCCCGCGCGCCCGATAGGAGCACAGACCGCTGCGGCCCACCCCGTGCACACCTAACCGAGCGGCGTGACGCTCATCTCGGCTATCAGCGCCATGACCACCGCCGCGCCCCCCGCGAGCGCGAGCGACCAACGCCACCACAGACGCAACAACGGACGGGCCACACGCTCCGAGATCGGGGGGCGCGTGCGGCCCCACACGAGCACGGCGGCGGCCCAGACCGACAGCATCGTCAGCCCGAGCAGCCACGAAGCGAGCACGTCGGTCATGAAGTGCACCCCGAGGTAGACGCGCGAGACGCCGATCGTCAGGCCGATGGCCGCGACCGCGAGCCCACCCCAGAGGCGCAGCGGCCGAGGGACGCGGGACGCGCTCAGCATCAGTGCGAGGCTGCCGAACAGCAGGATGCCCGCAAGCGCGTGTCCCGACGGGAAGCTGCGGGACGCGCCTTCACCGGCGATCATCGCAAGTGCTTCGTTCGGGCGCAGCCGGACGACCACGTTCTTGAGTGTCTCCGAGAGCGCCACCCCGGTCAGTACGAGGATCACGACCGAAGCGGCCCTGCGCGGATGACCCCAGACCGCCAGAAGAATCGCTGCGACCACCATCTCGACGGCCATGACCCGGAAGTCGCCCATGAGCGTCGCGACCCACATGACACCCGTGCACACAGGGTTCGCCGTCGCGGCAACAGCGCCGGCGGCCCACGTATCCAGGACGAGCGGAGCGTTCGCCTGGATGAACTGAACGATGGAGAGGAAGCCGAGGAAGGACAGTGCCGCCACCGCTCCGGCCACGGTCACCGGGAAGCCGCGCCGCGACCGGAAGTCGAGCCGGCCGGCTGCTGCCGCAAGAAACGGCCCCGGCCTCAGGTTCAGACCCGTTCTCGGTGAGCGCGCCATACTCCTACACCCCCGCGCTCTCCACGAGCCGGGGCGCGACCTGCTTCTTGCGCGACAGCATGCCGTCGAACCATGCGGACCCGCCCTCGAAGCTCGTGCCGAACGCCTTTTCGACCTGCCTGCGGCGGCCAGCGACGAGCAGCTCACTGCCCTCGCGGACGACGTCAGTGACCATGAGCACGACGGTGTCGAACCCTCGCAGACGGGCCAGTTCAGCCATGAACGCGGCGATCTCCTCCCGGTGCTCGAGGACCTCGCCGCTGTCCACCGTCTCGATCTGCGCGATGGCGATGCGCTCGTCGCGGATCCGGTACTCCTTCATGTCGCGGGTGACGACGTCCTCGGCGGAGAAGGCCGCTCCGGTGCTCCGGGCGCGGAACACGTCCATCGCGAACTCGGCCGGATCGACCTTGACCACGTGCCCCAGCCAGTCGGCGACCTCGCGGTCCGTGTCCGTCGTCGTCGGGGACTTCAGCGCAACAGTGTCGGTCAGCACGGCGGAGAGCAGAAGCCCCGCGACGGGTCGCGGCGGGTCCACACCGAGATCGCGGAAGCGTGTTGCCACTATGGTGGCCGTGGCTCCCACGGGCATGCCGAGAAACGCGATCGGTGCGGCGGTCTGCACGTCACCGATACGGTGATGGTCGACGATCTCGATGACCGAGGCCTCCTCGACGCCGTCCGCGGATTGTGCGATCTCGTTGTGGTCCACGAGGATGACCCTGCGCCGCGTCGCCCGCGCCACGTTGGTACGAGTCAGCAGCCCGACGAGGCGGCCGTCCGCGTCGACCACCGGAGCCTCGCGCTGCGGAGAAGCGAACAGGTCCTCCGACGCCTCGGACAGAAGCGTCTCGGGCTCCACGATGAGCAGGTCGGTCTCCATGATCTCGGAGACCGCGTGCGCGAGTTCGAGCAGGCGGGCGGCGGCGAAGGCATCGTATCGGGTCGCGATGACGGCGCAGCCGCGTTCGCCTGCGAGCCGCAACACCTCCGAGGCAGGTTCTGCACCACCGGTCACGATGACGCACGCGGCGCCGGCGCTGACGGCGAGCGGCTGACTGCGCTTGCGGTCGCCGACGATGACGGTATCACCGGGCGATACCACCTTCGCGAGGGTATCCGGCTCCATGGCTCCGATGAGCACGCCACCGGAGAGCTCCGCCTCGGGGTCGCCTGCAAGCAGCCGGCCTTCAAGCGCATCGACCAGTCGGCGGATCCGCACCGGGCGGCCGGCGAAACCGGAGGCCGTGACGTTCTCCAAATAGCGGACTGCGAGCGCCTGGACGGTCACGAGACCGAGGACGCGACCGTCCCGCAGCACGGGCAGTGCCCGCACGCCGCGCTCCGACAGCAGCACGCCGACGGTGGCGAGAGTGTCGTCGGGGCCGACGGAAAGGACCTCGGTCGTCATCACGTCGCTGACGCGGGTCCTCACGTGAGCGATCTCGACCGGGGCCTCGACGCCGAAGTGATCCAGCACCCAGGCCGTCTCGGGAGGTACCGAGCCGAGTCGCGCCGGGACGTAGACGCTCGCGGGATCGATGAGGTTCTTCAGATGAGCGTACGCGACCGCGGAGCAGATCGAATCATTGTCGGGGCTCGTGTGACCGAACACGAGTACCTGGCCCATCGCGTTTCCTCCTCGATCGACCTTACGCGTCCAAGCGGCGCAGCGGGGCGAAGCCCGCGAGCAGCGTCTTCGTGCCGGTAGGCTCACCGAACTCGATGACGAGCTTGTCCCCCTTGACCTCCGCCACGACACCGCGGCCGAAGGTCTTGTGCTCGACGATGTTGCCCGCACTGTACGCCGAGGCCGGCGGCTGCACCGCCTCTTTGCGAGGCGCGCCGGCGCCGTACACGCGCCCACCGTCTTCATTGCGGGAAGAATCGCGCCACCCGGGACGGCCGTAGCGGTCGCCACGGCCGCGCGAGGCGCGCTCGTGGTCCGCCGAGCCGACGCCCTGCGCCTGGATATGCTCCTCGGGGATCTCCCGGATGAACGCAGAGATCGGGTTGTGC
Source organism: Coriobacteriia bacterium (assembly GCA_025361445.1). GTDB lineage: Bacteria > Actinomycetota > Coriobacteriia > Anaerosomatales > PALSA-660 > PALSA-660. The sequence continues at coordinate 6,029 of JANYLP010000063.1, forward strand.
TGGGTCGCCCCGTAGAGCATCCGCTGGTAGGCGTGGGTGAGGTAGAGCCTCTCACGCGCGCGGGTGATGCCCACGTATGCGAGCCGGCGCTCCTCCTGAAGGCCCGCCGGCTCGAACATCGAGTTGACGTGCGGGAAGATCCCGTCCTCCATGCCGGCGATGAAGACCACCGGATACTCGAGGCCCTTCGCCGTATGCAGGGTCATGAGCGTGACGGCGCGGTCGCCTTCGGCCAGCGAATCGAGGTCCGTCCGCAGCGCGATCCACTCGAGCAGGTCGTCGAGGGCGGCGCTGTCGTGCCCGTCCTCGAACTCCTGCACCACACCGTAGAGCTCGTGGATGTTGGCGGCGCGATCCCGCGACTCCTCGCTACCCTCGGCGCGAAGCGCGTCCTCAAGCCCTGAGAGGGCCACCACGCCCTCGACACGCTCCCGCAGCCCTCCGGTCAGCTCCCGCATACTGCGGAGCTTCTGGGCGAATCCTGCGACGCGTGAGCGAGGTCCCGATGCGAGCCAAGACTCCGTCTCGCAACGCATGACGGCCTCTTGCAGCGTGATGCCCTCGGCGCGGGCAGCCTCCTCGATGACCGCGATCGTCGCGTCACCGATGCCACGCCGTGGCTGATTGATGACGCGTCGCAGCGACACGGGGTCGGCCGGGTTCGAGATCGCCCGCAGATAGGCCATGACGTCGCGGATCTCGGCACGCTCGAAGAAGCGCGTCCCTCCGACGAGTTGATACGGCACGCCGCAGCGCAGGAACTGATCCTCGATCACGCGGCTCTGCGCGTTGGTGCGGTAGAAGATCGCGAACTCCGAGTAGCTGCGGTGCTCGAGCGTCATCAGACGCTCGACCTCCTCGACGATGAACCGGGCCTCGTCGCGCTCGTCGGACGCGAGATACCGGACGATGGCCTCGCCGCCGACGTTGGCGGTCCACAGCGTCTTCGGCTTGCGGTCGGCGTTGTTCGCGACGACCGCGTTTGCGGCTGCGAGGATCGTCTGGGTGGAGCGGTAGTTCTGCTCGAGGCGGACGACCATGGCGTCCGGGTAGTCCTTCTCGAACTCGAGGATGTTCCGGATGTCGGCGCCGCGCCACGAGTAGATCGACTGGTCATCGTCGCCGACCACCATGAGATTGCGGTGGGTGGCGGCGAGCATGTTCACGAGCTTGTACTGGGCGTGGTTCGTATCCTGGTACTCGTCCACCAGCACGTAGGAGAAGCGGTCCTGCCAGCGCGCGAGCGCCTCGGGGTGCTCGACGAACAGCCGGACCGTCTCACCGAGCAGGTCGTCGAAGTCCATCGCGTTGGCGTCGAGCAGCTGCTGCTGGTAGACGGGGTAGATCTTCGCGGCGAGCTTCTCGGGCGGGGTCGACGCGGTCAGCGCGTACTCCGCTGCCGAGATGAGCTCGTTCTTCGCCGCCGAGATGCGCGAGACGAACGACGAGACGGGGAACCGCTTCGCGTCGATGTCCATCGAAGCGAGCACCGAGCCCAGCATCCGCTTGCGGTCGTCCTCGTCGTAGATCGTGAACGAGGAGGTGTGGCCCACCAGCTCGGCCTCGCGGCGCAGGATGCGCACGCACAGCGCATGGAACGTCATGACCCACATCGCGCGCGAAGACGGGCCGATGAGCGACGACAGCCGGGAGCGCATCTCCCCGGCAGCCTTGTTCGTGAAGGTGATGCCCAGGATGCGGTGCGGATCGATCTGGAGGTCGCCAACGATGTGGGCGATCCGATGCGTGAGCACGCGCGTCTTGCCCGACCCGGCGCCGGCCAGCACGAGCAGCGGGCCTTCCGTGGTCGCGACGGCGTCGCGCTGAGCGGGGTTGAGTACGCTGAGGTCTAGTTTCATAAGACGCTTAGTGTACCGCAGGAGGAGGCAGTGGCGCGGCGCGGACGAGGAAGCGGCCGGCCTACCTCACGAACTTGATCATCGTGAAGCCGCCATCATCCTGGTGCAGGCACGAATCATGGATGATGCGACGCTCACCGTGCGTGTGTTGCACGTTGCCGCACTTCTCGCATACGGCAAGCCCGCAGACCACGCACAACCCGATCTTGGGTGAGTCGAGCGCGCCGCAGTGGCGGCACAGTCGAGCCAGATCAGTCGGGCGGTCGGGCATCTACTTCCTCCACGTGGACGTGCGGCGAACTGCCCGTCGTACTGCGGACTCCGAGCGCAACGCGAGCGGATCTCAGACGAGCGTTCGCCCGACCGAGGCCGCTACCGGGACGAGTTCGCTAACCAGTGCCCGAAGTCCTGCAAGGTCGAGCGATTGTGGTCCGTCGCACAGCGCCGATCGCGGATCCGGGTGCACCTCCACCATGAGACCGTCCGCCCCGATCGCCACCGCCGCGCGACAGACGGGCGCCACCAGGTCTCGCTGCCCGGTCGGATGCGACGCGTCCACGATGATGGGAAGCATCGACAGCTTGTGCACGACCGGCACCGCCGTGATGTCGAGTGTGAAGCGCGTCGACGTCTCGAACGTGCGGATACCGCGTTCGCACAGGATGACGTTCGGATTGTGCATCGTGATGTACTCGGCGGCCGCCAGCCACTCCTCGATCGTGGCCGCCATCCCGCGCTTGAACAGGACCGGCTTCCCGCTGCCGGCGGTCACCGACCCGATCTTCTTGAGCAGGGAGAAGTTCGCCATGTTCCGCGTGCCGATCTGCAGCACATCGACGTAGGAGTCGACGAGTTCGGCGTGTGCGGAGTCGACGACCTCGGTGCAGGTGAGCAGGTTGTAGCGCTCGCCCGCCTCCTTGAGGTAGACGAGCCCCTCCTCCTCGAGCCCCTGGAACGAATACGGGCTCGAGCGCGGCTTGTAGCATCCGCCGCGCAGGACACGGATGCCGAGTTCGGCACACGCGGCGGCGACCTCCATGATCTGGTCGCGGCTCTCCACCGAGCAGGGCCCGGCGATGATGGTGACAGGGCCGCCCGTGGTGACGGGGCCGACGACGGGCGGGTTCGGGTTCACGGCCTACAACTCCTTCATGACGTGAAGGATGGCGCCGTAGATCTCGCGCAGGTTGTCGCCGTAGAGCGGGCCCTCGTTGCACGCGGCGAGTCTCGCGAAGATCTGCTCCTCGCGCTTCGGATCGTAGAGCGCCATCTTCGCCTGCGGCTTGAGGCCGCGTATCTCGAGCGCGAGCTTCGCTCGCTCGTTGAGGAGCCTCACGACCTGACAGTCGATCTCATCGATGCGGACGCGCAGTTCATCGATCCCGTTCTTCGCCTCGTCGCTCATGTGCGTCCCTTCGGAGTGCGGTGCAGGCGGTCCCTCAGGAGCGCCTACTCCCATTCGATGGTACCCGGCGGCTTGCTTGTGATGTCATACGCCACGCGGTTTATGCCGTCGACCTCGTTGATGATGCGGTTGCTCATTTTGGCGAGCAGCTCGTGCGGAAGGCGCGCCCAGTCGGCAGTCATCGCGTCTGCGGAAGCCACCGCGCGGATGATGATCGGATGCCCGTAGGTGCGCTCGTCGCCCATGACACCGACGCTGCGGATGTCCGGCAGCACCGCGAAGTACTGCCACACGCCGCGCTCCGTGTCCCACTCCCCGATCTCGTGACGCACGATCGCGTCCGCGGCCCGCAGCGTATCGAGCTTCTCGCGCGTGATCGCGCCGATGATGCGGACCGCGAGGCCGGGACCCGGGAAGGGCTGCCGGTGCACGATCTCGTCCGGAAGGCCGAGTTCGGCGCCGACCGCGCGCACCTCGTCTTTGAACAGCGCTTTGAGCGGCTCGATCAGGTCGAAGTGCACGCCGGCCGGGAACGGGATCAGGTTGTGGTGGCTCTTGATCTTGGCGGCGGTCTTGTTGCCCGACTCGATGACGTCCGGGTACAGGGTGCCTTGCGCGAGGAACTTCACTCCCTCGAGCGTGGTCGCCTCCTCGAAGAACACCTTCCAGAACTCCTCGCCGATGATGTGACGCTTGCGCTCCGGGTCGGTGACGCCGTCGAGAAGTTCGAGGAACCGGTCCTCGGCGTCGACGTGGATGAGGTTCACGTGGAAGTTGTCGCGGAAGGTGTGGACGACCTGCGCGCTCTCATCGAGTCGCATCATGCCGTGGTCGACGTAGACGCACGTGAGCTGGTCGCCGATCGCGCGGTGCAGGATCGCGGCCACGACCGAGGAGTCGACACCGCCCGAGAGCCCGCAGATGACCTTGGCATCGCCCACCTGGACGCGGACCAGATCTACGGTGGCGTCGATGATGTTCACCATCGTCCACAGGGGCGGGATACCCGCGATGTCGTGCAGGAAGTGTTCGATGATGTGCTGGCCGAACGCGGTGTGAGCGACTTCCGGATGGAACTGCGTCGCGTAGAGGCTGCGGCCGGGATCCTCCATCGCGGCGATCGCCGTGGTCCCCGTGCGAGCGGTGACGACGAAGCCCTCCGGCGCCGTGCCGACGCTGTCGCGGTGGCTCATCCAGACCTGGCTCGTCTCCGGCACGCCCTCGAGCAGCGAGCAGGACGGGGCGGTGACGGTGAGCTCGGCGAAGCCATACTCGCCGATGTCGGTCTTGGGGATCGCGCCACCCAGATGCAGTGCCATCTCCTGGATGCCGTAGCAGAAGCCGAGGACCGGGATGCCGAGTCCGAGGACCGCCGGGTCCATGTGCGGCGCACCCTCGGCGTAAACCGAAGCGGGGCCACCGGAAAGGATGAGCGCCGCAGGTTTGCGGCGCTCGATCTCCTCCACACTTATGTCGAACGGGACGATCTCCGAGTACACCCGCGCCTCACGTACGCGCCGCGCGATCAGCTGCGCGTACTGGGCACCGAAGTCGAGTACGAATACGGTCGGCTGGGCCTCGTGGTAGTCCGCCACCCTATCGGCCCATCCCTACGCCCTGGCTGTTCTGCAGGACCTTGCCCTCGGTCTGGAGTGACGGGGCGACCATGACCTCTGCCTTCTGGAAGGCCTTCAGGTTCTCGTAGCCGCACGTGGCCATCGACGTGCGAAGGCCGCCGAGCAGGTTCAGGGTGCCGTCGTTCTGATGGGCCGGCCCGAGCAGGACCTCCTCGAGCGTGCCCTTCACGCCGGCCTTCACGCGGGTGCCGCGCGGCAGCTCGGGGTGGAAGGTGGCCATGCCCCAGTGGTAGCCGCGGCCGGGCGCCTCGGAGGCGGCGGCGAGCGGCGAGCCGATCATGATCGCGTCGGCGCCGACCGCGATGGCCTTGGCCAGGTCGCCGCCGGTGCGCATGCCGCCGTCGGCGATGACGTGGCAGTAGGTGCCGGTCTCATCGAGGTGACGCATACGGGCCGCAGCGGCGTCGGCGATCGCGGTGCCCTGCGGCACGCCGATGCCGAGCACGCGGCGCGACGTGCACGCGTGGCCGGGGCCGACTCCCACCAGCACGCCGACGGCGCCGGTGCGCATCAGGTGCAGCGCGCCCGAGTAGCTGCAGCAGCCGCCGACGATGACGGGGATGTCGAGTTCCTCGATGAACTTGTTCAGGTCGAGCGGCTCGTCGTAGGTGGACACGTGCTCCGCGGAAACGACTGTGCCCTGGATGACGAGGATGTCGAGCCCGCCGGCCAGCGCGGCCTCGATGTAGCGGGGAGCGTTCTGCGGGGTCAGCGATGCCGCCGCGAGCACGCCGCCGTCCTTGATCTCCTTGACGCGCTGGGTGATCAGCTCCGGCTTGATGGGCTCCCGGTAGAGATCCTGCATCTTGGCGGTCGCTTCCTCCTTGTCGAAGGAGGCGATGAGGTCGAGCTTCTCGTTGGCGTTGGCGAACCGGGTCTGGATGCCTTCGAGGTTGAGGACTCCCAGGCCGCCCATCTTGCCAAGCGTCACCGCGAACGCCGGGTCGACGACGCCGTCCATGGCGGAAGCGAGGATCGGCAGCGGGAACGAGTAGGTCCGCCCGCGGAAGCAGAACTCCCAAGCGATGCTCACGTCACGCGGGTCGCGGGTGCGGCGCGACGGCACGATCGCGATGTCGTCGAACCCGTAGGCCCGCCTGGCGGTCTTGCCGCGTCCGATCTCGATCTCCATGAAGGGCGCCTCCTCTATGTCAAGCTTCCGCGTTTCACCGTATGTGGTCGCCGTGCGCCTTGCCTGCATATATGCCGAGACCAGGTGCATCCGCCCCCGGCGTCATGCTGCTGCATGCCGGTGCGTGCGCCTGGTCTTCATGAGGGCTGCGATGTCAGTGGTGCGAATGTGAAGTCCCTGCAAGGCGTGCGGGGTGCGTACAGGGTAACGCCTCAGACGTTGAAGCGGAAGTGCATCACGTCACCGTCTTGCACCACGTATTCCTTGCCCTCGATGCGGAGCCGGCCCGCCGTCTTGGCGGCCGCTTCGCTGCCCAGGGCGTCGTAGTCGGCGAACGATATCGTCTCCGCTTTGATGAAGCCCTTCTCGAAGTCGGAATGGATGACTCCGGCCGCTTCGGGAGCCTTGGCGCCGATGCGCACCGTCCAGGCGCGCACCTCCATCTCCCCCGCGGTGAAGAAGGACTGCAGCCCGAGGAGGCGATATGCCTCACGGCCGAGCGTGTCGAGGCCAGGCTCGTCGAGACCCAGTTCGTCCATGTACTCGCGCGCTTCGGCCGGGTCGAGTTCTGCAAGGTCGGCCTCGACCTTGGCGCAGATGCGGATCGGCTCGACCCCGTCGATGGGAGCAAGGTCCCGACCGACCGCGCCTTCGTCGACGTTGGCCACGTACAGCATCGGCTTCATCGTCAGCAGGTGCAGGTCGCGGAGGAGTTCGGCTTCTTCGGGCGTCATCTCCATGCGGGCTGCCCTGTGCCCGGAGTCCATCCAGATCTGGACGCGCTTCCCGAGGGCGATCTTCACGTCGAGCGTCTTGTCGCGCTTGGCTTCCCGCTCGAGGCGCGGGAGCGCCTTTTCGAGCGTACCGAGGTCGGCGAGGATCAGTTCCGTCCGGATGGTCTCGACGTCACCGGCCGGATCGACGCGGCCCTCGACGTGGACGACGTCGGCATCGGTGAAGTAGCGGACGACCTCGACGATGGCGTCGGTCTCACGGATGTTCGCGAGGAACTTGTTCCCGAGGCCCTCGCCTTCGTTCGCGCCCGCGACGAGCCCGGCGATGTCGACGAACTCGACGACCGCGGGAACGATCCGTCCCGGCCTGACCAACTCGGCGAGGCGCGCGAGGCGCTCGTCCGGCACGGCGACCGCACCGACGTTCGGCTCGATCGTCGCGAACGGGTAGTTGGCCGCGACGCCGGTCTTTCGCGTGAGCGCGGTGAACAGCGTCGACTTGCCGACGTTGGGAAGGCCCACGATGCCGATGGAGAGTGCCACTTGGGGTAAGGCTCCTTGTTTCGCCGTACGAGGCGCGCGAGCGCCGTGACGGATGCTATCAGGCGTGCGGCGCATCGTACACGACTGTGGGCGACCGAAGGGCCCCGGAGCGCGATCGCTGCGGGGCCCTTCGTGGATCGCCTACTCGGTGAAGCGACCTAGTACATCCCGCCCATGCCGCCCATACCGCCGCCAGCGCCACCGGCGCCACCCTCGTCCTTGACGGGGATGTCGGCGATCGTGGTCTCGGTGATCAGGATCAGCGCGGAGATCGACGCGGCGTTCTGCAGCGCCGTGCGCGTGACCTTGACCGGGTCGATGACGCCCATCTTGAACAGGTCACCGTACTCGCCGGTGGCTGAGTTCAGGCCCTCGCCCTTCTTCATGCCCTTGACCTTCTCGGC
>JANYLP010000008.1 GCA_025361445.1 Coriobacteriia bacterium
CCCGATCACCGCGAACTTCCGCGAGGGCCTCTCGGTCCTCCAGTACTTCATCTCGACCCACGGCGCCCGCAAGGGTCTGGCCGACACTGCCCTGAAGACGGCCGACTCCGGGTACCTGACGCGTCGCCTCGTCGACGTGGCGCAGGACGTCATCGTCCGCGAGGCGGACTGTGGCACCGAGCAGGGCGTCACGCTCGCGCTGGCCGACCCCAAGGGTGGCGATCGCGTCAACCACAACCTTGTGGGACGCTGCCTGCTTGCGCCCGCGGTCGCTCCGGCCACCGGCGAGGTCTTCAAGGAAGCTGGCGACTACGTCGCCAACGACGCCGAGATCGAGAAGTGGCGTGAGGCCGGCATCGTGTCGGTCGAAGTCCGCGCCGTCATGACCTGCCAGGCGCGTCACGGTGTGTGCCAGAAGTGCTACGGGTGGGACCTTGCGTCCAGCCGCGCCGTCGACATCGGCACCGCGGTCGGCATCATCGCTGCCCAGTCGATCGGCGAGCCGGGCACCCAGCTCACCATGCGTACCTTCCACACCGGTGGTGTCGCAGGTGAGGACATCACGCACGGCCTCCCGCGTGTCACCGAGCTCTTCGAGGCCCGTCGCCCGAAGGGCCAGGCGATCCTTGCCGAGATCAGTGGCGTGTTGCTGATCGAGGATGCCGACAAGACCCGCAAGCTCATCGTTCACGGTGAGGACGGCCACGAGAAGAGCTACCTCGTCTCGCGGCGCGCGCGCATGCGTCCCGGCGTCGCTGACGGCGTGACCGTGGCGCTCGGCCAGCAGCTGACCGAGGGTTCCGTGAACCCGCATGACCTGCTCGAGCTTCGCGGCGAGACCGACGTGTTGTCCTACATCGTCGCCGAGGTCCAGGACGTCTATGCGTCCCAGGGTGTCGACATCAACGACAAGCACATCGAGGTCATCGCCCGTCAGATGATGCGCAAGCGCACGGTCATGGACGCGGGGGAGACCGACTTCCTCCCGGGCCAGCTCGTCGACCGTTTCGTGTTCGCCGAGGAGAACGACCGGGTCACGGCTGCCGGCGGAGAGCTCGCCAAGGCCGAGTCGGTCCTGCTGGGCATCACGAAGGCATCGCTGGCCACAGATTCATATCTCTCGGCCGCCTCCTTCCAGGAGACGACCCGCGTGCTCACGGATGCCGCGATCGCGGGCAAGGAGGACAACCTCCTCGGCCTGAAGGAGAACGTCATCATCGGCAAGCTGATCCCGGCTGCCACCGGCATGCGCCGCTACCGTGGCGTGCACCTGACCTACAAGGGCCAGTCCGCCGAGTGGAGCGCCGACGAGAGTCGCGGTCCGCTGCCGGACTTCGCTCCCGAGGAGCTGAAGGAGCTCGAGGCGATGCTCCCATCGCCGCAGGACCTGATCGAGCAGGGTGGGTTCACCCCCGAGCAGGCCACCGCGTTCTTCGAGGGCCTCGACACGAGCAACCTCGAGTTCTTCGACGTCGGCGCAGTGGTGCCGGCCCTCGAGGAGGAAGAGGATGTGGCTGCCGACCTCGTGCTTCCCGAGGAGCGTCCGCTCGAGGAGCCTGTCGTCGCGGAGCAGGAAGAGGAAGCCTGTCTGGCTACCACCGGCACCGGCGCGCGCTGCCGCAACAAGGCGCTTCCGGGCAGCCGCTACTGCCGCACCCACGAGAGTCTCTCGGCCACGGACGGCCTGTGCAAGGCGGTCATGAAGAACGGCAAGCCGTGTCCCAAGCGGGCGCGCGAGGATTCGGACTACTGCGGGCAGCACGCGAAGCTCGCTGACGAGTAGAACGATCGAACCCGGGTAGGGGGCGGCCGCGCACAAGCGGACCGCCCCCTTTCGCGGGGCACGGCATGACGGGCATGGGGCGCGGGGCAAGCCTCGATAGACACGCCCGGACGCGTTGACTTATTGACACGCCCCCTGAGGCTTGCTATCGTGCCACCTTGCGGCTCAAAGCGGGCGTGCCCGCGTGTGCTCGCGTCTCAGGAAGATGTACCGCCAACCCGGCGGTTAATGCAAAGCGGCAAAGGAGAAAAGCGTTGCCGACGATCAACCAGCTGGTCCGCAAGGGCCGCAAGCAGGCGGTGAGCAAGAGCAAGACGCCGGCGCTCAAGGGCAACCCCCAGAAGCGTGGCGTGTGCACTCGCGTGTACACCACCACCCCGAAGAAGCCGAACTCGGCGCTGCGTAAGGTGGCCCGTGTCCGTCTGACGAACCAGATGGAGGTCACCGCCTACATCCCGGGCATCGGCCACAACCTGCAGGAGCACTCGATCGTGCTCGTGCGCGGCGGCCGTGTGAAGGACCTTCCTGGTGTCCGCTACAAGATCATCCGTGCGGCGCTCGACTGTGCAGCGGTAGCGAATCGCAAGCAGGCCCGCAGCCGTTACGGAGCCAAGAAGCCGAAGTAGCGTCGGATCGAGCGGACTGCGCTTTGCGCCGCCGCTCATCCGCCGAATGCCCGAGTCAGGTAGAGGAGATTAGGTATGCCGAGGCGCGCACCTGCTGCCCGTCGTGAGGTCCAGCCGGACGCTGTTTACAACAACCGGCTCGTGACGCAGCTCATGAACAAGATCCTGCTGCACGGGAAGAAGGCCGTCGCCGAGCGCACTGTCTACAGTGCGTTCGAGATGGTCGAGACGAAGACCGCAACCGATCCGCTGTCCGTCTTCAAGAAGGCGATGGACAACGTCCGTCCCGCGCTCGAGGTCAAGCCGAAGCGCGTCGGCGGCGCCACCTATCAGGTGCCGATCGAGGTCAGCTCCCGCCGCGCCACCACGCTCGCGATCCGCTGGATCGTCGGCTACTCGCGCAAGCGTCGCGAGAAGACGATGGCCGAGCGTCTGGCCAACGAGATCATGGACGCCGCGAACGGCGTCGGTGCCTCGGTCAAGAAGCGTGAAGACCTGTTCAAGATGGCCGAGTCGAACCGCGCGTTCTCGCACTACCGCTGGTAATCGACCCTAGCCACCTTACCTAAAGGACTGACGAACCTCTCATGGCACAGCGCTACCCCCTCGATAAGACGCGCAACATCGGCATCATGGCCCACATCGATGCCGGTAAGACCACGACGACCGAGCGTGTCCTGTTCTATACAGGCAAGACGCACAAGATCGGCGAGGTCCACGAAGGCGCGGCAACGATGGACTGGATGGTCCAGGAACAGGAACGCGGCATCACGATCACGTCGGCCGCGACGACCTGCTTCTGGAAGGACCACCGTATCCAGATCATCGACACGCCCGGCCACGTCGACTTCACGGTCGAGGTCGAGCGGTCCCTGCGCGTCCTCGACGGCGCCTGCGCGGTATTCTGCGCGGTCGGCGGAGTCGAGCCGCAGTCTGAGACGGTCTGGCGTCAGGCGGACACCTACGGCGTCCCTCGGATGGCCTACATCAACAAGATGGACCGCACCGGTGCGGACTTCATGAACGTCGTGGGGATGATGAAGGACCGCCTCGCCACCAAGCCGGCGCTGTTGCAGCTGCCGATCGGCGCCGAGGACAAGTTCATCGGCATCATCGACCTCATCGAGATGAACGCCATCTTCTTCAACGAGGATGACAAGGGGATCAACCCCACCACCGGCGCGATCCCGGCCGAGATGCTGGAAGATGCCGAGCTCTACCGTGATGAGCTTCTTCACATGGCCGCCGACTACGACGACGCGGTCATGGAGAAGGTCCTCGACGAACAGGCCGTCACCGTCGCCGACCTGAAGGCCGCGATCCGCAAGGGCTGCATCGCGTGCGGGATAACGCCTGTCGTCTGCGGCGCATCTTTCAAGAACAAGGGGGTCCAGGCGCTGCTCGACGCGGTCCTCGATTACCTGCCGTCGCCCCTCGACGTCGCCGCCATCAAGGGCACCGACCTCAAGACCAACCAGGAAGTCGAGCGGCCGGCGGACGAGAACGCGCCGTTCGCAGCGCTGGCCTTCAAGATCATGACCGACCCGTACGTCGGCAAGCTCACCTACTTCCGTGTCTACTCCGGGAAGCTGGACGCCGGCTCGTACGTGCTCAACTCCACCAAGGACAACCGCGAGCGCATCGGCCGGATCCTGCAGATGCACGCGAACCACCGCGAGGACGTCGATCAGGTCCGCGCGGGCGACATCGTCGCCGTCGTCGGCCTCAAGGCCACCTCGACCGGTGACACGCTGTGTGCCGAGGACGCCCCGGTGCTCCTCGAGTCAATGGTGTTCCCGGAGCCGGTCATCGACATCGCCATCGAGCCCAAGACCAAGGCCGAGCAGGACAAGCTCGGAGCCGGCCTCGTCAAGCTCGCCGAAGAGGATCCGACCTTCCGGGTGCGCACCGACCAGGAGACCGGTCAGACGATCATCGCCGGCATGGGCGAGCTCCACCTCGAGATCATCGTCGACCGCCTCATGCGCGAGTTCAAGGTGGAGGCGAACGTCGGCAAGCCCCAGGTCGCTTACCGCGAGACCGCCGGCAAGGCCGTCAACAAGGTTGAGGGCAAGTTCGTGCGTCAGACGGGCGGCCACGGCCAGTACGGCCACGTCGTCTTCGACCTCGAGCCTCTCGAGCCCGGAACGGGCTCCGAGTTCGTCAACAAGACCGTCGGTGGTTCCGTTCCGAAGGAATACGTCTCCGCTGTCGAGAAGGGCGTCGCCGACTCGCTGCTTACCGGCGTGCTCGCCGGCTATCCGATCGTGGATGTGCGCACGACGCTCATCGACGGCTCGTACCACGAGGTCGACTCCAACGAGATGGCATTCCGCGTTGCAGCCGCCATGGGCTTCAAAGAGGCCATGCGCAAGGCTTCGCCGAAGCTCCTCGAGCCCATGATGTCGGTCGAGGTCGTCACCCCGGAAGCGTTCGCCGGCGACGTGATGGGCAACCTGTCCAGCCGCCGCGGCCACATCGAAGGCATGGAGCCGCGCGGCAACGCGCAGGTCATCCGCGCCAAGGTGCCGCTCTCCGAGATGTTCGGTTACTCCACGGACCTTCGCAGCCGCACCCAGGGCCGCGCCGTGTACACCATGCAGTTCAGGGCCTACGAGCAGGTTCCGAAGTCCGTCGCGGAAGAGATCGTGGCCAAGATCGGCGTCAGCAAGGCGTAATCAGCGTCACAGAGCGTGCGCAGCAGTGAAGTCCCCGCACTATGGAGGGTGAACCAAGTTGGCGAATCAGCAGAAGATCCGCATCCGCCTCAAGGCGTATGACCACGAGATCGTGGACCAGTCCACGAAGAAGATCGTGGAGACGGCGCAGCGCACCGGCGCACGCGTGTCCGGGCCCATCCCGCTGCCGACGCAGCGCAGCCTGTACTGCGTTATCCGCTCGCCGCACGTTAACAAGGACAGCCGTGAGCACTTCGAGATGAAGACTCACAAGAGGTTGATCGACATCCTCGATCCGAACGCGAAGACGGTCGACTCGCTCATGCGTCTCGAGCTGCCGGCCGGCGTCGACATCGAGATCAAGCTCTAAACATACAGGAAGTGTCCCGCCGCCTCCCGGTGGTGGGTGCGATATAGAGGAGCGGTCCTCTGGGTGTCCGCGAAACGAGGCGGACGATCGGCACGAAGCGAAGTCCCACGACCGCGCGAAGATGGAAGAGAGTGTGAACGATGCCAAAGACGATCCTCGGCCGGAAGCTCGGCATGAGCCAGGTCTGGAGCGATGACGACCGTCTCATCCCGGTCACGGTCATCGAGGCCGGGCCCTGCTTCGTCGCGCAGATCAAGACGATGAAGAAGGACGGCTACGAGGCCATCCAGCTCGCCTTCGGCGACATCAAGGCCGGCCGTGCCACGAAGCCGGAAGCCGGACACTGCGCGAAGGCCGGTCTCGACCCGAAGAAGCACCTCCACGAGGCGCGCCTCTCCGCTGGCGAGACCTACAAGAAGGGCCAGAAGATCACGGTCGACCTGTTCGAGGTCGGATCCAAGGTCGATGTCGCCGGAACCAGCAAGGGCAAGGGCTTCGCCGGTGTCATGAAGCGCCACAACTTCAAGGGCGGCCCGGGCGGCCACGGTTCGCACTTCCACCGCGCGCCCGGCTCGATCGGTATGTGCGCGAGCCCGTCCCGCGTCCTGCGCGGCACGAGAATGCCGGGCCACATGGGCGCGGAGACCGTGACCGTACAGAAGCTCGAGATCGTCAAGATCGACGTTGAACAGAACCTGCTCGTCGTCAAGGGCGCTGTCCCCGGCGGCAAGAACGGCCTGCTCGTCATCAACGCGAGCTAGTGCCGGCATCGACTCGAGGAGACAGATACAGAAGATGGCGACGATCGAAGTGAAAGACATGAAGGGCGCGAAGGTGGGAACAGCGAAGCTGTCCGACACCGTCTTCGGCGTCACTCCCAATACGCACGCGGTGCACATGGTCGTTCGCAGCCAGATGGCCGCGGCGCGCCAGGGCACGCACTCCACCAAGACCCGCGGACTCATCTCCGGCGGCGGCGCCAAGCCGTTCAAGCAGAAGGGGACCGGCCGCGCACGCGCCGGTACCACTCGCGCTCCGCAGTGGACCGGCGGCGGTGTGGTCTTCGGTCCGCACCCGCGCAAGTACGGCTTCCGCGTCCCGAACAAGGTCGTCAAGCTCGCGATGCGCAGCGTGCTGTCCGCGAAGGCCGCCGAAGGCGACCTGTTCGTGATCGACACTCTCGACTTCACCACGCCCTCCACCAAGACCGCGCAGGCCATGATCGCGGCACTCGGCTGCAAGGGCCGCGTCACGGTCATCGTCCCGAACGGTGACGAGGTCGCGATGAAGTCCTTCCGCAACATCGAGCGCGTCCGGGTCATCACCGCGGCTCAGAGCAACACCTACGACCTGGTCGACAACGCAGCGCTCGTTCTCACGAAGTCGGCGCTCGAGTACCTCGAGGGGGTTCTGGCTTAATGGATGCCCGCAGCGTCATCATCCGACCGATCATCTCCGAGAAGAGCTACGCTCAGATCGAGAACAATCGGTACACGTTCGAGGTCGACAAACACTGCAGCAAGCCGCAGATCGCAGACGCGGTCGCAGAGGTTTTCAAGGTCACGGTCACGCGCGTGAACACGATGAACGTGTCCGGCAAGACGCGCCGCCTGCGCACATCGCAGGGAGTCACCCGCGCGTGGAAGAAGGCCATCGTCACCCTTAAAGAGGGCGACAAGATCGAGTTCTTCGAGGGCGGCCGGTAAGCAAGCCGCCGCAAGCAGACGGCCGACGGTGTTGGTGACCATTCGCCCCTGAATGGAGCCGCCCGGCACCGTTGTTAGTCCGGCGTCGAGGTCCGCAAGCCGCGTGAGATAGCGGCGGGAGTGCCACCCAGGACCCGGCCATCGGACACGAGAAACGAAGGAGAAGTAATGGCACTTAAGAAGTACAAACCGACATCACCGGGTCGACGCTTCCAGTCGGTCTCCGATTTCGCGGAGATCACGAAGTCGACCCCGGAGAAGTCACTGGTCACCCCGCTGCACCGGACGGGCGGTCGTAACAACAACGGCCGCATCACCACCCGGCATCAGGGCGGCGGGCACAAGCGTGCCTACCGGATCATCGACTTCAAGCGCAACAAGGACGGCATCCCCGCCCGCGTCGCGTCGATCGAGTACGACCCCAACCGCTCCGCCCGTATCGCGCTGCTCTTCTACGCGGACGGCGAGAAGCGCTACATCATCGCCCCCCAGAAGCTCTCTGTGGATGACGTCGTCACGTCCGGCACCGGCTCCGACATCAAGCCCGGCAACTGCCTGGTCCTGTCCGAGATCCCGACCGGTACCGTCGTCCACGCCATCGAGCTTCAGCCCGGCCGCGGCGCCGCACTCGCGCGCAGCGCCGGCTGTTCCGCCCAGCTCCTCGCGAAGGAAGGCAAGTACGCGATCCTGCGTATGCCGTCCTCCGAGATGCGTATGGTTCCGCTCACCTGCCGCGCCACCATCGGTGTCGTCGGCAACGCCGAGCACGAGGGCATCTCGGTCGGCAAGGCGGGCCGCAACCGTTGGGCCGGCATCCGCCCGAGCGTGCGTGGTACCGCGATGAACCCCGTCGACCACCCGCACGGCGGTGGCGAGGGCAAGAACAAGTCCGCTGGTCGCGACCCGGTCACTCCGTGGGGCGTTCCCACCAAGGGTCACCGCACGCGCAACAAGAAGAAGGCCAGCAGCAGTCTGATCATCCGCCGCCGCAAGAAGTAGCGGACGAAGAAGTCTCTTACGACAGGAGAGCACGAGCACATGAGCAGAAGCCTGAAGAAAGGGCCCTTCGTCCAGCCGAGGCTGCTGGCGAGGATCCGGAAGATGAACGAGGCAGGAGAGAAGAAGGTCATCAAGACCTGGTCTCGCGCCTCCACGATCTTCCCGGAGATGGTGGGACACACCATCGCCGTGCACGACGGCCGTAAGCACGTCCCGGTCTACGTGACCGAGTCGATGGTCGGGCACAAGTTGGGCGAGTTCTCGCCGACCCGCACGTTCAAGGGTCATGCGGACACCAAGAAGGCCCGGCGCTAGTCCGGGGAGATCTTCTTTGACCGGCTTCGCGCCGGCACTGCAGTGGACCTTGAGTCCGACCGCGTAAGAACCGAAAGGCTTTGTGGATCATGGAAGCAAGAGCAGTAGCGAGGTACGTGCGGGTAAGTCCGCGCAAGGCGCGCCTCGTCGTCGATCTCGTCCGCGGCAAGTCCGTGGAAGAGGCGGCGACCATCCTGCGCTTCACCGAAAAGGGTGTCGCGGAGGTCGTAGGCAAGGTGCTCGCCAGCGCGGTCGCCAACGCCGAGCACAACCTGAAGATCAAGCCGGAGACGCTGTACGTGTCGGAGACCTTCGTGAACGAAGGGCCGACGCTCAAGCGTATCCAGCCGCGGGCGATGGGCCGCGCGTTCAGGATCCGCAAGCGTTCGGCGCATATCACCATCGTCGTCAAGCAGCGAGAGGGGGCATAGGCCCTATGGGTCAGAAAGTCTATCCCGTCGGTCCCCGCCTCGGCATCACCGAGGAGTGGCGTTCGCGGTGGTTCATGGGCAAGGGCTACGACAAGACGCTCTTCGAGGACGTCGAACTCCGCCGTTACCTGACGAAGCGCCTGAAGCGTGCAGCACTGTCGCGCATCGACATCGAGCGTGCCGGCGACAAGGTGACCGTGACGCTGTTCTCAGCGCGCCCGGGCATCGTCATCGGTAAGAAGGGCACGGAGGTCGACACGCTGCGCAAGGACCTCGAGAAGATCGCGACCGGTCACGTCTCGGTCAACATCAACGAGATCAAGCGCCCCGAGCTTGACGCCGTTCTCGTGGCTCAGGCCATCGCGGAGCAGCTCGAGGCTCGCGTCGGTTTCCGTCGCGCGATGAAGAAGTCGGTGACCGCTGCGATGAAGGGCGGTGCGCTCGGCATCCGCATCCAGTGCTCCGGCCGCCTCGGCGGCTCGGAGATGGGCCGTCGCGAGTGGTACCGCGAAGGTCGCGTTCCGCTCCACACGCTGCGTGCGAAGATCGACTACGGAACCGCATCGGCGCGCACCACGTTCGGGGCGTGTGGCGTTAAGGTCTGGGTCTACCGCGGCGACCTGCTGCCCGGCCAGACGATCGCGTCGCTGTACGAAGCAGCCGATGCCCGCCCGTCCCGTCCGCAGCGCGACCGCGACGATCGTCGTCCCCGCCGTGATGGGGGAGGTCGAGGCTAGAGATGTTGCTCCCCAAGCGCGTAAAGCATCGCAAGGTCCAGCGCGGTAGCGCATGGCACGGCACCGCCAAGGGCGGCACCGAACTCAACTTCGGCGAGTTCGGCCTCAAGGCCATGGAAGCCGAGTGGATCACGAACCGCCAGATCGAGGCCGCTCGTGTCGCGATGACCCGGTACATGAAGCGTGGCGGCAAGGTATGGATCAACATCTTCCCGGACAAGCCGGTCACGCAGAAGCCGGCCGAGACCCGCATGGGTTCCGGCAAGGGCAACCCCGAGAAGTGGGTCGCCGTCGTCAAGCCGGGCCGCATCATGTTCGAGATCGCGGGCGTCACGGAAGAGGTCGCGCGCGAGGCGATGCGCCTGGCCGCACAGAAGCTTCCCATCAAGTGCAAGGTCGTCACCCGTTCGGATAGCGGCGGTGAGTCATAGATGAAGGCGACAGACATCAAGACCATGGAGCCCTCGGACCTCGAGCTCAAGCTCAAAGAGGCCCGTGTGGAACTGTTCAACCTGAGGTTCCAGCTCGCCACGGGCCAGCTGGACAACCCCGGCAAGATCAAGCTCGTGAAGAGGGATATCGCGCGTCTCCACACCGAGGCCCGCACCCGCGAGATAGATGCGGCCCGCAAGGCCGCGGCGTCCTAGGTGTCCACGGAAGGGACTGTTCAGATGACCGAAGAGCGTAACCGCCGCAAGGTGCGGCAGGGCATCGTGGTCTCGACCGCGGGCGACAAGACCTGCGTCGTCAAGGTCGAGAGCCGTAAGCCGCACCCGCTGTACGGCAAGATGATGACCCACAGCGAGAAGTACCACGCGCACGACGAGAACAATGAAGCCGGCGTGGGTGACATCGTGACCATCATGGAGACCCGTCCGCTGTCGAAGCTGAAGCGGTGGCGTCTCGTGGAGATCGTCGAGAAGGCCAAGTAACACAGCTTCCAGCGGACGGGCCCGCCCGCCGCTGAAGCTGCGAGGCGTACTCAGGAGGAACGGAAAGACATGATCCAGGCAGAAACCCGACTCAAAGTCGCGGACAACTCAGGTGCACGGCAGGTCCTGTGCATCAAGGTGCTGGGCGGTTCCAAGCGCCGCTATGCTCGCGTGGGCGACGTTATCGTCGTCACCGTGAAAGAAGCGATGCCCAACGGCGCCGTGAAGAAGGGTGACGTCGTCAGAGCTGTCGTCGTTCGCTGCAAGAAGGAGACCCGTCGCAACGACGGCTCCTACATCAAGTTCGACGACAATGCTGCGGTCATCATCGACAATGCGGGCAACCCCCGCGGGACCCGTATCTTCGGGCCGGTCGCGCGCGAGCTGCGCGACAAGCGCTACATGAAGATCGTCTCGCTCGCGCCCGAAGTCCTGTAAGGAGGCCGCGTACATATGGCTAGTTCCATGCATGTCCGGCGCGGCGACAAAGTGCGCGTCATCGCCGGCAAAGAGAACGGCAAAGAGGGCAAGGTCCTGCACGCCTTCCCCGAGAAGCAGCGTGTGACCGTCGAGCACCTGAACATGATCAAGCGCGCGACGCGGCCCAGCCAGAAGAACCAGCAGGGCGGGATCATGCAGCAAGAGGGCACGATGCACGTGTCGAACGTGATGCTCATCTGCCCGAACTGCTCGCAGCCGACGAGGATTGCTCGACGCCGCGATGGCGGGGACCGTATCCGCGTCTGCAAGAAGTGCGGCAAGGATATCGACAAGTAGTCGTAGAAGCGTCACACGGCCTTTCCGGCAAGACGCCGGGAAGGGGCAGGGTTGGTGATCCTGCCTGAAACCGCTGAAATCAGTTGAGGAGAGTGGAAGAGTGGGTCCGAGACTCAAAGAGAAGTACCGCACCGACGTTGTGGCGACGCTCATGACCGAGATGGGCTACGGCAACGTCAACCAGGTGCCGCGTTTCGAGAAGATCGTTGTGAACATGGGCGTCGGTGGAGCCACGCAGGACACCAAGTTGCTCGATGCCGCCATCGCCGACCTGCGCATCATCACCGGTCAGCAGCCGATGACCACGCGGGCCAAGAAGTCGATCGCCGCATTCAAGCTGCGCAAGGGTATGCCGATCGGGGCCAAGGTCACGCTCCGCGGTGACCGCATGTGGGAGTTCTTGGACCGCCTGCTGGCGACCGCGCTCCCGCGCATCCGCGACTTCCGCGGCATCAACCCCGCATCGTTCGACGGCCGTGGTAACTACTCCATGGGCGTGGACGAGCAGCTCATCTTCCCCGAGATCGACTACGACAAGGTCGACCGCACGCGCGGGATGGATATCACGTTCGTCACCACCGCAAACACCGATGAGGAATGCCGCGCGCTGCTCAACGCGTTCGGCTTCCCCTTCAAGAAATAGAGCGTAGTCCCACACCGCGCCGGCGCCCGGAAGCGTCCGGCAGATCTCCAGGAGGTAGTTGGTGGCCAAGAAGTCGATGATCGCGAAGGCCAATCGCACGCCGAAGTTCAGCGTGCGCGGCGTCCATCGCTGCAATCGCTGCGGTCGTCCGCGGGCGTTCTACCGTCAGTTCGGCCTGTGTCGCATCTGTTTGCGCGAGCTGGCCAACAAGGGCGAAGTCCCCGGCGTTCGCAAGGCGAGCTGGTAGCACGGAGAAGGGCCGCGGACCGAGGCGGCCCGGCGGACGAGAAGGCGCGTGTGCCACGGGCGTACGCGAACCACCCGGTACGCAGGGTGTACGACAGGACCATAGGAGGCATCCGAACATGAGCATGACCGATCCGATCGCGGATATGCTGACCAGGATCAGGAACGCGAACAACGCGTTCCAGACCTCGGTCTCAATGCCGTCGTCGAAGAAGCTGGTCGAGATCGCCCGAATCCTCAAGGAAGAGGGCTACGTCTCGAGCTACGAGGTCGTCCCGGGCGACGTCCAGGCGACTCTGACGCTGCAGTTGAAGTACGGACCCAAGCGCGAGCGCGTCATCACCGGCATCCGGCGCATCAGCAAGCCGGGCCTGCGCGTTTACGCGAAGAAGGACGAGATGCCCCGTGTCTTGGGCGGTCTCGGCATCGCGGTCATCTCGACGTCTTCCGGCGTCATGACCAACAAGCAGGCAAAGAAGGCCGCCGTCGGCGGCGAAGTCATCGCCTACATCTGGTAGACGGACAGGACAGGAAAGGAGCCACACGCCGTGTCTCGAATCGGCAAGCAGCCCATCCCGGTCCCGTCCGGGGTCGAGGTAAAGATCGACGGATCGACCGTCACGGTCACCGGTCCGAAGGGAACGCTCACGCAGACCTTTCAGCCGGCGATGAGCATCGCTCTCGAAAAGGGCGTGCTGACGGTGACCCGTCCGAACGACGAGCGCACCAATCGCTCGCTGCACGGACTGACCCGCACGTTGCTCTCCAACATGGTCGTCGGCGTCTCGGAGGGGTTCCACAAGAACCTCGAGATCGTGGGCGTCGGCTATCGCGCGGAGCTCAAGGGTGCCGACATCCAGCTTGCTCTGGGTTTCAGCCACCCCGTTCTCGTGAAGGCGGAGCCGGGCATCACGCTCGAGGTGCCGGCCAACACGAAGATCACCGTTCGCGGCATCGACAAGCAGCGCGTCGGTCAGGTGGCCGCGGAGATCCGCGGATGGCGTCCGCCGGAGCCCTATAAGGGCAAAGGCGTGCGGTACGAAGGCGAACATGTCCGCCGCAAGGTCGGCAAGACGGCGAAGTAGAAGGGGCGAGGAACAGCACCATGGATAAGCTGAAAGCAAAAGCATTCAAGCTCGCCCGCCGTCAGCGCCGGGTTCGCGGCAAGGTCTCTGGGACCGATGCCCGTCCGCGCCTGAGGGTCACGCGCAGCAACGCACACATCTATGCACAGGTCATCGATGACGTCGCAGGCGTCACGATCGCTTCCGCCTCGACGCTCGATCTCGAGGTCAAGGGTGCGGTCAAGCTCGGCAGCAACGTCGCGGCGGCCAAGGCTGTCGGCGAGCTCGTCGGCAAGCGTGCACTGGACAAGGGCGTCACCGAGGTCGTCTTCGACCGCGGCGGACGCATCTATCACGGCCGCGTGAAGGCCCTGGCCGACGGTGCCCGCGAGGCCGGGCTTACGTTCTAGAGAGGACGAGGACAGTGGCGCGCAATATCGCTCCCGTCTCGGAGCTGCAGGAAAAGGTCGTCTACATCAACCGTGTGTCGAAGGTCGTCAAGGGTGGTCGCCGCTTCTCGCTGACCGCACTCGTCGTCGTCGGCGACGGTAACGGCAACGTGGGTGTCGGCATGGGCAAGTCCGCCGAAGTCCCCGTGGCCATCAAGAAGGGCGTCGAAGACGCGAAGAAGAACATGTTCAAGTTCCCGCTCATCGACGGCACGATCCCGCATGCCGTGATGGGCAAGTTCGGCGCAGGGCGCGTCATGCTCAAGCCGGCCGCCCCCGGTACCGGAATCATCGCCGGCGGCCCGGTGCGTGCACTGCTCGAGCTGGGCGGCGTGACCGACGTCCTGTCGAAGTCGCTCGGCTCGGACAACGCGCTGAACATGGTCAAGGCAGCCGCTCAGGGTCTCGAGTCCCTGACGAGCGCAGCCCAGATCGCCCGCCGTCGCGGCAAGACGGTCGGCCAGGTCTTCGGCTGGGAGGAGTAGAGCCATGGCGAAGGAAGCAGCCAAGATCCTGCGCATCACGCAGGTCCGCAGTGGCATCGGTCTGGCGCGCGATCAGCGCAACACCGTCCGCGCCCTCGGTATCCACCGCATGCACGAGACCGTGGAGCAGGCCGATAGTGCCGTCATCCGCGGGATGATCTTCAAGGTCAAGCACCTGGTCAAGGTCGAAGAGGTCAAGTAGCTCGGAAGACAGTCCGCCGGCGGCGAGCGGCCGGCGATCGGGATTCGCCCACGTAGGGGGCGCTCCCGGTGGCGATCAAGAAGGAGACGAACAGAATGCAGATCCACGACCTTGCTCCGGCGCCCGGCTCCACCAAGCCGCGCAAGCGCGTCGGGCGCGGCAACGGCAGCGGACACGGCTCGACGGCTGGCCGCGGCGACAAGGGCCAGAACTCCCGCGCAGGCGGAGGCAAGGGCCCCGGCTTCGAGGGCGGCCAGAACCCGCTCGCGATGCGTCTGCCGAAGCTTCCCGGATTCACCAACCACTGGCGCCAGGAGTACGACGTTGTCAACGTCGGCCGCCTGGAGGGCCTTTTCGCCGACGGTGACGTCGTCGATGCCGAGTCGCTCAAGGCGAAGGGCGTCGTCAAGTCCGCGACGGCTGTCGTCAAGGTGCTCGGCGACGGAGAACTCACGAAGAAGCTCACCATCAGGGTCGACAAGGTGTCGGCGCCGGCTCGCGTGAAGATCGAAGCGGCCGGCGGGGCGGTCGAGTAGCCATGCTTCAGGCCCTCGCGAACGCGTTCCGAGTACCGGATCTTCGCAAGAAGATCCTGTTCACGCTTGGAATCATCGCGCTGTATCGACTCGGCGCGGTCGTTCCGGTCCCGGGTATCTCGCGGGACATGATCAGGGCGCTGACGGCGACCATGACGGATTCAGGTTCGGCCGGCCTCAGCCTGCTGAACCTGTTCTCCGGTGGCGCTCTTTCGCAGTTCGCGATCTTCGCGCTCGGCATCATGCCCTACATCACGAGCTCGATCATCATGCAGCTGCTCCAGGCGGTCATCCCGAAGTTCGAGGCGTGGTCGAAGGAGGGCGAGTCCGGGCAGCGTAAGCTCACCCAGATCACGCGCTACATGACCCTCGGTCTCGGTTTCGTCGAGTCCGTTGGCCTCATCGCGACGTTCGAGGGCCTTCTGGCGCAGCAGAATATGCTCGGGAGTTACCGGGCCTTCGACTGGCTGACACGCATCCTGATCCTCCTGTCCCTGATGGCGGGTACGGCGTTCATCATGTGGATGGGCGAGCTGATCACCCAGCGGGGCATCGGGAACGGGATGTCACTCCTGATCTTCGCCAACATCGTCTCGCGTTTTCCGGAGACTCTCGTGCAGGCCTTCAACATCTCCGAGTGGTACTGGGGAGTGATGGTCCTGGTCGCCTCATTCGCGATCATCGTCGCTATCGTGACGATGGAACGGGCTCAACGCCGGATCCCGGTCCAATACGCGAAACGCGTCGTCGGGCGTAAGGTCTTCGGCGGGGTCGGGACATACATCCCGCTCAAGCTCAACGCCGCCAACGTCGTGCCGATCATCTTCGCGAGCTCCGTGCTCAACTTCCCGGTCGTGCTGGCGGGCTTCTCGAACATCCCCTGGCTGACCGCGATCGGCAACACGCTCGCGAGCGGGCCGGTGAACTGGGTCGCGCAGTCGCTGCTGATCCTGTTCTTCGCATACTTCTATACCGCGCTGATCTTCAACCCGATCGATCTTGCCGACAACCTGCGCAAGCAGGGAGGGTTCATCCCCGGCGTGCGTCCCGGCAAGGCCACTTCGAGCTACATCGAGCACGTGCTGAACCGCATCACCTTCCCCGGCGCCCTGTTCTTGGCCGCGGTGGCGATCGTGCCGACGATCCTGTTCCAGATGTCAGGCAACACGATGCCGCTGCTCCGGATGTTCGGTGGCACGTCGATACTCATCATGGTCGGCGTCGCGCTCGAGACGATGACCCAGCTGGAAAGCCAGCTGAAGATGCGCCACTACGACGGGTTCTTCAAGTAGGACCATCCGCGCGCAAGCGCGTGAAGGTGGGCACATGCGGGGCGGGGTCCGGTCGGTCCGGGTCCCGCCCAGCGTGACTTGGAAGCAAGGGGAGGGGAGAGTCGTGAACATCGTTCTTCTGGGCGCGGCGGGCACCGGCAAAGGCACGCAGGCTGCGCGCCTCATCGACGCTCTCGGAGTCACCCACATCTCCACAGGCGACATCTTCCGCAAGGCGGTCGCGGACGGTACTCCGTTGGGCCTTGAGGCGAAGCGCTACATGGACGCCGGCGACCTCGTCCCCGACGAAGTGACCATCGGCATCGTGAAGGAGCGTCTCGCCCAGCCCGACTGCGCAGGCGGCTTCATGCTCGACGGTTTCCCCCGCACGCTCCCGCAGGCAGAGGCGCTCGATGCTGCGCTCGCGAGCATGGACAAGCACCTCGACGCGGTCGTTGCGATCGACGTGCCCCGCGATGTGCTGATGGGACGCCTGACGGCGCGCCGCCAGTGCCGCGGTTGCGGCAAGATCTACAACGTCATGGGCGAGATGCCCACGACCGACGGCGTGTGTGACGCGTGTGGCGGCGAGGTCTACCAGCGCGCCGACGACACCGTCCAGGCCGCCACGAAGCGCCTCGACGACTACGATGCCGTCACGTCCCAGCTCGTGCCGTACTACACGGCTCAGGGGCTGCTCCACAAGATCGACGGCGACCGGCCGGTAGACGTCGTGTTCGCCGACATCACCGCTGCGCTTCGCGGCGCGGAGTAGGCGGACACCGATGATCGTCCGTCGCTCAGCGGCCGAGTTGGCCATCATGCGTGAGGCCGGGCGTGTCACGGCCCGAGCGTTGCGCGCGGTGGGCGATGCGGTCGCACCGGGAGTCACGACCGCCGAACTCGACGAGGTGGCGGTCGCGATCATCGAGGCGGCGGGCGCCAAGCCGGCGTTCAAGGGGTATCACGGGTTCCCCGCAACGATCTGCGCGTCACGCAACGGCGAGGTCGTACACGGCATCCCGGGCAAGGTGCGGCTCGTCGAAGGCGACATCATCTCCGTCGACATGGGCGCGATCGTCGACGGGTATTACGGTGACTCGGCCCGGACGTTCGCGGTCGGGAAGGTCTCTGCGGAGGCCACGGCGCTCATGGATGCCACGCGTCTCAGTCTCGAGGCGGGTATCGCCCAGTGCTACCCGGGCAACCGGCTCTACGACATCGGTGCGGCGGTGCAGGCGACCGCGGAGGCAGCCGGATTCTCGGTGGTTCGCGAGTACGTCGGCCACGGCATCGGTCGCAACATGCACGAGGAGCCACAGGTCCCGAACTACGGGACGGCAGGGAAGGGCCCGCAGCTCATGGCGGGGATGGTGCTCGCGATCGAGCCGATGATCAACGCCGGTGGCGCGGGAGTGCGGCAGCTCGATGATGGCTGGACCGTGGTGACCGCCGACGGCAAGCTCTCCGCTCACTTCGAGCATACCGTCGCCATCACCGCTGAGGGGCCGTACGTGCTCACGCTCGAATGATCGTCCGCTAGACGCTCGTGCCCG
Organism: Coriobacteriia bacterium; assembly: GCA_025361445.1. Classification (GTDB taxonomy): domain Bacteria; phylum Actinomycetota; class Coriobacteriia; order Anaerosomatales; family PALSA-660; genus PALSA-660. The sequence continues at coordinate 17,807 of JANYLP010000008.1, forward strand.
CTGTTGGTATACTCCCCGTTTGCGGCTTCACGACCCGCCCGTAGAAGGAGTCCTGTTTGGCAAAGCGCGAAGACGCCATCGAGCTGGAAGGCACCGTGGTCGAACCTCTGCCCAACGCGATGTTCCGCGTTGAGCTTGAGAACGGCCATAAGGTGCTCGCGCATATCTCTGGCAAGATGCGCATGCACTACATCCGGATACTGCCGGGTGACAAGGTCGTCGTTGAGCTCTCGCCCTACGATCTCACGCGCGGCCGCATCACCTATCGATACAAGTAGCGACCGCACGATCCGCCTTCGGGGGAAGCAGTAGGGGCTACTCCCGGTGGCGTTTGTATGGGCGATGTCGAGTCGCCATGAAGAACGACAACGATACGCCTGCGGCTGGGCGCGCACATAGAGCGATCGAACTGTTGAAGGGAACCAGGCAGATGAAGGTACGACCCTCTGTGAAGAGGATCTGCGAGAAGTGCAAGGTCATCCGCCGTCACGGGCGCGTTCTCGTCATATGCGAGAACCCGCGACACAAGCAGCGGCAGGGATAGTCCGACCCCTTTAAGGAGAACCACCTTGGCTCGTATATCCGGCGTCGACCTCCCGCGCGAGAAGCGCGTCGAGATCGGCCTCACCTACATCTTCGGTGTCGGTCTCACGACCAGCCAGAAGATCCTGCGCGAGACCGGGATCAACCCGGATACTCGCGTGCGTAACCTGACCGAAGAGGAGGTCGTTCGCCTCCGCGAGTTCATCGACCGCCAGCTCAAGGTCGAAGGCGACCTGAGGCGTGAGGTCAGCCAGAACATCAAGCGTCTGATGGAGATCGGCTGCTATCGCGGTCTGCGCCATCGCAAGGGGCTGCCCGTTCGCGGTCAGCGCACCCACACGAACGCGCGCACCCGTAAGGGTCCGCGTCGCCAGATCGGCGCGAAGAAGAAGGTAGGTAAGTAGCGATGGCTGCCGCTCCCAAGAAGAAGGTCGTAAAGACCCGCATCAAGCGCAGCGAACGCAAGAACATCGCTGTTGGTCAGGCTCACATCAAGTCCACGTTCAACAACACAATCATCAGCATCACCGACCCTGCGGGCAACGTCATCTCGTGGCGCAGCGCCGGCCAGGTCGGGTTCAAAGGCTCCCGCAAGTCCACGCCGTTCGCCGCTCAGCTCGCGGCCGAGCAGTGTGCCAAGGACGCCATGGAACACGGGATGCGCAAGATCTCCGTGTTCGTGAAGGGCCCCGGTTCCGGTCGTGAGACGGCAATCCGTTCTCTGCAGGCGACCGGGCTCGAGATCGCAAGCATCCAGGACTGCACGCCTGTCCCGCACAACGGCTGCCGGCCGCGCAAGCGCCGGCGCGTGTAGTCTTACCGAGGAGGATTCCAAAGATGGCACGTTATACAGGCGCGGACTGCCGCCTCTGCCGTCGTGAAGGCATCAAGCTGTTCCTGAAGGGCGATCGCTGCTACAGCGACAAGTGCGGCGTCGATAGGCGTCCGTTCCCGCCCGGTCAGGCCGGCAAGAAGCGCCCGCGCGACAGCGAATACCGCGTACAGCTGCGTGAGAAGCAGAAGGCCAAGCGTTCCTACGGCGTTCTGGAGAAGCAGTTCCGCACGTACTACGAGCTTGCGAGCCGCCAGGTGGGCAAGTCGGGCGAGAACCTTCTCCGGTTGCTGGAGACCAGGCTCGACAACGTGGTCTACCGTCTCGGATTCGCCGCATCGCGTGACGAGGCCCGTCAGACGGTCCGCCACAACCACATCTTCGTGAACGGCGCCAAGGTCAACATCCCGTCCTACCGCGTCCGTCCCGGAGACACGATCGCAGTGGCAGACAAGGCTCGCGACCTCACGGTCATCAAGGCGGCCCTCATCTCCTCCGCTCGCGTCGAGGTCCCGGCATGGCTGCAGGTCGACCCGGAGAAGCTGCAGGGCAAGGTGCTCGCTCTTCCGACCCGTGACCAGATCGATATGCCGGTGCGCGAGCAGCTGATCGTCGAGCTGTACAGCAAGTAATCCGGAGCACTTCAGGTACCCGCTCCTAGGAGGCTAGGTAGATGTCAGAGTTCATGAGGCCCACTGTTTCGGTCGTGCCGATCGATGAGCGCACCGCGCGCTACGTCGTCGAGCCGCTCGAACGCGGGTTCGGCTACACCCTGGGCAACTGCATGCGCCGCGTGCTGCTCTCTTCGCTTCCGGGCGTGGCAGCCACCTCGATCCGCATCGAGGGTGTGCAGCACGAGTTCACCGCCATCAGCGGTGTCCGTGAAGACGTCACGGACATCGTGCTCAACGTCAAGCAGCTGGTGTTCCGGGATGCCGGCGCGGGCGACGACGCCGTCGCCACGCTGTCAGTGACCGGTCCGGCCACCGTCACCGGTGCGGACCTCAAGGTCCCCTCCGAGTTCGAGCTCGTGAACCCGGATGCCGTGATCGCCACGCTCGACAAGGGCGCGAAGCTCGAGATGGCCATCCGGATCGAGAGCGGGCGTGGCTATGTGTCCGCGGACCGCAACAAGCGTCTCGACGACGCCCTGGGCGTCATCACGGTCGACTCGCTGTTCAGCCCGGTCGCGCGCTGCACCTACCTCGTGGAGAACACCCGCGTGGGCCAGCGCACCGACTACGACAAGCTCATCGTCGAGCTTGAGACCAACGGCGCGATGGATCCTGCGGACGCCGTCGCGCGTGCTGCCAAGATCATCGACGACCACATGTCGCTGTTCCAGGCTCAGGCCATCGGCGATCTGGCCGGCGACACGTTCGCCGACCTGCCTGAAGAGGGCGAGACCGTCCTCGACACGCCGATCGAAGACCTGGACCTCACCGTACGTTCGTTCAACTGCCTGAAGCGTCAGGGAGTCAACACGATCGGCCAGCTGAACGAGTGCACAGAGGCCGACCTGCTCAACATCCGTAACTTCGGCGCCAAGTCCATCGAAGAAGTGAAAGACAAGCTTCAGCAGATGGGCCTGGGGCTCAAGGGCTAGAGGGAGACCGCTTACCATGCGACACCTTAAGAAGGGCCGTCAGATCGGCAGCGATGCCGCTCACGGCAAGGCGATCCTGCGTAGCCTCGCTCTGGCGCTGCTCACGCACGAGCGCATCAAGACGACCGAGATGCGCGCCAAGGAGGTCCGCGGGCTCGTGGACCGCATCATCACCTGGGGCAAGAAGGGCGACGTGCACTCGCGCCGGCTCATCATCGCCGCCCTCGGTGGGGAGAAGAAGCTCATCAACCCGGCCACGGGCAAGCAGGACCTCGAGATGTCGTACCGTGTCATCCACGACATCGCGCCGCGCTTCGCCGAGCGTCCGGGCGGCTACACCCGCATCCTGAAGCTCGGTCCCCGCAAGGGCGACAACGCCTCCATGGTCATCCTGGAGTTCGTCGAGTAGTTTGGATGATGCCTGCCACGCGGCAGGACTGACGTACCATCACGGGAGGGTCGCGACTGCGGCCCTCCCGTTGCGTGAGAGGATGGCGTCAAGAAGCGTGCTCGAGTTCGCAGAGGTGTCGTTCGCATATCCGACCGCAACCGCGCCCGCGCTCGACGGGGTGTCGTTCTCGCTCGAGCCCGGGCAGCTGCTGGTCGTCGTGGGCGCGAACGGGTCGGGCAAGTCGACGCTCGCGCGCCTGTGCGACGGACTGCTCACGCCCGGAGGTGGCCGCGTTCTCGTCGACGGCCTTGACACTGCAGACGTCTCTCTCGTGTGGGATATCCGGGTCAAAGTAGGCATGGTGTTCCAGGACCCGGACGATCAGATCGTCGGGACCACGGTCGATGATGACTGCGCGTTCGGGCCTGAGAACCTCGGGTTGCCTCCGGAGGAGATCGTCGCGCGGGTCGCGGAAGCGCTGACCTCAGTCGGCATGGACGGGCTCGAGCGCCGGGAGCCGCACCTTCTGTCTGAAGGGCAGAAGCAGCGCCTTGCGATAGCCGGGGCGCTGGCGATGGGCCCCCGATATCTGGTCTTCGACGAACCCTCCGCGATGCTGGATCCCGCGGGTAGGCGGAGTGCGATCGCGATCATCGAGCGCCTTGCGCACGAACAGGGGCACGGAGTGCTGCTCGTGTCGCACGACGCCGCGGACGTCGCCCGAGCGGACCGGGCATTGGCGCTCTCGGGTGGCTGCGTGGTCTTCGAAGGGGCACCCGAGGACCTGCTTGCCGACGCTGCGCTTCTGAGGGCATGCGGCCTGGCGACCGGCAGCATGGGTGTCCTTGGCGAGCGACTGCGCGCGCTCGGACTGGCTGTGCCCGTGGGCGCGCTCGAGGCGGAGAGTGTGGTGGACGCGCTGTGGCCCTGACACTCGCTGACATCACCTGTGAGTACGCCGAGGGGAGCCCGCTGTCGTACCGCGCGCTGGAGTCCGTGTCTCTTTCGATCGAGCCCGGTGAGCTCGTTCTGCTCCTCGGGCCGACCGGATCCGGGAAGACGACGCTGCTGCGCGCCGCCGCGGGACTTCTCCCGTCGTCTGCCGGCACCGTCGAGGTCGACGGCGTTCGCATCGGCGTGAGGGGAGCGCAGCGGGCGGCGGTGGGGATGCTCTTCCAGCGGCCGGAATCGCAGTTCTTCGCGCTCAGCGTCGAAGAGGACTGTGCGTTCGGTCCCCGCAACCTCGGCCGATCTGACAAAGACGCGCGCGCGGACGGGCGAGCGGCGCTCGCCCAGGTGGGACTCGATCCGAGCACGTTCGGGCCCCGTGAGCCATGGACGCTCTCCGGGGGAGAGGCCCGCCGGGCTGCACTGGCGGGGGTCCTCGCGATGCGCCCGCGCTACCTTCTTCTCGACGAGCCCACCGCAGGGCTCGACGCTGTCGGCCGCGATTCGGTCGCTGCGGTGATCGAACGCACTCGACACACCGCCGGCGTTCTCGTCGTGACACACGATCCCGACCTCCTCATACGACGAGCCGATCGCGTTCTCGTGATGAGCGAAGGCCGCACCGCGTTCTCCGGCGACGTCCCTGCCTTCCTTGCCGCTCTCCCCGCGCTCACGGCCACCGGCGCGGCCGAAGCCCCTGAGGTGTTGCGAACGCTGATGCTCGCGGAGCGACGTCTCGGCCGCGCAGGCGCAACGCCGACACTGGACGTCGACGAGGCCGCGTCTTCCCTCGCCCGCATGTGTGCCGAGGGCGGGGTCCCGCGATGAAGCCCATCAGCGGCATGGGACAGTACGTCCCGACGGACTCCCCCCTGCACCACCTCGATGCGGCCGCGAAGATCGGGCTTGCGGCCGCGCTCACGACCGCGCTGTTCATGGCCTCGGGATTCGCGGGTCTCGGCGTGCTGGCCGCCGCGGTGGCCTGGGCCGTCGCTAGCTCGAGAGTGCCGTTGCGGGCGGTCGCCCGCGGTCTCGGTGCGGTCTCGTTCGTCGTCGTCTTCACGCTGCTGGCAAACTCCCTGCGGTGGGAGCCGGCGGTCGCGCTGCTTCGGATCGGGCCGCTCGCGGTCGACGCCGCGGGGTTGCGGACGGGTGCGTTCTTCGCCGTGCGCATACTCGTGCTCGTCGTGGGGACGACGCTGCTCACGCTGACCACGAGTCCCGTGCGTCTCTCGGGCGGGCTTGAGCGCGTGATGCGTCCGCTCTCGTGGCTGCGCGTCCCGGTCGGCGACCTCGCCATGACCCTCACGATCGCGTTGCGGTTCATCCCGACGACCGCCGAGGAAGCGGAGCGGATCGTGATGGCTCAGCAGGCTCGCGGCGCGGTGTTCGACAAGGGCGGCCCGATCCGACGCGCCCGCGCGTACGCACCTGTTCTGGTCCCGCTGTTCTTCCAGTTGTTCCGTCGTGCTGATGCGCTCGCCACGGCGATGGAGGCCCGCTGCTACCGTGGCACCGAAGGCCGGACGCGGATGAGGGAAGAGCGGATGCGTGGCGTCGACTGGCTCGTCATGCTCGGTCTGGGCGCCGCGCTCGTCGCGGTGGGGTGGTTCCTGTGAGCAACGAGCCGGTCACGGTGATCACGGTCGCCTACGACGGCGCGCCGTTCGCGGGGTTCGCCCGGCAGCCCGGACGCGCCACGGTCCAGGGGCGGCTCGAGGACGCCTTGCGGGTGATCCTGCGACGTGAGGTCGCGATGGCCTGCGCCGGACGCACGGATGCGGGTGTTCACGCGCGCGGGCAGGTCATCAGCTTCCCGAGTGCGCCACAGGATGAAGCGCCCGACGCGCTCTTGAGGTCGCTCAACGCGCTCGTCGGCCCCGAGATCGCCGTCAGCGACGTGCGGAGCGCCTTGACCGGCTTCTCGGCGCGCTACGACGCGACTGCGCGCGAGTACCGGTATCTGCTCGTTCCAGGCCCGGTCCCTCCGGTGGCGCTGCGTGGCCGCGCGTGGTGGACGAAGCGCACGCTCGACCTGGACGCGATGCGCGAGGGCGCGTCGCACCTGCTGGGCGAGCACGACTTCAAGTCGTTCTGTGTCACACCCAGCGCGGTGGGGAAGCGCACAGTCCGCCACATCGCGGTTCTCGAGATCGAGTCGGTCATCGAGCTTGGCGAACCGTGCATCCGGGTGCGGATCGCGGGCCGCAGTTTCCTCCACTCGATGGTGCGCATCATGGTCGGATCGCTCGTGCAGGTGGGGAGAGGGCGGCGCGACCCGTCCTGGGTGGCCGATGCACTGGCGGCGTGCGAGCGCGACGCCGCAGGGCTGACCGCTCCGCCGCACGGGCTGACACTGTGGGGCGTCTCCTACCCGGAGGACCATTGGCTCGTCCGGGGATGATCCCCCGCACACCGCGCGGTATGGACACGCCCGGTAGCGTTTGTTGCGTTGACGCACGGGGGGTGCGCGTGGCAGACTATGACGGTTCGTTCCACGGAGCCCCGTAACCTCTTGGAACACACGGACACCGCATTCCAGTACCTGAGGGAGAACGAGTGAAGACGTACCACGCAAAGCCGGGAGAGATCGAGCGCGAGTGGCTGCTCGTCGACGCCACGGACATGACGCTCGGCCGGCTCGCGAGCGAGGTCGCCCAGATCCTGAAAGGCAAGCGCAAAGCTGCCTATACTCCGCACGTCGACACCGGTGACTTCGTCATCGTCGTCAACGCGTCGAAGATCAAGGTCACCGGCAACAAGCTCACCGACAAGAAGTACTTCCGCCATACCGGTCACCCGGGCGGCCTCAAAGAGGTCACGCTCGAGGTCCAGCTGGCGAAGTTCCCGGAGCGCGTCATCGAGCACGCGGTCAAGGGGATGCTCCCGAAGAACACGCTCGGGCGCGCTATGGGCATGAAGATGCACGTGTACGCAGGTCCGGAGCACAAGCATCAGGCCCAGAAGCCCCGTCAGATCACCCTGGAGGGTTAGTCAGCATGGTGGAAAAGGCTGTCGATAAGGCTGTTTACCTGGGCACCGGTCGCCGCAAGACCTCGGTCGCGCGAGTGCGCCTCATGCCCGGCACAGGGACCATCACCGTCAACGGCCGCGACGCCGCCGCATACTTCGGTCGCGCCGTGCTCATGACGCTGGTCGAGGCGCCGTTCAAGGTGACCGAGACCGAGGCTCGCTTCGATGTCGTCGCCAAGCTCGAGGGCGGTGGGCTCTCCGGCCAGGCCGGTGCGCTGCGCCACGGTATCGCCCGCGCGATGCTACTGGCGGGCGACGACTATCGCGCCACCCTGAAGAAGGAAGGCTTCCTGCGTCGCGATCCGCGTATGGTCGAGCGCAAGAAGTACGGCCTGAAGAAGGCCCGCAAGAAGCCGCAGTTCAGCAAGCGCTAGGCTCGGTATTCCGAACCTCGTCGGAGGCCCGCCCGTCCTTTCGGACGCGGCGGGCCTCCGTGCGTGGGGTATCATCCGAGATGGTCCGGCGCGGGGGAGTGGCCGCCCGACCTCACCACTCACGAGAGGGCCAGCGATCACGATGCCCCGACTCTTCGGCACCGACGGCGTGCGCGGTATTGCCAACGCCGAACTGACCCCCGAGCTGGCCTTCCGGCTCGGCGAGGCCGCCGGCGTGCTTCTGTGCCGGGATGGCCGCGGAAGCGTGGTCATCGGGAAGGACACGCGCCTCAGCGGAGACATGCTCGAGGCGGCACTGACAGCGGGCTTCTGCGCCGCGGGGTGCGAGGTCCTTCTGGCCGGGATCGTACCGACGCCGGCCGTGGCATTCCTGGCGCGCGACCTGGGAGCGGATGCGGGAGTCGTGGTCTCGGCTTCGCACAACCCCGCCGCGTACAACGGGATCAAGTTCTTCGACGGCGACGGCTTCAAGCTGACCGACGCGATCGAGGATCGTCTCGAGGCGTTCGCGCTCTCAGAGCAGCGGAGCGCTCGCCCGACCGGCGAGTCGATCGGTTCGGTGCGGCTGGTGGAGGATGCTGTCGAGCGCTACCTCGAACATGCGATCGCAACGGTCTCCGGTCGTCTCGACGGCCTGAAGGTCGCCCTCGACTGCGGTCATGGGGCGGCGTCCCGCACGAGCGAGGCTGCATTCCGGGCGCTCGGCGCCGAAGTGGTCGTGATCAACGCCGACTGGAACGGGACCGACATCAACGACGGGTCGGGCTCCACGCATCTGGCGCCGCTCACCGCACTCATGCTCTCATCGGGCGCGGCGATGGGCGTTGCGCACGATGGAGACGCGGACCGCACCCTGGCAGTGGATGAGACCGGCGCGGTGGTGGATGGCGATCGGATCATGGCCATCTGTGCGGCGCAGATGCACGCAGAGGGCTCTCTGTCGCACGACACGGTGGTGGCGACCGTGATGACGAACATGGGCTTCGACGTGGCGATGCGCGGCCTTGGGATCGAGGTCGCGAAGGCACAGGTCGGTGACCGCTATGTTCTCGAAGTGATGCGCAAGACGGGCGCGGTCCTTGGCGGCGAGCAGTCCGGCCACGTCATCTTCCTCGATCACACCACGACAGGCGATGGGCTCGTCACGGCACTGCAGCTTGCGCACGCCGTCGTGGCCTCCGGCAAAGCGCTGTCCGCGCTGTCCGGCATCGTGAAGCCGCTTCCACAGGTGCTGCTCAACGTCCGGGTACCGGAAGCCGTTCGCGTCGCGGCCGAGCCGGCGCTGCTGGCCGCGGCCGCGGTCGAAGAGGCCGCGCTGGGCGGGAACGGGCGCGTCCTCGTTCGCGCGAGTGGCACGGAGCCGTTGGTGCGCGTGATGGTCGAGGCCACCGATGCGAAGGTCGCCACGGACGCCGCCGGCCGGCTCGCCGATCTGGTCGCCGAGCTCGGCTGACAGACGCTCGAGTGTCACCGAAACGTGACCGTCGGCGATCCTGACGTCTGCTAGCATTGGGCGTGTGCGCCGCGCGGGAACACGGCGGAACGCGGCGGCGGGAGGGAGACAACGACGCACCTGTAGCACGGATGCACCACCAAGCGCCGGGACTGCACGCGCGAGCGCGCAGTCGACGAGGCGGGGGCTCATCGAAAGATTCGGCGGATGGCCCTCCGGCACCTCCCGATGTCGATACCGCACCGACAAAGCCCGCGGGTGACCGCGGAGACAACACGGTCGTGGATCCGGGATCCCAGCGCGCACACGCGCGCACACGACGCACAAGCGGCGACGATACTCGTTCGCGCCAGCGACCGTGCTTCGGCATATCCTAGACAAGAACAGAAGACCGGGAGGTCATCCATATGTGCGGCATCGTCGGTTATGTGGGGCCGCGTCGTGCGACAGACGTGCTCCTCGGAGGGCTGTCGCGGCTCGAGTACCGCGGCTATGACTCGGCGGGTGTCGCCGTTCCCGAGGATGGCACGCTCGCGATCGTCCGTCGGCTCGGGCGGCTTGCGAACCTGCGCGAGGCGCTGGGAGCGCACCCGCTCGGGGCCACTTCGGGCATCGGCCACACCCGGTGGGCGACACACGGCCGCCCCACCGAGGAGAACGCGCACCCGCACCCTGACTGCAGCGGTGCGATCGCGGTGGTCCACAACGGCATCATCGAGAACTACTCCGACCTGCGCGAGGAGCTCGCCGCGGCCGGGCACATCCTGCGCAGCGAGACCGACACCGAGGCGATCGCGCACCTGATCGAGAGCTACTTCGAGGGCGATCTGACGACCGCCGTTCGCAAGACGCTCGCGCGACTCGAGGGCAGCTACGCGCTTGCGATCATGCACGCCGCAGACCCCACGACGATCGTGGCTGCGCGCAGAGACTCACCGCTCATCATCGGGATCGGCCAGGGCGAGAACATCGTCGCCAGCGACATCCCGGCGGTGCTCGAGTACACGAGGCGCATCCTGGTACTTCATGACGGCGAGGTCGCCACCGTGACGCCGGAATCGGTCCTCGTGGTCGCCGCCGACGGGTCCGTCGTCGCCGAGCCCGAGATGATCGACGTGGAGTGGGACCTCGACGCCGCCGAGAAGGGCGGATACGAGGACTTCATGCTCAAAGAGATCCACGAGCAGCCGCGCGCGCTGCGGGAGACCCTGCGCGGGCGCATGGCCGACGACGGCGAGATCCAGCTCTCAGAGCTGGACATGACCACCGAGCAGGTCGCAGGCATCGAGCGGGTCCTCGTCATCGCGTGCGGCACCTCGTACCACGCCGCTCTCGTCGCGAAGAACCTCATCGAGCGGTGGGCGAGGATCCCCGTCGAGGTCGACGTATCCAGCGAGTTCCGTTATCGCGATCCGATCGTCGGAGACGACACGCTTGTCGTAGCGGTCACCCAGTCAGGCGAGACCGCCGACACGCTCGCGGGCGTGCGTGAGGCGCGCGACCGTGGGGCCAAGGTCATCGCGGTCACGAACGTCGTCGGCTCGCGTGTGACCCGCGAGAGCGACGGCGTGATCTACACGCACGCCGGTCCCGAGATCGGTGTTGCCGCCACCAAGACCTTCACGGCTCAGATCGCCGCCCTCACCGTGCTGGCACTCAAACTGGCGCAAGCGAAGGGGTCGATCCCGCAGGAGCGCATCCGGTCGCTGTGGGACGAGCTTCTGACCGTCCCGGAAGTGGTCGAGGCCGGCCTCAAGGGCGCCCATCCGCTCGACGAATGTGCCGCCCTCTTCATCGACGCGACGTCGTCGCTGTTCCTCGGAAGGGGGATGGGCGTTCCTGTCGCTATGGAGGGGGCACTCAAACTCAAGGAGATCAGCTACATCCACGCCGAAGGCTTCGCCGCCGGCGAGATGAAGCACGGTCCCATCGCTCTGATCACCGAAGGCATGCCCATCGTCGTCGTGGCGACGCAGGGGCCCACCTACGAGAAGGTCGTGAGCAACATCCAGGAAGTGCGGGCCCGCGGCGCGAAGGTGATTGCCATCGCCACGGCGGGCGACGACGACATCCGACGTCACGCCGAATGCGTCCTCTACGTGCCGCGCATGACCGAGGCCCTCTCCGCCATTCCAGCTTCGGTCCCGTTGCAGCTCCTGGCCTACCACATCGCCAAGGCCCGCGGCTGCGACGTCGACCAGCCCCGCAACCTGGCCAAGTCAGTGACGGTGGAGTAGATGATCACAGGGCTGGGCGTCGACATCGTCGAGATCGGCCGCATGGCAGCGGCCCTGGAGCGCCATCCCCGCATGAGGGAGCGGCTCTTCTCCGAGGAAGAGCGCGCCTACTGCGACAAGCGCAATCGGCCCGAGGTCCACTACGCGCTCCGTTTCGCGGCCAAAGAAGCGGTACTCAAGGCGCTCGGGACCGGATTCGCCGGGATGCGCTTCACCGACGTCGAAGTTGTGCGGGATGCAGGCGGTCGCCCGACGCCACGTCTGTCCGGCAGGGCCGCCGAGGTCGCGGACGAGCTCGGTGTCGTAGAGTTGCATCTGTCGTTGTCCTACACGCACACGACCGCGGTGGCCTCGGCGGTCGCGATCACCACACCGAAGGACGATGGCGCGCCTCCGGATCCGGAGAAGCGCCGGAACGCGGCGTTCAAGGACGCGAGGGCATTGCTCGACGATCTGGAGCCTCCGAGCGCGTGACGATGGCGGCGGGGGACCGTCGCTCAGGGGGGAGTGAAGATGCGCCATCTGCTCACGGAGGAACAGTCACGAGCCGCCGAGGCCGCGGCCGTCGAGTCCGGTGTCACACTCGCCGTGTTGATGGGACGGGCGGGAGCCGCAGTCGCGGCGGAGGTCGACTCGCTCGTGCCGGCGGGGCGTGTCGTCGTCATGGCCGGCCCGGGGAACAACGGCGGCGACGGCTGGTCCGCGGCGCACCTGCTGCATGCGGCAGGCCGGGACGTTCTGGTTCTCACGTCGGCGGAACCGGACAGCATGTCGTCTCCGGCGCGGGAGACGGTCCGCGACGCCATCGGCGCCGGGGTTCCGTGGCTGCACGTCGACACGGGTCCCGAAGCCGCCCACGCGCTCTCAGAGGCCGCCGTGATCGTCGACGCGCTGCTGGGGATCGGACTCCACGGCGTCCCACGCCCACCGTACGCCGGGTTCATCACCGCGATAGGGGATGCCACGGCGCCGGTGGTGGCGGTGGACTTGCCTTCCGGTGTGGACAGCGACTCCGGACTGGCGTCGGGTCCCGCCGTGCGCGCCGACGTGACCGTCTGCTTCTCGGCCCCGAAGGTCGGGTGCGTGCTTCAGCCGGGTGCGTCGCTCTCCGGCGTCCTGCGCTTGGTCGACATCGGCGTTCCGGCCGAGTCCCTACGTTTCGACGGGGCTCCTGAGTGCTGGGGCGCGGCCGACTACCTCGCCTGCCTCCCGGATCCTCACTGGGACGACAGGAAGGGCACCAGGGGAAGCGTCCTCATCGTCGGCGGCACGATCGGCCTGACAGGAGCGGTGTGCCTCGCGGCCGGCGGCGCGTTGCGCTCGGGCGCGGGATACGTCGTCGTCGCCGTGCCACGGCCTTCGCTGGCCGTCGTCGAAACGAAACTGACCGCGCCCGTGAAGATGGGTCTCAGCGCAACGGCTGATGGGGCGTTGTTGCCCGCTGCGATCGAGGAGGTCCTCGAGGCGGCGGCCAGGTCCGATGCGGTGATCCTCGGACCGGGGCTTGGCCGCGCCGAATCAACCTGTGAAGTGGTTCGCGCTCTCGTGGCGCGGCTGGACGCTCCACTGCTCATCGACGCCGACGCGCTCTACGCGTTGGGCGAAGATCTTTCGCTCGTGGCGGCACGGGTGGCCCCCACGATACTGACCCCACACTCCGCCGAGGCCGCGAGGGTGCTGGGGACCACCCCGGAGGCTATCGACTCCGACCGGCTCGCTGCGGTCAGCGCGCTTGCCGTTGGCAGCGCGACGGCGGTCCTGAAGGGCCCGGCGACCCTCATCGCGGAGGACGGGCGCATCGTCGTCAACCCCACGGGAGGACCGGGGCTCGCCACTCTTGGGACCGGCGACGTGCTCTCGGGCATCATAGGGGCGTGGCTGGCGCGCGGGCTGCTCCCGCTCGATGCGGCCGCGGTCGGGACCTACCTGCACGGTGCCGCCGGCGATTGCGCGGCGCGCGATCTTACGACCATCTGCTGCACGGCTGAAGACGTGGACTCGTACCTGCCTGAGGCGATCCGGACGCTGAGCGCTCGGGACGACGACGGAACACTGCGAAAGGACGAACGATGAGCGAACTCGTCGCGCGGGACATCATGACCGCCGACCCTGTGACCGTCGGCCCGGAAACGTCAGTGACCGAGGCGGCGCACCTTATGGCGGATCGACGCATCGGGGCGCTGCCCGTGGTCGAGAAGGGGCGCATGATCGGGCTGGTCACCGAAGGTGACCTGATCATGCAGGACGTGCGCGTCCACTTCCCGACATACCTGAGCCTGCTTGGCGGCTACGTGTTCGCGCTCGGAGCCGCCGACCGGTTCGAGACCTCTCTCCGCAAGGCCGTCGCCGCCACCGTGAGCGACGTCATGACACGCGAGCCGATCACCGTGACCGCCGACGCGCTCGTGACCGACGTCGCGACGCTGCTCGTCGAGCGCGACATAGCGCGCGTCCCCGTCATGGACGGAGACACCGTCGTCGGGATCGTGAGCAAGTCCGACATCGTTCGCTCACTCATCAGCTGATGCGCGCGGAGGATCGGAGATGGGCGTGGGCCGAGATCGATCTCGGCGCCGTCGCCCGCAACATCGGAACGCTCAAGGCTATGCTCTCGCCCGGCACGCGCCTCATGGCGGTCGTGAAGTCGGACGGCTACGGGCACGGGGCGCTCGAGGTCGCACGAGCGGCCATGGACGCGGGCGCGGACCGGGTGGGCGTCGCCACACTCGATGAGGCGCTTCGCCTGCGCACCGGTGGGTTCATCGCTCCGATACAGGTGCTGTCGGAAGCTCCCCCGCGCGCCGCGGCCAAGCTTGTCGACGCCGGCATCATCGCGACGGTCTTCTCAGAGGACTTCGCCCGGGCGTTGTCGCGCGCGGCGGTGGCGCAGCAGGGCATGGCCACATTCCATCTCAAAGTGGACACGGGCATGAACCGCATCGGCGTACGCGCCGAGGACGCGGCCGCCTTCGTCGAGTCGCTCCGCGGGCTTCCCGGTCTGACGATGGAGGGCGTCTTCACGCACTTCGCGACCGCCGACATCCCGGGCGACTGGGCGTTCGACAGGCAGATGGAACGGTTCAGCGCGACACTGGAGGAGTTCCGTCGCCGCGGCATCGATCCGGGTATGGTGCACGCCGCGAACAGTGCCGCGACGATCCTGCACCCGGAGACCCACTTCGACATGGTTCGGTGCGGTATCGCGGTCTACGGCTTGCATCCCGACCCAGCGACCCACGGGCAGATCACTCTGGAGCCCGCGATCGCGGTCAAGGCGCGTGTCTCGCGCGTTGCGCGTCTCGCGATGGGAGAGGGCGTCAGCTACGGCATGACGTGGCACGCAGCGGCGCCGACCACGGTCGCGACGCTCCCGATCGGGTACGCCGACGGCGTGCGCCGCTCGCTGTCGAACTCACTGACCGTACTGATCGGCGGGCGACCCTGCCGCCAGGTGGGACGCATCGCCATGGACCAGCTCATGGTGGAGATCCCCCGCGGGCTCGAGGTCGCCGTCGGAGACGAGGCCGTCGTGATCGGTAGTCAGGGAGCTGAGACGCTGACGCTCGAGGGCATGGCCGCTCTCGCGGACACCATCGACTATGAGATCGCATGCGGCTTGGGCGCGCGACTGGCGAGGGTCTACCGACGCCCTCGGGGTTCTTCCGGTTCTTCCTCCTAGGAACTTGCAGGAATCCGCCCGTCCGAGTGGAACTCATCCCATTGAGGCCACACGCCTCGTTCGAGACATGCGCCATACGTGGGGACGCGGGCCGGTACAAGACCCGCTTTCCTGTCGGAATGAGAGGAGACGCCGTGGTCGACGACAAGGTGCTGGAGGAGATCAAGTTCCACCAGGACGTCGTAGAGCACGACAGCGCATCGCCGCTGCATCGCATCCGCGAGAAGGAGTTGGAGATCTCCGGGCGCGTGCTCAAGGCGAAGCAGAAGGCTGACGAGATCGTCGCCGATGCACGTCGAAAGGCAGCCGAGGTGATCGGCAAGGGCGAAGCTGAGGGGGACAAGCTCGCTCGCGATGCCGAGGCGTCGACGATGGCCGGCGCCGAGAAGGAAGCCGCTGCCGCAAAGGAGAAAGCGGCCGCTGAAGCGGCCGAGATGGAGGGGACGCTGGCTGCCCGTCGCGCACTCGCGGTGGACGCCATCGTGAAAGCGGTAACGCAGGTCTGACCGTCCTTGAGAGGGTAGGACGGTCCTTACGAGGGGGTGAGGCGCGTGCTCGTCCCGATGGCCCGGGTCGAGATCATCGGACCGAAGAACCGCTTCTTCGAAGTGGTGACCCTGCTGCACGAGCAGGGGACGCTGCACATCGAGGATCTTTCGAAGAAGATCGGTAGCGGCGAGATGCCCGTCGAGAAGATGGCTGTTGCCATCGGGCAGGCGGGCGAGCGGGAGCGGATGGAGGATCTTCTCATCCGTGTCCGCGCGATCATCAAGGCGTTGCATCTGCCGGGAACGACTCTTGACGAGGTCGCCCGACAGAAGGAGTACCTGAAGCTGTGGAAGCTTGGGTCGGCCGAGCTTTCAGACGAGGTAGTGAAGGTCATCGACGAGGTCGAGGAGCGCACCGCCACTCTGGCGCAGACGCAGTCCGAGATCGAGAACGAGATCTCACTGCTCGGGCGCTACGAGCCGATCCTGCACAAGATCCAGCCGCTCGCGCGTCAGATCGTCACCACGGGGGCCTTTGACTCCGTCGCTCTGCTCATCGAGCGCCGGTACAAGGGGCTGCTCGAGCAGTTGAAGGAAGAACTCGACACGATCACGCACAAGCAGTGCGACATCGTGTCGACCGACGTCGACGAGGACACCACCGCGGCGATCGTCGTCTTCTCGCGCACGTACTCGGAGCCGGTCCACAAGTTCCTCGCCATGGAGAACGTGAACCAGATCCGCCTCCCCAACGACATGCAGGGCCTGCCGTTCGACCAGGCCTATGAGTCGATCCGCGAGCGTCGCAAGACGCTGCCGGAGGACCTGAAGGCGATACGCATCGAGCTCGAGACGATGTCGGCCAAATGGTTCCTGCGACTGACCACGGTCCGCGACGTCCTCACGGACAAGATCGATGAGATCGCGGCCATCCCGCAGTTCGGCCAGACCGAGTACGCGTTCGTCATAACCGGCTGGGTGCCGGTCTCCGACGTGGGCGTGCTCAAGTCGGAGCTCTCGGCGTCGTTCGGTCAGGACGTCATCGTCAACCAGACCGAGATCGGCGAGAAGGACTTCGCCGACACGCCGGTAGCGCTGAAGAACTCGAAGGTGTTGGCTCCCTTCGAGTTCATCCTTGCTCAGCGCGGCATGCCGGCGTACGGCACGATGGACGCCACCTGGATGCTGTTCGTGTTCTACCCGCTGTTCTTCGGCATGATCGTCGGTGACTTGGGCTACGGCCTCATCCTGCTCGGCCTGGTCATATGGCTCCGGTTCCGCTTCAAGGACAACGAGAACATCCAGCTTGCGACGTCGATCCTGGGACCGGCGTGTACAGCGGTCTGCGCATTCGGTCTCGTGTACGGTGAGTTCTTCGGTGACCTGCTGAAGAACCCGCGGTTCTTCCCGATCATCCAGGAGATCCACGTGGGTCCGGTGGCTCTTCCGTTCAACCGGGTCGAATTCGTGCAGGCATTCATGCTCATCGCGGTCGCGGTGGGTGTCGTGCAGGTGCTGCTCGGACTCGCATTCGGCGTCGTGAACGCGGTGCGGACGAAGAACAAGCATCACCTCTACGAGCGCGGTGGGCTGCTGACCTTCTTCGTCGCGATGTTCATCGCGGTGGCCATCAGCGTCTTCTTCGCCAACTGGGACGGCTCGCCCTGGATCATGGGAGCGTTCGCGCTGGCCTCGTTCGTCGGGTTCATCTATGCCATCAGGGGCGGCGGCATCATGGGCGTCGTCGAGATCATCGAGTCCGGCAGCGGAATGGCGAGCTACATCCGTATCATGGCCGTTGGCCTCGCAGGGGCGATCTTCGCCGATGCGATCAACGGGATCGTCCTCAAGACGATGGGCGGCGCCAACATCTCCGTCGGCGGCATGGTTCTCGGTATCGTCGTAGGAATCGTCCTGCATGCGCTGAACCTGATAATCTCTGCGTTCAGCCCGACGATCCACGCTTTGCGTCTCAACTTCCTGGAGTTCTTCGGGAGGTTCTATGAGGTAGGGACGAAGGAGTACAGCCCGTTTCACAAAACCGGAGGGGAAGGGCAGGCATGATGGACAAGCGTTTCACGAAGGTAATGGGGCTCGGCGTGTTCTTGACGGTTCTTGCTATGCCGATGATGGCGTTCGCTCAGGAAGGCGCCGCTACCGGGGCGACCGCTTCATGGGAGCTTGGCGCCGCCAAGGCTCTGGCCGCCGGTTTCGCGATGGCCGTCTCGGCGTTCTCCGCAGCGTATGCGCAGGCTAAGATCGGCGCCGCCGGCGCTGGAACGCTCGCCGAGCGTCCCGAGGTTGCGATCTGGGTCATCACGCTTCAGGCGCTGCCGGAAGTCATCGTGCTTCTCGGGTTCGTCTCCGCGATCATGATCAACTCGGCCGGCTAGGGACCCTCTCTTAAAGACTCGGAAGCAGGGGAGTCCTGAATGGCAATCGAAGACATCTTCATAGCGCTCGAGGAGCAGGGCGAGCAGGAGAGCCGCGAGGCTGTCCAAGCAGCTCAGGAGCAGGCCCAGGGCATCAAGGAGGACGCCGAGGCGCAGGCCAAGGCGATCCGTGACGCAAAGGTCGATGCCGCCAAGGCACATGCGACGCTGGCGTCGGCCCGGACGGTGAACTCCGCCCGACTTGCCGGCCGCCGTACTGTCGCGGGTGTCAAGGAGCGCGCCATCGTCCAGTCGTTCGACGAGGCGCTGGCGAAGCTCGGCTCTATCCGGGGGACCGAAGGGTACCCGGCGCTGTTCCGCGCACTGGCCGATGAGGCTGTAGCCGGGCTTTCCGGCGAGGTCGTCCTTCAGGTCGATCCCGCGGACGCCGCGCTTGCTGCGGACTACCTCAAGGTGTCCGGTCTGGTCGGCTCGGTCGACGCGACCGCCAAGACGTGCGGCGGCCTGGTGGCCGTCGCCGAGGGAGGCGACCTCTTCAGGCGGAACACGCTTGAGGATCGTCTCGAGAAGTACCGCGGTCTGGGCCAGTCCGAGATATCAGAGGTCCTTTCCGCATGAGCGCGATGGCAGCCACCAAAGCACCGACTTCCGGCCGTGACTACGGCTATGAGAACGCGCGAGTGCGCGGGATGCGCTCACGGCTGCTGACGCCGCAGTTCTTCGACGACCTGATGATGTCTGCGGATCTCACGAGGATCATTCAGGCCCTGATCAACACGGAATACGGTCCCTATATCGAGACGGCCATAATCAAGGGCCGTACTCCGGCCGCCATGGACGAGGCGCTCCGCGCCAACATGGTGGCCACGTTCCAGAAGATCGCCGGCTTTCTGAACGCGGAAGCCAGCGAGCTGATTGGAACGCTGCTCGGCAGATGGGACCTCTTCAACCTCAAGTCGATCGTCCGCGGCAAGCATATGCACCTCAAGGCCGAGGAGATCGAGGACGGTCTCTACGCCGTCGGAGCGTTGACCCCGATCGATCTGCACCTACTGGTGGGGCTCGAGGACATCCGGGCGGTCGTCGACACGCTTGTCACGTGGGGCTCGCCCTACGCGGTGCCGCTTCGCGAGAACCTCGCCGCCTACGGCGAGAGCGGCAACCTTGCCACGCTGGAACTCGCGCTCGACCGCTACTACTTCGGTTGGGCCGCGGCGCGTCTCAGCCGTCGTCGGGACAACACCAAGCTCGCTCGTCACATTCTGGGCCTGCAGGCTGATTCGGTGAATCTTGTGACCGTGTTCCGTCTTCTCAACAGCGATATCGGCGACGTCGACCCGAAGAGCTTCTATCTTCCCGGCGGCGCGTTCGTCGACGAGGCGCTCTTCATCTCGCTGGCTGCGATGTCCGACGTCGACGAGGTCATCGACGGCCTCAAGAAGACGCCCTATTCGCGCCAGATGGAGTCCGTCATCGCACGGTACGTGGAGGAGAGCTCGCTGCCCGTGTTCGAGCGTGCTCTCGAGGATTTCGTGATGCGCAAGGCGCTCGATGCCGGGCGCGGAGACCCCCTGGGAGTCGGGATCACCATCGGCTACCTCTGGGCGAAGCAGAACGAGATCACGAATCTGCGGATCATCATCAAGTGCACGTCCGTCGGCATGCCGGCGGACCGCATGCGGAAGGAACTGATCCTTGTATAAGCTCGTCGTCCTGACCGACCCCGAGCATGCTGACGGCTTTCGCCTGTCGGGGTGCGATGTCGTGGTCGCGGAATCCCCAGAAGAGGCTCGTCGCTCCCTCGCGGCGCTCGTCGACGACGACACCAGCGGCATCATCGCCGTGAATGAGGCGTTGATGACCGCGGTGGACGAACGGCTTCAGCGCAAGATCGACTCGATCTACCGCCCGATCGTTGTATCCCTGCCGATCAAAGAGACTCTCAGCATCGGCGAGGACCACAGGGCTTACCTGTCACGCCTGATCCGTCGGGCAATCGGATTCGACATCACACTGAGGCGAGGATAGATGATCGCAGGAAGCATCTCCAAGATCACCGGCCCCGTCGTCGTGGCGGCCGGTATGACCGGCGCCAAGATGTACGACGTCGTTCGCGTCGGCGCACAAGGGCTCATGGGCGAGGTCATCCGGCTCGAGGCTGACCACGCAACGATCCAGGTCTACGAGGACACCTCGGGGCTCATGGTCGGACACCCGGTCGAGTCGACCGAGGCACCGCTGACCGTCGAGCTCGGCCCGGGTCTTCTGTCGTCGATCTATGACGGCGTGCAGCGCCCGCTCCCGGTCATCGCCGAGCAGAGTGGCGACTTCATTCTGCGTGGCACAGTGGCCTCCGCGCTCGACCGCGAGAAACTGTGGCCGTTCGTGACGGTCGCGACCGTGGGTACCGAACTGGTCCCCGGCGACGTTCTCGGCACGGTCCAGGAAGGCAAGACCATCGTCCACAAGGTCATGGTCCCGCCGAAGAAGTCGGGCAAGCTCGCGTGGGTCATCGAGTCGGGCGACTACAACGTCGATACCGTCGTCGCGAAGCTTGAGGACGGCACCGCACTCACGATGACGCAGCGCTGGCCGGTCCGCGAAGGCCGTCCGTACGTGCGCAAGCTGGATCCGACCACCCCGTTCACCACGGGTATGCGGATCCTGGACACGTTCTTCCCGATCGCCCTGGGCGGCAACGCCATCATCCCGGGCGGTTTCGGCACGGGAAAGACGGTCACGCAGCAGTCGCTCGCGAAGTGGGCCGATGTCGACATCATCGTCTACATCGGCTGTGGCGAGCGCGGCAACGAGATGACCGAGGTGCTCACCGAGTTCCCGCTGCTCGATGACCCCCGGACCGGCGCTCCGCTCATGGACCGCACGGTGCTCGTCGCGAACACATCGAACATGCCGGTCGCCGCCCGCGAGGCGTCGATCTACGTCGGCGCAACGCTGGCCGAGTACTACCGCGACATGGGCTACGACGTCGCGATGATGGCGGACTCCACCTCCCGGTGGGGCGAGGCTCTCCGCGAGGTCTCCGGTCGACTCGAAGAGATGCCGGGTGAGGAAGGCTACCCCGCCTACCTCGCGACCCGTCTCGCGTCGTTCTACGAGCGGTCCGGCCGCGTGAAGACGCTGGGCGGCGGCGAGGACCGTGTCGGTTCCGTCACCATGGTCGGCGCGGTCTCCCCGGCAGGCGGCGACATGTCCGAGCCCATGACGCAGAACTCACTGCGCGTCACCGGCGCGTTCTGGGCCCTCGACACCTCGCTGGCCCATCGCCGGCACTTCCCGGCCATCTCGTGGACCAAGAGCTACACGCTGTTCCTCGGCCAGGTGCGTGGCTGGTACGAGAGCAATGTCGCCTCGGATTGGGTGTCCTATCGCGATCGCGCGATGTTCATCCTGCAGAAGGAGACCGAGCTCCAGGAAATCGTGCAGCTGGTCGGACCGGACGCGCTTCCCGAGTCCGAGAAGATCATCCTGGAAGTCGCGCGTATGCTTCGCGAGGACTTCCTCCAGCAGTTCGCGTTCGACGAGGTCGACGCTTACTGTCCGCCGCTCAAGGCCTACTGGATCCTCAAGGTCATCCTGGCGTTCTCGGACGCGGCGGTATCGGCACTGAACCGCGGCGTCTCGCTCCGCCAGATCCTCGAGCTCCCGATCCGGGACACGATCGCCGGGTTCAAGACCACCGCGCACGAAGAGGCGATCGCATCGATGCAGAAGTTCACGACGACGCTTTCAGAGGATATCGCCGGAATCGAGGTGCTCTAATGACGCCGACCGCCGCCGAAACGGCCCCGCGCCGCTCGCTCCTGTCGACTGAATACCGGACCCTCGGTTACGTCACCGGGCCGCTCATCTTCGTGCACAACGTGCACGGGGTGGCCTACAACGAGATGGTCTCGATCTCCATGCCCGACCACAGCATCCGTACCGGTCAGGTCCTGGAGATCAGCGGCGACATCGCCGTCATCCAGGTCTTCGAAGGCACGCGCGGCATCGACGTGGACAAGACGACGGTCCGCTTCCTCGAAGAGGTCGCGAAGGTCGAGGTCTCCACTGAGTTGCTGGGCCGCGTGCTCAACGGCACCGGCAAGCCGATCGACGGTGGAGCTCCGGTCATCCCGGAGAAGCGCCTCGACATCACCGGCTCGCCGATCAACCCGTACCGCCGCGACCAGCCGGCCGACTTCATCGAGACCGGCGTGTCCGCCATCGACGGTTTGAACACGCTCGTCCGCGGACAGAAGCTCCCGATCTTCTCCGGTTCGGGACTCCCGGCCAACGACCTCGCCGCTCAGATCATCCGGCAGGCTCGCGTCGGTTCCGGTGAGGAGTTCGCGATCGTCTTCGGTGCGATGGGTATCACGCACCGCGAGGCGGCGTTCTTCATGCAGCAGTTCGAGGATACGGGCGCTCTCGAGCGCGTCGTCTTCTTCATGAACCTCGCCGACGACCCGACGGTCGAGCGTCTGCTCACCCCGAAGGTCGCCCTCACCGTCGCCGAGTACCTGGCGTTCGAAAAGGGCATGCAGGTCCTCGTCGTCCTCTCGGACATGACGAACTACTGCGAGGCGCTCCGCGAGGTCTCGACCGCACGCGAAGAGGTGCCGGGACGCCGCGGCTACCCGGGCTACATGTATACCGACCTCTCCATGATCTACGAGCGCGCCGGACGCATCAAAGGCAACCCCGGGTCCGTCACGCAGCTCCCGATCCTGACGATGCCGGACGACGACATCACGCACCCGATCCCCGACCTCACCGGCTACATCACCGAGGGTCAGATCGTGCTGAGCCGCCAGCTGCACCGTCGCGGCGTGTTCCCGCCCATCGACACCCTGCCGTGCCTGAGCCGCCTGATGAACCTGGGCATCGGCGAAGGCAAGACTCG
>JANYLP010000071.1 GCA_025361445.1 Coriobacteriia bacterium
GCCGAGCGTGTTGTAGCCGAGCGCCCAGAAGAAGTTCTGGTAGATCTTGCGCATCGTGGCACGCGAGAGCTCGATGGCCGTAACGACGTCGCGCAGGTCGTTCTTGATCAGCACGATGCCGCCGGTCTCCATCGCCACGTCGGTCCCGGCGCCCATCGCGATACCGATGTCGGCCTTCGCGAGCGCGGGAGTGTCGTTGATGCCGTCCCCGACCATGGCGACCACGAGGCCCTTGGCCTGCAGCTTCGCGACCTCCTCGGCCTTGTGCTCCGGAAGGACCTCGGCGAGCACGTGATCTGGGGCGATGCCCGCCTGCGCGGCGATGGCCTCGGCCGTGCGTCGGTTGTCGCCGGTGATCATGAAGACCTCGACGCCCATCTTGGTGAGGCGTGCAACGGCCTCGCGGGAGTTGTCCTTGAGCGTGTCCGCTACGGCCACGATGCCGGCCAGCTTGGCGCCGTTGACACCGACGAGCATGACCGTCTTGCCCTGAGCCTCGAGCTCGCTGATGCGGGCCTCGAACGCGCTCGTGTCGATACCCTCGCGCGCCATGAGGCGGCGGTTGCCGAACGCGACCTTCATGCCGCCCACGGTGCCTTCGACGCCGTGCCCCGGGACCGCGGCGAAGCCCTCGACGTCCTGAGCCTCGATGCCGTCCGCCTGCGCGCGCGCCATGATCGCTTCGGCCAGCGGGTGCTCGGAGTTGCGCTCGAGCGCGACCGCGTAGCCGAACATGCGCGCCACTTCATGACCCTGCGCAAGTTCGACGTCGGTCACCACGGGCTTGCCGTGCGTGAGCGTTCCGGTCTTGTCAAAGACGATGGCTTTGATCTTGTAGGCGGACTCGAGCGCTTCACCGCTCTTGATGAGGATGCCGTTCTCGGCGCCCTTGCCGGTGCCGACCATGATCGCAGTGGGAGTGGCGAGCCCGAGCGCGCACGGGCAGGCGATGACGATGACCGCCGTGCCGGCGAGCAGCGCTTTGACGAACGGCGTGGCCGTCAGGTAGAAGTCGGCGCCCATGAAGTTCGGGACGACGAACAGCCACGCGAGGAACGTGAGCACCGCCGCGGCGACGACCGCCGGGACGAACACGGCGGAGATCCGGTCCGCAAAGCGCTGGACGGGGGCCTTGGAGCCCTGCGCATCCTCGACGAGGCGTACGATCTGCGCGAGCGCGGTGTCTTTGCCGACCTTGGTGGCACGGAAGCGGAACGATCCGAGCTTGTTCATCGTCGCGCCGATGACCGTGTCGCCGACATTCTTCTCCACCGGTATCGACTCGCCGGTCAGCATCGATTCGTCGACGCTGGAGCGGCCGTCGATCACGAGGCCGTCAACCGGCACCTTCTCGCCGGGGCGGACCACGACGAGGTCACCCGCGACGACCTGCTCGATCGGGACGTCGACCTCAAGGCCGTCCCGTACGACGCGGGCGGTCTTGGCGGCAAGCCCCATGAGCTTCTTGATGGCGTCGCCGGTGCGGCCCTTCGCGCGGGCCTCGAGCAGCTTGCCGATCAGCACGAACGTGATAAGCAACGCCGACGTCTCGTAGAAGACCGGCTCACCCTGCAGCTGCGGGACGAAGGTGGCGGCCACGCTGTAGAAGTACGCGGCGGACGTGCCGATCGCGATCAGCGTGTCCATGTTGCCGCTGCGGCGCTTGAGCGCGTGCCAGAAGCCGCGATAGAACTGCCACCCGGCGATGAACTGCACCGGCGTGACGAGGATGAACCCCATGTACTTGGACACCTGCAGCATCGGGTCCCACGTGCCCCCGACGTTGTTCGCGAGCCAGGTAGCCACCGCGAGCGGGACCACCGTCATGAACGGCGGGACCATCGAGATGAGCAACGCCGGTATCGAGAAGATGAGCGAGAACACGAGCAGTCGCTGCTGGTGCTTCGTGTGCTTGAGCTGGGCGGCGCGCTGAGCATCCTCCGCGGGCTCCGAGGCCCCGAGTGTCGTCTCCACACGCAGCATCGCGCCATACCCCGCGCCCTTGACCGCGGCGATGAGTTGCTCGACACCGACGACAGTCGGGTCGAAGGTGACTGCTACCGACTCCGCCGCGAGGTTGACCGGGGCGGACTGCACCCCGGGGATGCGCTTGAGCGTCTTCTCGATGACGGCGGAGCACGACGCGCACGTCATGCCGGTCAGGCCGAGCGAGACGGTCGCGGCGTGTGCGGCCGGCGCGGGGGCTACGGGTGCAGCGACCGGCTCGGGGTCGGCCGGGATCACCGGGCACGCGGCGCCGGCATCCAGCTCTGCGGACACGGGCGCGGGGGCGCTCGCGGCCGCGCCAGAGCCGGCGCCTCCGAGCAGGATCGCCCCGTAGCCGGCCTTCTTCACGACGGCGGCGAGGCCCGCCTCATCGATCGCGGACGGGTCGAACCGGACCGACATCTTCTCGGTCGCCAGGTTCACGGTGACGGATTCGACACCGGCCGTGCGGCCGACGACTTTCTCGACAACGGCCGAGCAGGAAGCGCACGTCATCCCCGTGATGGCGAACGAAGCGTCTCTGTTGGTGGTTGGGTTCTCCATGACAGCCCTACTTCACTACGATGTCGCCGAAGACCATGTTCATGCCGCACGCGAATCCGTAGGTACCGGCTGCCAGCGCCGGGAGCTTCACGGTTGCCGGACCTTGGGTCAGGTCGGCGGAGAAGCCCAGATCCTTGCTCTGGACCAGTGAGGTGCACCCGCTGGACTTGCTGAAGGTGATCTCAGCCGGCACGCCGGCCTTGAGCTCGATCGTGCTCGGGTCGTAGTAGCCCTTGGACACGTCGACGCTGATCTTCTGGACTCCGGCCGATGTCGTGGCCTGCCCGGTGGTGGCGGGACCCGCAGGCTGTCCGCTGCCGCAGCACGCGCACGCCGAGGAACCGCCTGACCCGGCGGCCCCCGTCTGACCGATCGTCTTCGCACCGGGGACCGCACCCGGCGTTGCCGCCCGAGCCGCCCCGCCGCGGGAACTCGCGAACGCGAACGAACCGAGGAGCGCGACCGCGGCCACCGCGGCGACGACGCCCCAGCGCAGGATCGTGTTGTTCTTCTTGACCTCTACTTGCTGTGTCATTCCGGTATCCCTTCATCCGGCCTCGGGCGGGCGCCCGGGCCTGTGTGGTTAGTGGAAGAAGCCGCCGAACCAGAGCCCGACGACGATCGCGATCATGACGACTCCCACACCGATGATGACCTCATGGAGCTCGAACCCGAGGATCATCGCCTTCGACGACGGCGGAGCCGGGGCGCCCTTCTTGCCGGTGCTGTTGGCGACCGGCGGCTTCTTGTGGTTCCTCCAGCGTACGAGGCCGTAGCCGATCGCCCCGAGCGCGATCGCCAGCAGCGCGACCGGCAGCATCCACGGCGAACCGCCACCCGCGATGATCGAGCCGGACATCATGTTCATCTGGCAGGTCATCTTGTAGGTGCCCGCCTTCATCGGCGGTAGGTCGACCTTCGTGACCCCGTTGGGCGTCAGCTTGACCTGGATCCCGGCCGACTTGATGACGAGCTCGTTCGAACACACGATGTCTTCCTGGCGGTCGACGATGAGACGCACCGGAATGTCGGCGGGTATCCGCAGCACGTTCGGGACGTACTCCGTGTTGATGATCGCCAGCGGGATCTCGATCACTCCGTCGGCGCCGCGGGTGTACTGCGGTGCATCCGATGGGGACGAGATGCCGGCAGTGACGGTCTCGAACGTCACCGGCGAGCCGACGGCGCCCAGCCCGCGATTGAGGAACACGAGACCGAACAGGATCACCGCGATAGCGGCGACCACGTTCATGTACGTGCGGAACCGGTGGGACAGGAGATCGGACGTCAGCCCGAACGCGAGCGTGAGCGGCATGGTGCCGAGTCCGAACGCGGCCATGCCCGCGACGCTGGTGAGCACCGAGCCCTGTGCCACTGCCTGCACTTGCGCACCGATGAGCGGCGAACATGGCATCAGGCCGGTCAGGAGCCCGAAGGCGATCGGCGTCGCCAAAGAGGGACGCCCTTCGCTCGCGTCCGAGACCGCCTTCTTGCGGTTGCGGGACAGAGCGCGCACGAGGAACTGCGGCGGCCGCGGCGTCAGATGACGCAGCGCCTTGACCTTTCCGGTCATGCCGACGCCGAGAAGGATCATGTAGATGCCGGCCACGAGCTGGACCCAGTTGAGTACGGGCTTCGTGGTCTGCTCGCTGACGACCACGGAGGCTACCGCGGCGAGCCCGCCGAGGACGAGAGCGACCGTCGCGTAGCTGACGATCTTCGACCCCTGGTACGCCAGGTGCGGCAGCAGTCTGCGATACCACGGACCGCCCTCGGTGCCCTTGACCGCATAGGTCAGCACGAGGCCTCCGCACATCGCGACGCAGTGCACGCTGGTCGCCAGGCCGAAGACGAACATCGACGAGACGAACGACAGGCTCACGAATCCCTCCCGGGTTCGGCCAAAGGCAACTCGAATCCGACGACCGCGCCTCCTGAGTGGTTGCGGGCGAAGACCTTCCCGCCATGGTCCTCGATGATCCGACGCGAGAGCGCCAAACCGATACCGCTTCCGCCGGTGTCGCGCGCACGCGCCGTATCGGCGCGGTAGAAGCGCTCGAAGATGAAGGGCAGGTCGCGGTCGGGGATGCCCTCCCCCGTGTCCACTACCTCGATCACGGCGCGCCCGGCCGCTGCATGACAATCGACCCTGACCTCGCCCTCATCGGTGTGGCGAAGCGCGTTGTCGAGCATGTTGCGGAGCACCTGAGCGATACGGCCCTCATCGGCTGTGACGACCAGGTCCGCCGTGCAGTCGCTCAGGACTGCGACACCCGCTCCGGCCCGGGTCGCGGCGCGCTGCACCTCCGCGTCGATGACGAGTGCGAGCAGGACTCGCTCCATGCGATACGCCAGGCGACCGGCGTCCGCCGCAGAGAGTTCCTGCAAATCGTCGACCAGTCGCGAGAGTTGCTTCGTGTCGCCGACGAGCGAGGCGAAACGCTCCGGCACCGGCGCCAGCACCCCCTCGGCAATCCCTTCCGCCTGCGCGCGGAGAGATGCCACGGGGTTGCGCAGCTCATGGGCCACGTCCGCAACGAGGCGCCGTCGCAATTCCTCCGATGTGGCGAGGGAGGCCGCCATGTCGTTGAAAGCCTCGCCCAAGCGGCTGATCTCGGCGGGTCCTCCGGCGTGGACACGGTGCGTCAGGTCACCGGCGGCGATCTCGTTCGCGGCGAGCGTGATCCGCGTGATCGGACGGGTCAGGAAGTACGCCCCGGCGGCGGCGACCAGCGCCGCAAGGCCGATGGCGACGAGCGCGCCGATCAGGATGCCCCTGTCGACGGCGGCGAGAAACGTCTGCTCCGAGGCGCCCATCATGGCCCCGGCACCCATCATCCCCCGCCCCATCCCCGAGGGAAGTGTCTGCAGGTAGGCGGCGAACGCCGTGGATATCTCGGCGCGTGTGATGAGCCCCACCACGCCCACCGACAACAGCGCGACGACCACCATGGCGAGGAACGCGTAACTGAGGAGCGAGCGCCTCACGGGCGCACCTCGAGCTTGTAGCCCACTCCGAAGACCGTGTGGACGTACGTGGGGTCCTTGGGATCGTCCCCGAGCTTGCGTCGAAGGTTCTTCACGTGCGCGTCCATGGTGCGTTCGTATCCCTCGAATGCGACCCCCTGAGCGGCCTCCATCAACTGCATCCGGGAGTACACGCGCCCCGGGTGGGCGGCAAGCGTCGCTAAGATGTCGAACTCCGTGCGCGTCAGCGGCACCGGGGTGCCGTTCACGCTCACCGTGCGCCCGCCGCCATCGACCTCCAAGCCACCGATGCGTAGGACGTCCAGAGAACCGGCGAACGCGTATCGCTCTTCGCGGCGCAAGACGGCCTTGACCCGGGCGACGACTTCACGTGGGCTGAACGGCTTGCTGACGTAGTCGTCGGCGCCCACTTCGAGCCCGATGAGCCGATCGATCTCATCGGTGCGGGCGGTCACGAGGATGACCGGCAGGTTCCTGTCGCGCTGGAAGCGCCGCGTCAGCTCGATGCCGTCGATGCCGGGAAGCATGATGTCGAGCAGCGCGAGGTCGGGCTTCTCGGACGCCGCAACCGCAAGAGCCTGAGGACCATCGCTCGCTGTGACGACCTCGAATCCGTCTTCGCGCAGATACGCGGCGAGGACTTCGACGATCGTGGGATTGTCGTCGACTACAAGGATCTTCCTGGACATGAGCAAGCCCCCTCGGTCGTCGTCGCATCCCATTGTGCCCCAGCATGACCGACGGATGTGAAGCACTCGTGAACGAGGTGCGCGGGGGTACTGAACGTCGAGGGCGTTCGGCTGCCGACGCTCCCCGAAGAGGCGGCTTCAATGCTCTTGGCACGAACGATGCATCTGTCGGGTGCGGATTCCTGCGAAAGCCGCCCGGAACCGTAGCGACGGGCGCTGGTAGCGGCGCCCTGCCCAGTGGCCCCGGCTCGGTGAATACCGACGGTCGGCCCGTGTTCATCGACTTCGCATCGAGCACTTGACCCGTCTGCATTCGGATGAAGCCTCTGGTCGAGAGGCTGAAGCAGGAGTACGCGGGCACGGTTGACTTCCGTCGGTACGTCGACAGCGGCGATCCGGTCGGCGACAAACTCTCCGCACTGTTCAACGTGCAGTACGTGCCGACGTTCGCGTTCGTCAACGCCGACGGCAGCATTTCCGGGCAGCCGATCGTGGGCGCCGTGGACGAGAGCGTGCTGAGGGCACGGCTCGATGCGCTCAAGTAGCGCCTGCATGATGAGAAGATCGAGGCTCGTTCGCGGTAGACCGGGTGGCGGGCATGCATTCCCTCGCGAACTTCACACAAAGTTCATGACTGGTTCTCTGGGGGTTCACTCCGGGGCGGGATAGTCGTCTCGTAGCCCGAACCCGACGGTCCTTCCGGGACCGAGGACAGGAGATGGACATGAACAACAGGACCAAGATCGTCGCAGGCGTGGTCGCAGGTCTCGTCGC
>JANYLP010000027.1 GCA_025361445.1 Coriobacteriia bacterium
GACAAGCTTGTGGATCTGATGCAGCGGACAGATGTCAGGGTCGCCCGGGTCGGTCTTCATCTTGCGCGCCGGGTCGGTGATCATCGACATGACCTTAGTCTTGATCTCATCCGGCGAGTCCGAGATGAAGATCGCATTGCCGTAACTCTTGGACATCTTGCGGCCGTCGGTGCCCGGCACGCGCGCGCCCTGCTTCGGGATGAGCGCGGCCGGCTCGATCAGGTAGCCCTTACCGTCCGCACCGCCACCGTAGACGTTGTTGAAACGGCGCACGATCTCGCGCGTGAGCTCCAGGTGCGGCAGCTGGTCCTCGCCCACCGGCACGAGGTCCGCGTTGACGATGGTGATGTCCGCTGCCTGCAGCAGCGGGTACTCGAAGAACCCGACATTGCCGAGATCCTTGTCCGAGATCTGCTCGCGCTGCTCCTTGTAGGACGGAACGCGCTCGAGCCACGACATCGGGGTGACCATCGTGAAGTAGAGCGCGAGCTCCGCCACCTCCGGAACGTCCGACTGGCGGTAGATGGTGCACTTGTCCGGGTCGAGTCCGGCCGCGAGCCAGTCGAGGGCCTGATCCTCGGTGTAGCGGCGGATCTCGTGCGTGTCGGCCCACATCGTGGTCATCGCGTGCCAGTCGGCGACGAAGTAGAACGCGTCGTAGTCCTCCTGGAGCGCCAGCATGTTCTGCAGATTGCCGAACCAGTGCCCCAGGTGGAGCTTGCCGGTGGGGCGATAGCCGGTGAGGATGCGCTTCTTGCGTACTTCAACCATACGGATTCGCGGCCTTTCACAAGGCGGGATTCGGTCCGGACGATTCTACCGTACCGGGAGCGCCCTAACGGAGCCCGGCGCTCGCGCCTACCCCCCGAGCAGGAAGTGGGAGATCGGGTAGACCGTGTGCTCCAGGTACCACCCGAGCACGTCCCAGCTCGGGTTGACCGATGGGAGCAGGAAGGCGACCGCCAGAACGATGATGATCCCGTAGCGCTCGAGCGAGTGATACTGCCGCAGCGTCTCGCCCTTCAGGAACCGCTGTACCACGCGGCTGCCGTCGAGCGGCGGGATCGGGATGAGGTTGAAGAAGGCGAGAACCAGGTTGATCAACGTGAAGAAGCTGACCATGTAGTACACGATCCCCGGCAGGTCGAACAGCGTCAGCACACGGAACACACCGGCCGAGGCCACCGCCAGCAGCAGGTTCGTCACAGGACCCGCAATGCCGGTGAGGAGTAGGCCCGTCTGCATCGACGTCTTCCGCATGAGCTGCGGATTGATCGGCACCGGCTTGGCGTACCCGATCGCGAAACCGGCCACGAGGAACATCATCGCCGGCAGGATGATCGTGCCGTAGAGATCGACGTGCGCCATGGGGTTCAGCGTCAACCGGCCGGCACGCTTGGCCGTGGGGTCGCCCAGCAGATAGGCGACGTATCCGTGTGACACCTCGTGCAGGATGATCGCCGGGATGATGAGCAGCAGCCGTAGGGCCGCGTAGAGCAGATCGGGCTGACTCACGAGCGCGCCTTCCTGTCGTCTTCTTGTTCGAGTACGAGGTCGCGCGCCTGCACGCGATGTTCGCTCATGACGATCGCGTTGCGGAACCGCTCTTCGCCGGCATCGAGAAGCGCCTCGCTCGCAGCGTGCAGTGTAGCGAGCGGCGCGCCGTCTTCAACGCGGTCTCCCACTTTCGCGGCGAGTACGAGCCCGGCAGATGCATCGATCGTGTCGGTCATGCTGGCGCGACCGGCGCCCATCGCCATCGCAGCACGCCCGACGGCAGCGGCGTCGAAGTGCGCGACCCAGCCGTGTTCGTGCGCGGCGACGACACGTGTGTGCTCGGCGCGTGGCAGGAGCGACGCATCGTCCACGACCCCCGGATCGCCGCCCTGGGCGGCAACCCACTCGCGCGCCTTGTCCGCCGCGCGTCCGCTCTCTATGGCGCGCACCAGCTGCGTGCGCCCGTCATCCGCATTGCGCGCGGCACCCGAGAACACAAGCATGCGTGAGCCAAGTGCGAGGCACTCCTGCAAGAGGTCCTCCGGGCCTTCTCCGCGCACGGCAGCGAACGCCTCAGCGACCTCGAGCGCATTGCCGACCGCGCAGCCGAGCGGCTGGTCCATGTCGGTCAGCAGCGCGACGACGCGCTTCCCCATGGCCTCCCCGGTGCGCGTGAGCTCGTAGGCGAGCACCCGCGCCTCTTCGATCGTCTTCATGAAGGCGCCGGAACCCACCTTCACATCGAGCACGATCGCATCCGCGCCGCCCGCCACCTTCTTGGAGATGATCGATCCGACGATGAGCGGGATCGACGGTACGGTACCGGTGACATCCCGAAGCGCGTACATCTTCTTGTCTGCCGGGTCGATGTCGGGCGACTGCGCGATGACCGCAACGCCGATCTCGCAGACCTGGCGGGCGAATGCAGCGGAATCCATCATCACGCTGAATCCCGGGATCGATTCGAGCTTGTCGAGCGTGCCGCCGGTGTGACCGAGGCCCCGGCCCGACATCTTCGCCACCGGTACTCCGCAGGCGGCCACCATCGGGGCGAGCGCAAGTGTGGTCTTATCCCCCACGCCGCCAGTCGAGTGTTTGTCGACCTTCACGCCGGGGATGGCGGACAGGTCGACCGTGCGGCCGGAGCGCACCATCGCATCGGTGAGCCACACGGTCTCCTCATGGTCCAGGTCGCGCAGCACGACCGCCATGAGCCAAGCGGACATCTGGTAGTCCGGGACGTCGCCGGCAACGTAGCCGGACACGAGACGCCTGATGTCAGCCTCGGTATGTCGACCGCCGTCACGCTTGACCTCGATGATCTCCTCGATGTTGCGATCAGACACAGCGCACCTCCGAAAGGAAGCTCGTGCCGCGGCCGCAGCGGCCGCCGAGCCCGTAGAAGTCGAGAACTGTCTCCCCTATGTCCCCGAAGGTGCTCCGGGTCCCAAGTGCCACACCGGTATCCATACCCTTGACCTTCACGATCAACGGAGTGTACTCACGCGAATGGTCCGTCGAGGGCATCGTCGGGTCGCAACCGTGGTCGGCGGTGACGACGAGCAGGTCTCCGGGCTCCATCGCATCGATCAGCTCCGGCATCCGGGCATCGACCGCTTCAAGTCCGCGCGCGTAGCCCTCTACGTCGTTGCGGTGGCCCCAGATCATGTCAAAGTCCACAAGGTTCGCGAAGACGAAGCCGCTCGTGCCGTCTCCGACGAGTTCGAGCAGATGATCGAAGCCGTTCATGTTGTCCGTCGAATGCGGCGAGGAGCAGATGCCCCTCCAGGCGAAGATCTCGCCGATCTTGCCGATGCCGTCCGAGCGGATCCCGGCCTCGGCCAGCACATCGAGTGCCGTGGGCTCGGGGGGCTCGAGCGCGAAGTCGCGGCGGCGATGCGTGCGGACGTACGTTCCTTCCGCGTCCGGACCCACGAACGGCCGCGCGATGATGCGACCGACCGCATGCGCCCCCACGCACACGCGCGTACGGGCGATCTCGCAGATGCGATAGAGTTCGTCGACCGGGATGACGCCCTCGTGCGCCGCGATCTGGAACACGGAGTCCGCGCTCGTGTAGACGATCGGCTTGCCGGTGCGGACGTGCTCGTCGCCGAGGTCCTGGATGATCACCGTCCCGCTCGCTGCGTAGTTGCCGAGCCAACCGAGACCGGTCTCTCGTGTGAACGCGTCCATGACTTCCGGGGGAAAACCGTCGGGATATGTGGGGAACGCGTGGTCCACCCGCATGCCCGCGATCTCCCAGTGTCCCGTGGTCGTGTCCTTGCCGGCGGATGCCTCGGCATTTCGGCCCCAAGACGCGGTCGGGGCGCACGTCGGCGGCACGCCGGCGATGCCGGTGACATTCCCAAGCCCCATCGCGCCCAGATTCGGCATGTGGAGCCCGCCGGCCGCATGCGCGACATTGCCGAGCGTGTTGCTGCCCTCATCGCCATAGGAGGCGGCGTCCGGGAGCGCTCCGCACCCGACGGAGTCGAGTACGAGAACGATGGCGCGCGGGTCTCTGCTCACGGTGACTTCCCTATCCGAGGTGCGGAGGATGGTGCGTCTGCTACCGAGGCGCGCACTTCTGAGAGCGCCCGGGCCGCTCGTCCGATTATGCACGAAGGGACGCCGAAGGCGTCCCCGGTCCGCACCGCATGTGCGCTGTCGTCAAGGTGCGGACACAATGCTCGTCCGACCCGGCACAACGCTGTCTACTGTCCGCGTACTCCTGTGCGCAGCCACCGAACGATCGCGTCGGCAATGTCCCGAGACGACGGCTCAACGCCCTTGAGGCTGGCCTCGTCCAGGAGCTCCGCGACGAAGTTCCCGGCAGCCGCCAGACGCGCCTCGGTGGCGCGACGGACCCGGATCCGTTCGGGGATGAGCTGGAGTTTGAGTTCTGTGTCCATGGTTCAGGTATCGGACAGAATGAGCTCCGCCTTTACCCGATATCGGGCTCAGAATCGTATGAATCCTCTTACAGGAATAGGTTGAGCCCCAAGGCCGGCACCTTGAGGCTCAGGGGTAAGGGTGTTGCCGAAGCAACATTCCTGTATAGATAGTACCCCCAGCCGAATGCATTCTGCAATCCCGCGTCGTGTGGGGAAGCCGTGTGTTCGTGATGAGCCGAAAGGGCCCGATCAGCGAAGCGGGAGTAGAGCGCCCAATCCGGTGATCAGGGGTGCGATCCCCGCAACAAGGAGCGCAAGCGCCAGCACGACCGTCGCGGCAGCCGCGACTCCCCCTCCCGACGACTCCGTGTCCCCGTCGGATATGCGCGTCGGGCGCCCCGACCTGTCGTCCGCGTCCGCATCCAGGTACGCCCGGCGCAGGACGTTGCCGTAGTAGCCGAAGGAGACAACCGAACCGAGCACCCCGGCGATGGCGAGCCAGAGGTATCCGCCGGTCGCTGCAGCACCGAACACGAGGAACTTGCCCCAGAAGCCGGCGGTCAGGGGGATGCCGGTCAGGGAGAGCATGATCACGACGAGCGACGCTGCCAATGCGGGTCGGCGCCGGGACAGGCCGGTCAGTCCGGCGATCGAGCCGTCCCACTCATCGTCGCACTCGCGAAGCGCGACGATGAACACGAACGAGGCGACCGAAGTGACGCCGTAGAGCATCACGAAGATCGGCACAGCGGCGCCCCCCGACCCGCCCGCAAGCGGGATCGCCGCCAACGCGTAGCCGACCTGAGCTATCGCCGAGTACGCGAGCATCCGGGCCAAGGTGCGTTGACGGAGCGCCACAAGGTTCCCGAAGACGATCGAGGCCACAGAGACGAACGCAACGATCGGCAGCACGCGCGCACTCGCCGTACCCGCGATCGAAACCGCGAGACCGAGCGCCGCTGCCACGGGAGCAACCTTCCCGGCGGAAGCCAGCACGGCAACCGCAGCCGGAGGAGCCATCTCGAAGGCATCGGGCATCCAGCTGTGGAACGGGAACGCGCCGGCCTTGAATGCGAGCGCCACGAGAACCAGCACGACGCCTACCGCCAGCGGGCCGGCAGCCGAGGGAGCCGACGCCCGCAGCGCTATCGCAGCGTACGACAGCGATCCGTCAGTGCGGGACAGAAGCACTCCGATCCCGATGATGAAGAACACGGTGGCGACGGAACCCTGGATGAACCACTTCATGGCCGCCTCACGCGCGTGATCGGTGTCGGCGATGGCGACGAGCCCGAGACCGCACAGAGCGAGCGTCTCAACGGCCACGAACAACACCCCGACGTCGACCGCCGCGGCGACAAGGGCCGCCGAGGATGCGGCGAAGGCCCCGAGGATCGCGATGCGAGGTCCGGCCGGTGTCGCGGCCAGAGTGGCAGAGCACGCGGTCAGCGCGATGGCGCCCAGCACGAGGCAGGAGGCTGCGGCAGGCGTCATCACGACGACCGCTCCCGGCACCAATGGTGTGTGGGCGGACAGGGCCAGCCAGGCGCCACCGACCGCGCCGAGACCGAGACCGGATGCAGATGCGATCACGGCACAATGGCGATGGCCCCAGGCACCGAGGATCAGCGCGACTGCGCCTCCGAGGAAGCCCAGTGCCAAAGGTATGAACGGCATCAGGTTCTCCATGGCCCTATCCCACCCCCAATGCATGGGCGATCGAGGATGCTACCGGGGCGACGGTGTCTGCCACGAGAGACGGCCACACGCCGAGCACGACGATCCCGAGCACGAGTGGGACCGTCGCAAGAGCCTCGGGGAATGTCAGGTCGGGCAGCGCCGCCCACTCCGCCGGCAGCGGACCGAAAGCGACCAGGCGCACCGCTCGCAGCGTATACGCACCTGCCAGCACGATGCCGCCCGCTACCGCCACCATCCACCAGCCGAAGGCGCCGTAGCCCTCGAGCACGGTCACGAGCTCGCCCGGGAAGCCGGCGAGTCCCGGCAGACCCATGCTTGCGAGCGAGGCGAAGACGAAGACGGTGCCCCAACCGGGTAGCGGACGCATCAGTCCGCCAAGGCGCGCCAACTCGCGGGTGTGGGTGCGGTCCTGGAGCTGACCGACAAGCAGGAACAGCAGCGGTGCGGTCAGGCCATGGGCGATCATCCCGAGCATCGCCGCAGTGAGCGCGAGCGGCGTCCCGATGGCGATGGCCAGGACGACGAAGCCCATGTGGGCGACGGACGAGTAGGCGACAAGCCTCTTGAGGTCGGTCTGCGCCAGGGCGACGAATGCGCCGTAGACGATCCCGATGATCCCGAGCGTCGCAAACAGTGGAGCGGCGGCGCGCGCCGCCTCAGGCGCGAGCGGCAGCGCCAAACGCAGGAGTCCGTAGCCGCCCATCTTCAGCAGTACCCCGGCCAGCATGATCGAGCCGGCGACCGGAGCCTCGACATGCGCGTCCGGCAGCCACGTGTGCAGGGGGAAGACGGGAACCTTGACGGCGAAGCCGGCAACCAACAGCCAGAACACCAGGTCGTGCGTCCCCGGGGCCAGCGAGGCGGCGGTCAGGGCGGACATCCGGACCTCACCGGTCGTGAACACGACGACGAGCAGGCCCACGAGCATGAGCGCGCTCCCCGCGAATGTGTAGATGAAGAACTTCATCGCGGCCTGGCGACGATTCTCGTGCCCCCACACCCCGATCAGGAAGAACATCGGGATCAGGACCGCTTCCCACGCGACATAGAAGAGGATGAGGTCGTCGGCGAGGAATACCGTCGTCACGGCGGACTGGAGCGCCAGCAGGAGCGCGAAGTGCGAGGCGGCGCGACGCGTCTCGCCCCACGATGCCAGGATCGCGACCACGCCGAGGATCCCCGTGAGCCCGATGAGTGGTAGTGAGAGCCCGTCGGCGCGAAGCAGCCAGGGAACCGCTGCGCTCGCAGGCGTCGAGATCGCGGCCGGCAGCGTCACGGCCAGGACGGTCAGCAGAAGAGAACCGCTCGCCGTTGCGAGCGCCAGAACGCGCGCGGATGACGGCCGCACACGCCCGACGATCAGCACGAGGCCGGCACCCATGAGCGGAAGTGCGATGAGCGCAGTGAGTGTCATCGCTTCACCTCACCAGCCAGACGGTGACCGCGAGCAGAACGATGACCCCGACGGCGAGCAGTGCCGTGTAGGACTGGCCGTCGCCGTTCATCGTGCCCGCAAGCAACGCACCCGCCCGGCGGACCGCCACGGCAAGGCCCTCGACGAAACCGTCGATGGCCGCACGATCGACGGCCTCGTCGATGAAGCGTGCGAGCTTCGCGATCGGGCGAACGGCCACGTTCGTCGCAAGAGTGTCGAACCCGTAGCCGTTCCGGACCATTCCCCACATGCGTGCGAAGGCGGGCGGGAGGGCTTGCTCTCTGCGGCCGCCGTCGGCCGCGAGCAGCCAGCCGCCGATCGCTCCCGCCGCGGCGAGGCCGACAGCGACGGCCGCGATGCCCAGAGACAGCGCCTCGCTCTCAGCCCCGAGCGCCCGCGCGATCATCGGGCCGGCCAGTCCGAGGGACAGTGCGGCCACGGCGAGAACGAGCAGTGGCAGTGTCATCGTCCACTGAGACTCGTGCACTTCCTTCGCGCCGCGAGCGGTACCGAAGAAGGCGAGCCGCGTGGCGCGGGCAACGTAGGCGCCCGTCAGCACGCTGGCGGCCAGCAGCGCGACTCCGGCCCAGGGGGCAGCCTGCAACACCGACGCCACGACCTCGTCCTTCGAGAAGAAGCCCGCCGTCGGAGGGATCCCTGCGAGCGCAAGGCCGCCGATGATCCAGGCCGTGGCGGTGATGGGCATCTTCGACCGCAGGTCGCCCATCTCCCGCAGGTCCTGCGTCCCGCTGCCGTGGATCACCGAGCCGGACGACAGGAACAGCAGCGCCTTGAACGCCGCGTGCGTGACCAGATGAAAGAGAGCAACCGGCCAGGCTCCCACGCCGAGGGCGGCGAACATGAAACCGAGCTGGCTGATGGTCGAGTACGCGAGCACCTTCTTGATGTCGGTCTGGGGTAGGGCGATGGTTGCTGCGCCAAGCGCCGTGACTGTACCGAGCACGAGGGCGATCAGCCGCGCCTCGGGTGAGGCCTCGAACAGGGGCCACGTCCTCGCCACGAGGAACACGCCGGCTGCCACCATCGTCGCCGCGTGGATGAGCGCGGAGACGGGAGTCGGGCCCTCCATCGCATCCGGAAGCCAGATGTGGAGCGGGAACTGTGCGGACTTCCCCACCGCACCCAGCAACAGACACACCGCGGCCACCGTCACCACCGACGGAGCCAGCGCGCCAACGCCGCCGAGGATCGCATCGAGTTCCAGAGTCCCCGTGGCGCGCCATAGGACGGCCATACCGACGAGCATGGCCGCGTCACCCACCCGGGTGACCATGAAGGCCTTGCGCGCCGCCTCGGCCGCCTCCGGCCTCTCGTACCAGAACCCGATGAGCAGGAACGAGCATGCCCCGACCAGTTCCCAGCCAAGGAACAGCCCTACGAGGTCGGACGCGATGACCAGACCGGCCATCGCGGCGGTGAACAGCGAGATCAGGGCGAAGTAGCGGACGTATCCGCGGTCCCCGCGCATGTAGCCGATCGAGAAGACGATCACACAGACCGATACCACGCCAACCACGAGAAGCATGATCGCGGCGAGGCCGTCGACGTGATAGCCCAGGCGCACAGCGGTCTCCCCGACCCCGAGCCAGCGAACTGCGCCTGACGCGCCGCCGTCGAGCGAGGCGGTTCCGACGCCGATCGCGAAGAGCGGTCCGGCCAGGGCGATCCACGGTGCCGCGCGCCCGACGAAACGGCCGCCCACAG
This sequence comes from Coriobacteriia bacterium, assembly GCA_025361445.1. Classification (GTDB taxonomy): domain Bacteria; phylum Actinomycetota; class Coriobacteriia; order Anaerosomatales; family PALSA-660; genus PALSA-660. Next base: position 9,256 of record JANYLP010000027.1, read on the forward strand.
CCAACAGGCAAGCGACCACGACCGGAACGAAGACGACCACGAGAGGCAGGGTGCGCAGGACACTCATCCGCGCACCTCCTCTATCTGATCGGTACGGGTCTTGTTCCGGCGGACCAGCGCGACGAGAAGCGCCAGTCCGATGGCGGCCTCGGCCGCGCCGGTCGCAAGGACGACCACGGTGATCCCCTCGCCCACCGCCGGCACCGAAACCCCGGCAGCGTACGAGGCAAGAAGGACCTGTGCGCCGCCGAGCATAACCTCGATCGACGCGAGAACCGCCACCAGATCGCGCCGCGTAAGAACCCCGTACAGGCCGATGCCGATCAGGGTGCAGGACAGGACGAGCGACGTCATCGTCCGTCACCGCCCTCGACGATGGCGAGCGCCGCGGCGAGCGCGACCAGCAACAGAACGCCCACGACCTCGAACAGCGGCAGAAGCGGGCCCAGCAGAGCCTCCGCGGTCTGCTCGACCGTGAGCGACGCGCCCGAGGCGGCCGGCAGGGCGTCTTGCAGCGCCACGAGCAGGACGACCGACACGCCGGCGGACACCGCGATCGCTCCCACGTCGAGACGCCGGGCGACCACACGCCCCTCCGAATCGCGCCCCATCGAGGTGATAGCGAAGAGGAAGAGCACGAGTACGCCGCCGATGTAGACGAACAGCTCGGCCACGGCGAGCATCTGGAGGCCGTAGTAGGCGTACAGGCCTGCGACCCCGAGGAGGAACATCCCCAGCGCGAGGAGCATCCGCATGATCTCGCGTGCGGCGATGACCGCCAGCGCCCCGACGACCGCGAGTGCGGCAAGTCCCCACCACAGCACGGTGCCGCTCATGGGCGCTCACCCCGCACCGGCGCCGCGCATGGCGGTGACTCGATGCCGTCGCGGCCGGTGGCGCGCGTGACATCGCCGTCGCGCAGCATCTCGCCCTTGTCGAACACGCCGAGGGCGCGGTGGTAGAAGGACAGCTCGTACTGACCGGTGTGCGTCAGCGCGTTGGTCGGGCACTGCTCGGCGCACAACCCGCAGAAGCAACACTTCGTCAGATCCAGGTCGTAGCGCGTCACGCAGCGCGCCCCCGGGGTGTCGTCGCGCTCGACGGTGATACACAGGTCCGGACACGTCCGCGCACAGAACGTGCAGCCAACGCACACCTCACTGCTGCAGCGGAGGCAGCGCGTCGCCTCGTGCAGGGATTCCGCATCGGTCAGGCCGAGCTCGACCGTCCGGAAGTCACAGACGCGGTCCTCGGGCGGAGCGATCGGCATGGGTGCGCGCAGGCGGTCGGGTTCGATCCCGTCAAGGACCGCGGCTTCGCGCTTCTCGAAGAGCGGGACCGGGCGCGCGACGCGGCCGTCGGCGAGGTCGACGCCGCGCAGGTAGCGATCGATGGAGTTGGCCGCCTCGTGGCCGGTAGCGATCGAACCGATGCACGAAGCCGGGCCGGTCACCACCTCGCCGCAGGCGAACACGCCAGCGCCGCTCGTCGTGAAGAGTGTGCCGTCCACGAGCAGGTTGCCGCGCTCGTTCAGGTTCACGTCGCTGCCCGCAACGACGGGCTCCAGCACGCTGGCCTGCCCGATCGCGAAGACGATCACGTCACACGGCAGCACGTGCGTGTTCTCTCCCATATTCGGGGCGAACCTGCCGGTCTCGTCGAACACGGACAGGCATTCACGCACGCGCAGGCCCACCACGTGGCCGTCCTCGACCACTACTTCCTCGGGACCGACCGAACAGGTGGCGACCACGTTCTCGTCGAGCGCCTCTTCGATCTCCCACGGGTGGGCGGGCATCTCATCTTCCGCCTCGAGCGAGGTCATGCGCACTTCCGAAGCGCCGACGCGAAGCGCGCAGCGGGCAACGTCCACGGCGACATTGCCGCCGCCGATCACGAGCACACGCTTGCCCCGCACGCCGGCCTCGCCGGTGAAGTTGGCGGCACGCAAGAACTCGAGAGCGCCGCGGATACCATCGGCATCCGCACCCGGAAGTGGCAGGATTCGGCTCGTCTGCAAGCCTGCGGCGATGAGAACCGCGTCGAAGTCGCGGCGCAGGTCCGCAAGCATCACATCCCTGCCCACCTCGACGCCGCAGCGCAGGTCGAGTCCCATGCGCACCAGGTCGTCGGTCTCGGCATGGAGGACCTCTCGCGGGAGGCGATACGCGGGAACACCCGTGTAGAGGGCCCCGCCCGGCTTGTCGTCCTTCTCCAGGGCTGTGACGGCGTAGCCGAGAGTCATGAGATCGAGCGCCGCCGCCAGCCCGGAGGGCCCGGAGCCGACGATCGCCACGGACTTGCCGCGCGTCTGGGCGAGCAGACTGACGCGCTCCTTACGCAATGCCTGGTACTGCTCGAAGGCGTACCGATGCAGCGGCCGGATGGCGATCGGCTCGTCGTAGACCGCACGCGTGCACGCACCCTCGCACGGGTGGTGGCAGATCCGCCCCAGCACGCCGGGAAGGATGTTGCGCTCGCGTACGAGCTCGTAGGCCTCGGCGACGTGTCCGTCGGCGATGAGGTAGTTCTGTCCGCGCGCGTCCACGTTGGCCGGACAGGTGCCGACGCACGGCGGAAGCCTGTCTGCGTCGAGCAGCGTCTCGATCGCCGCGTTGTGTGCGGGCGGCTCACCGGTGATGAGCGCGACCTCGTCAAGGCCGAGCACGCCGCGCAGGCGCAACGCGCCTCTCCAGCGCGGCGACATCGTCAGCTTCTCGAACGGGTAGCGGATCGTCCCTGGCTTCTCCGCTGCCCTGCCGGCGGTGATGGCCAGACCGCTCGCCATCGAGCGGACGGCCGCGAGGAAGCCAGCGATCCCCACCGGCTGCTCGTCGACGATGACGTAGCGGCTGTCGCCCCGATCGCTTCGCTTCACAGCCACAGCGACACCACCCCCACGACCAGGAGCTGGAGCAGCGCCAGCGGAGTGAGGACCTTCCACGCGAACGCCATCAGCTGATCCTGCCGGAAGCGCGGGAACGTCCACTTGACCCACATGATCACGGTCATCAGCAGGACGGTCTTGCCGAGGATGAGTAGGCCGCCCCAGATCCCGGGCAGACCGTTGGTCCCCCCGAGGAATATCACCGCGCCGAACAGCGACGCGGCCAGAGTCGCGCCGTACTCGGACATCATGAAGATCGCCCAACGGATGCCGGCGTAGTCGGCGTAGTACCCGCCAACGATCTCGGACTCGGCCGTCGGGACGTCGAACGGGCTGCTGCTCATCTCGGCGAGCGAGGAGATCAGGTAGACGAGGAACGCCACCGCCAGCAGCACTAGCCACCACCAGCGCCACGCACTCATGACGACAGTGGGACGCATCGAGCCCGCGAGTACGACGACCGACAGCACGCTGAGTGTGCGCGGGACCTCGTAGCTGATCATCTGCGCGGCGCCCCGCATGCCGCCGAGGGTCGCGTAGGTATTCGACGACGACCATCCTGCCAGCAGCACGCCGACCACCGAGACCGATGGCACGGCTAGGAACAGCACCATTCCGACGCCCGAGTCGAGCGGTGCCCATCCGTTTGCCAGGGGGACCAGGACCAACGACAGGGCCACCGGTACGAACACCAGCAGCGGAGCCCACAGGAACGGCCTCCGGTCCGCGGCGGCCGGCACGATGTCTTCCTTGAGCACGAGCTTCACCGTGTCGGCCAGCGTTTGTAGCAGCCCGGCGGGACCCGCCTGCTGCGGGCCGAAGCGCATCTGGATGCGAGCCGCGACCTTGCGCTCCCACCACACGCCGAACAGAGCGGCAAGAGCTATCGCGGTGCCCGCCAGCAGTCCGAAGAGAGCGCCCGCAAGAAGAGCGTTCATCGGTCCACCTCCCCGAACACGGGGTCCAGCGAGCCGAGGATGACGACAAGGTCGCTCACCGTGTGACCCGGTGCGAGCCGACTCAGGAGTTGCAGGTTGCAGAAGGCCGGCGACCGCACCTTCATCCGGTAGGGACGCGGAGATCCGTCGGAGACGAGGTACACGCCGAGCGAGCCCCGCGCCGACTCGATGTGATCGTAGGCGTCGCCGGGACGCGGGCGGATGAGCCGCGGGATGCCCGGCGCGTTCACCGGCCCGGGCTCGAGCTGGTCGAGCGCCTGCTCGACGATGCGACACGATTCGATGGCCTCGGCCAGCTTGAGGCGTGCACGGTCGAACGCGTCGCCCTTCTCGCCCACCGGGACCTCGAAATCGAGACGCGGGTAGACCGAGTAGGGGTCGTTCTTGCGGATGTCGAACGAGACGCCGGAAGCGCGTGCCACAGGACCCGTAGCGCCCCACGCGACAGCGTCGTCGGCCGAGAGCACGCCGATGCCCTTCATGCGCCCGCGGGCGATGTAGTTGCGAAAGAACAGGTCGTCCAGCTCGTTGAGGCGCGCGGGCAGGCCCCGGACCACCGTGCGACAACCGTCAACCCAGCCATCCGGAAGATCGGCCGACACCCCGCCGGGACGTACGTAGTTGTAGGTGAGACGCGCGCCGCACAGAAGCTCGAACAACTCGATGACCCGTTCGCGGATCTCGAACGCGTAGATGAACACGGTCGCCGCTCCGGTGTCGGCGCCGGAGGCCCCGATACCCATCATGTGGCTCGCGATGCGCTGCAGCTCGCACACGATGACGCGGATGTACTCCGCCCGCTCGGGGACGCGTATCCCGGCAAGTCGCTCAACGGCTCGACAGTAGGCCCAGTTCGCGTACATCGAACCGACGTAGTCGAGCCGGTCGGTCAGCGGCACCACCTGCAGATAGGTGCGGTTCTCGGCCATCTTCTCGATGCCGCGATGGAGGTAGCCGATCACGGGCTCCGCCTTGACGACGATTTCGCCATCGAGGTGCGCTATCACGCGGCACACGCCGTGGGTCGAGGGATGCGAGGGACCGATGTTGACGACGAGCTCGTCGAAGCTGCGACCGTCATCGTCGGTCACTCTGCGCGTGCTCTCGATATCCATGGTCATCTCGCACCTCCTCTCATGCTCAGCGGCGTCGGCATGTCGGCTAGA